>NC_018721.1:1543511-1852213 GCF_000153485.2 Psychroflexus torquis ATCC 700755 | reverse complement strand
AGAAGATATTGATTAAGATTGTAATTAAAGTTGACAGGTTTCTCTATGATAACTTACCTAATGAATTTTACGATTTGGTAAGAAGTATGGATAAGGGAATAGATGATGATGAGGCAAAACGGTTAATAAAAAGGCTATCGAAACTTGCGAACAAACATATTGACATTCCATATATTCCTGAATCAATGGAATATGTTGCTATTCGATTAGTTATAGGTGTTGTAATTAATGCAGCTAGAAAACAATGGGATATGCACAAAGCAAAAGAAAATGCACTTAGAATGAACATTCCAAGTAATGAAAATGCTTCCGAACAAGAACTCGAAGGAATGATTTCGTAAATCTTATTATACCACCAAAAATGGACATTGATGATATGGAATTATCGATTGATGAGTTAGAATTGGTAGCTGGAGGTTGTAGTAGTTGGACATGGTCTCTTCTATCTGGTTTAATTTGTTTAGGGTATCAAACAGCAAAGCATTTGGATAATTGTTCTTGTCCAGGCTAATAATTATTTAATTAAAAAAAGCAATTCTAAGTTAAAGTTCAGAATTGCTTTTTTAACAAATTAAGAATAATGAAGAAAAATGCATCATTTTTATTGATAATTATAGGATTAGTAACAGCTTTCACTTTTATTAAGCTTCCAACTGATGGCTATAAAGAACTTGCTATATATATCAAATGGGGAGGAGTATTTTTTTCAATTCTTGTTATATGTTACGGTATATACTTACTATTAAAAAAAACCAATGTAAATTAAGAATAATTAATTTTTACGAAGTAATATAAGAAATGGCTTGAAATTTCATTAACCGATTCATTAAAAAAATCTTCAACAAAGAAATTATTTTTATCTTCAAACCACCAATGACCTAATTCTAAAGATGGGTAATAAACTAACTTAGTCCTTAAAGCAATTTCAATTCGCTCTAATACATCAAATAAAAGTAATCTAAGCTTTCTATCAAAAGTATATAGATTGATTACATCATTGAAATTTGTTCCTTCGACAAACTTATGATTTTCCTTATCAATTTGAAATTCCCACCAGTAACCTTGAAGTCTAAAATAGCTTATATTCTTAAGATAATTTTTAGCTATTTCATCATCATCAATTACTAAGCCTCTATCTTTTAGCTGAGTAATTTGTTTGTCTAGTGTTAGTACTTTTTTTGGATAGTCTTCTTTCTTCACTTGATATTAAAAAAGACCCGCCTGGGTGCGCTATTAGGAAGCGTGGCGAGTTCAATTAATTCAAATAAATAATATGTAAATCATTTATAACATACAGACATACACTTTTTGATAATATTTAACACATCTTAAATAATAACACTTATACTATCAGTTTATTACGTTTTTAAAAATGAAGATTTAAAACAACAATCTAATTATTCAGATAACAAACTTCGCAACTGAAAGAAAAATACTGTTGGCAATACCATATATAATAAATGGCTAGTTCTCGCCTACTTAAGAAAATCCTTGCAGATTTTATATTCGGTTTTTATTTGCTAGATTAGTTGCTTAAACACGCCACTATCCATAGTGTGCCAAGAATCAACCATGGCAATACATAAAATGGTTGAATGCTGTAATTAAGATGATGGTAAGTCCATCAGAGTCGTTGTATAGGCGATGGCTCTAAACCCCCTAAAGGTGCTGTTGTAAAGAGCCCCGAAGCTTCGGGGGTGCTGAGCGTTTAGGAGAATCCAATCCACGAGGTTGGCAAGGTGTGAGTAATGGAGTTGAACCCTTCGTCAAGCTCAGGATAAACTACAGTAAACCACTGACGAGGTGTCGAGAAGTTGCTATTTTCAGTCAAAAGCTACGGAGTATGATACGGAGTGAAAAGTAATGTTAGCAATAACATTAATTACAGAGATAACCTATTTATTTTCTGTAAGGCTGGCGTCATTCAGGTGGCAAGAACTTTACTTGGGCTTAATTATGGAACTTGGGAATCTGCTTATGGATGATAGACTTGTGTAAGGCTACCGCATTAGGATTCGCTACAAGTCGAAGGGAAATATTCAATCGAAACAATCGAGAGATAGAATACCAAAGTTGTAAGCAGAGGCGGACTCATTCGTAGTAGTGTTGATCCCGAAACTTCGGGAGTGTAATGGAACTGGAGCAAAGGGATGAGCTAATTTTAATTTACAATTTGCCAACTTGCAAAAGGAAGAGCTTATTTTTGTAAATTAAATTAGAAGAGCCGTGTGAGGGGAGACTTTCAAGCACGGTTCTGTGAGAGGCTTGGGGTGAAATTCCCCTTGTCTACTCGACTACAATCCATTCTACACAAGCAAAAAACCAAAACTATATGAAAATACTTCATACAGCCGACTGGCATTTAGGACACCGACTGCACGAACAAAGTCAAGTTGAAGAGCAAACCCTTTTTCTAAAATGGATTCATAAGTATATTGAAAAGGAAAAAATCGATGTTCTGCTTATTTCGGGGGATATATTTGATACCAATGCACCTTCAAATCAAAGTTTGGAGATGTATTACAGTTTCTTGATTAAGTTGAAAAGTACTTCTTGTCAATCGATTATCATTACAGGAGGAAATCACGATTCGCCTGGTACATTAAACGCACCAAAACATATTCTGAATGCCCTTTCCATTAAAGTTGTGGGTAGGGCAACAGAAAATATAGAAGATGAAGTTTTTGAAATTGATATTAATGGTGAAAAAGTAATTATTGGCGCGGTTCCTTATTTGCGTGATGGAGATATCAGAAAAGCGGTCGCTGGAGAATCATTCGAAGAATTAACGGATAAATACAAACAAGCATTAATTAATCATTATCAGCAATCTGCTGAGCAATGTCAGTTAATTAACATAAGTCATGCGCCTGTTATCGCGATGGGGCATTTATTCGCAACGGGTGGTTCGGTATCCGAGAGCGAACAAAATATTTATGTTGGAAGTTTAGGTCATATTGGTGCTGGAGATTTCCCAACATATTTTGATTATATCGCTTTGGGACATTTGCACAGACCACAAATCATCGGAGGAACTGAAAAAGTGAGGTATTCTGGTTCGCCAAATATTCTCAGCTTTAGTGAAATTAAATATGACAAGAAAATCATTGTACTAACGATTGAAAACAATGAAATTTCAGCGATAAATGATGTTTTAGTTCCACGTTTTAGAAACTTTTATAAAATCGAGGGAACGGTACAAGAATGTATTAATCAATACCCAAACCTGATTTCTAATGAATATAGATTAATTCCTTGGGTTGAAATTGCGCTAACAGAAGAACACAATATCAATACAGATGAATTGAAAAAAGCAGCGGAATCTTATCCATTCGAAATTCTAAAAACAGCTTTGAAAAATCAAAGAAGATTGCGTGGTATTGAAGAATTATTGGAAGAAACTAAATCGATAAAAGAACTTTTGCCTACAGAAGTTTTTAAGTTGAAATGCAAAGAAATTGGCTATGATTTAGAAGATAATCCAGCAATTGAAGATGCATTCAATGAAATCTTACAATCCGTTAAAAATCAATAAGCTCCGATTGAAATGAAGATATTAAAAATAGAATTACAAAATTTAAATTCATTGAAATCGGATTCTCCAATCGTAATTGATTTCGAAAATGAATTATTCAAAGATGTCGGATTGTATGCCATTACGGGTTCTACTGGAGCAGGGAAAACAACGATTTTAGATGCCATTACCATTGCTTTATACCACAATGTTCCGCGATTCAATAATTCAAAAGGAACTTTGTTGGATGTCGTGAGTCATGGTGCAACAGACGCGTTTAGTAGGGTGACTTTCGAAAATGAGAATACCATTTACGAAGCTTATTGGGGAATGCGTTTGGCTTCAAAATCGGGAAAATTGCTTGTAAATCCGCAAGAGGAGGTAAGTCTTAAAAACCTTACGTCCAATACCATTTTATCGTCCCAAAAGAGAGCGGTAAGTGAAGATGTTATTCGCGTTACACAATTGGATTATGATCAGTTTTTAAGATCTGTAATGTTGGCCCAAGGAGAATTTGCTTCGTTTTTAACGGCAAAAGGACCAGAAAAAGGTCGATTGTTAGAACAAATCACTGGCGAAGAAATTTATAAGAAAATTGGTCAAGCCATTCTAGATAGAAAAGCCAAGGAAGAAAATACCTTGAGAGAAATTAAATCTAGAATCAACGCTGATGATGTTCTTTCTGAAGAAGAAAAGATCCAACTAACAACAAAAAATAAAGAACTCGTTGTTCATATTTTAGAAGCAGAAAAAGAGATGAATTCCATTCAAACTATTGTGAATTGGTATTTAAAATCTAAAGAATTAACCCATGAATCTGAAAAATTAGAACTTGATTCTAGAGTAGTGATCATTGAATTTGAAAATCATAAAGCTGAATTTGAATTATTGGATTTAAATGAAAAAGCTGAACCATTCAAAGAACTGATTCAAAATTTCAATAGAAATGAAAAAGCGAGTCTTGAAAAAACGAATCAATTAAAACTTTTAGAAGAACAATTGAGGCAACTCAAACCTGAAATTGAGCAATTAACAGGTTTGACTAAAAAACAAATTGAAGAATTAGATTTAGAGGACAAAAACTACGAAGCCTGGCAACCAAAATTTGATTTGGTTACGAAACTGGATGGTCAATTAAAGAATGAAGCGGACAATCAACAAAAGTCTAAAAAGTTACTTGATGAGGTGCAAAGAGAGCTTAAATTATTGAGCGATGAGAAAAGTGAGTGTTCTAAACTCTCAAAGGAAGCAGAAAATAATATAAATATAGACGAAGATTTTGTCACACAAAACAAATTCTTGACAGCCGTAAATCAAGAAATGTCTAGTTGGACAGCAGCATTAGCGACTTTAAATGGAAATAAAGAAGCGTTAAATGAAAACATTTCAACCATTGAGCAGAAAAAGAAGGGAGTTGAAACTACAAAAAGTGAATTATCATCCAATAAAGAATTACTTGATTCAAAAATAGCTGAAATTAAAAAGATTGATAGAGAAATCACTATCATCAAAGAGCAACTAGCCAAAGATAATTTATCGGATCTATTGAACGAGGAAAAAAGACTTGCTGAAATTATATCCAAATGGAAGCAATTGAAAACGTTTTCTGTCCAATACCTAAAAGAAACAAAAGAATTAGAAAGAGCGCAAACCCAAAAGGGAAAACTCAGTGCGGATATTGATACACTTAAAAAAGAGCTTGAAACAAAATCTAAGGAAATCCTTACCCACGAAAAGTTGGTGGAAAAAGCTCAAAAGATTTATGAATTAGAAAAAAGCATTTCAAAATACGAGGACGATCGTCACAATTTATTTGCAGGTCAACCTTGTGGATTATGTGGATCCAAAGAACATCCATTTACTGAGCATTTGGAATCTGTAGGTGTTTCAAAATCTTTGCATGAGCTCAATGAGTTTACGAAAGAATTAGAAGTTTTAAAAAACAATAAATCTGATTTAGAAAAAAAGGAGATAAAATTCACGACAAGTAGTGAGTATTTATCCCAGCAGATATTAGCATTCAATGATGAATTAAAGGAGATCAAATTCAATGCAAAACAATTGGAACTTGATACAGAATTGACTAATTCAACCAAAATTGAAATTGAAATCAATCAATCGACACCGAAATTGTTGGCAATGACTGGACAGATTAATTCTGCTCAACAATTACAAAAGCAGAAAGATAAATTATCAGAGGATTTCAAAGTTCAAAATCAATCCATCGAAGCATTAAAAACAAAAGATGTTTCACTTGGAGAGAAAATTAAAAATTTGACTGCTGAAATTGATAGCAAAAAAAAGTCGATTGATGAACTATCGAAAACGTGCGCAAGATTAGAAAATGAGTTAAAAGAAAAATTAGCGCGTTTCAATTATCAATTGCCATCCATAGAAGATACAACTTCATTTATTCAAGGAATTGAAGCAAAGATTACACAATTGAATTCAACCCAGAAGAATTTAGATGAATTAAAAAGTGATTTAAGAGTATTTAAAAACAGATTAATTGATATTGATAAGCGAACTGAAACATCAGTAAAAGCTTATGATGAGCATAAGAAATCAATAACAGAAAGTGATAAGAAGTCAGTTCAACTTAATAAAGATAGAATTGCCATTTTACCACTTGATATTACAGTAGAACGTAAACGCAATAGTCTGCTATTGATTAGAAAGAAATTGACTGATAAACTTGAATTGAGTAAAAAAGAATTACAGAAGCAGTTAGATCTTCAACGGGAAAAAAAAGCTATAAAACTGGAGAACAAGAAAGAACAAGTAGTTTTAAAAACGGTGTATGATTCACTGAAATCAACACTGGATGCTCAAATTTCTGAAAGTGATTTCGAATCAAAAGAAGCAATCGAAAAAGCGTTGTTAAGCAGAGAACAAAAACTAAAACATACCCAAAACAAAGAGCGAATCAAGGAAAAACAGTTGAGATTAAAAACCTTAAAGGAAACAAATCTCAAAGCTATCTCAAAGCAAAATAAAACGAAAACCTTCGAAACGACAGAAGAAGAAAGCAAGGCACTTTCTGAAGATTTAAAAATCAAAAGAGATGGTTTTTCAGCAGAAAAAGGGGAAGTAAAAGAAGCGTTTAGAAAAGACCAAGAAATTAAGGATAGAAACCAAGAAGTTTACAAACAGATTGAAGCCCAAGATGCAATTTGTAACGTTTGGAGGGAATTATTTAAGATCATCGGTAATTCCAAAGATGCTTTCAATGTTTACGTTCAGCGATTAACCCTAAAACATTTACTGGATTTGGCCAATGTGCATTTGTACAAATTAAACAAGCGGTATTCCTTAAAAATGGAAGAAGTTTACAAGCCAAAAGAAGAACTCAATTTCAATTTAATTGACCATTACCAAACCGATCAAGCGCGATTGGTCGACACGTCAAGCGGAGGAGAAAAATTTATCATAAGTCTGGCTTTAGCACTTGGTTTATCAGATTTAGCCAGTAAAAATGTAAAAATAGACTCTCTATTCATTGACGAGGGCTTCGGAACATTAGACAAAGATACCCTTGAAACAGTAATTTCAACATTGGAAACTTTGCAGTCGGATGGAAAAATGATAGGAATCATTTCTCACGTTGAAAATTTGAAGGAGAGAATACCAACACAGATTATGATTAACAAGAAGAGTAATGGGGTGAGTATGGTTGAGATGTTGTAAAAAGCCAGTGTAGAACAATGTATAAAAAAAATAGCCGAAACAGAATTAAATTAAAGGGTTGTAGCCCGCTTCAACTTTCTTGAAACTTGAAAAGTTTGAAGCCCGCAGACGACGACCATTCTTAGCCAAACGTCGGCTTCATTATGACAAATATGCTTTCCTGATGTTGAGAGACAATAACTGTGGTAGCTTGTTTTCGAATAAACTAATAAAATAGTCCGCTATATAAAAAGTTTCAATTCAAAAAAAGTAGCTCCGCTAAGAATCGAACTTAGATCTAAAGTTTAGGAAACTTTTGTTCTATCCATTGAACTACGGAGCTATTGTAGGTTTAGAATTTCCAAAGTTAATTGAAAAATTTGAACTGAATATAAAAACCAACACGAACTATGGTATAGAAATTCTAGTCTGAAGGCAAGGGTTCTGTTGGTTTTTTCTTAATCAGATATAAGTAGACCGGAAAGTGGTCACTATAGCCATTGGTAAATCCACCATCGGCAAAGGAGCGAAAGGGGTAGCCTTTAAAGCGGCCTTTTGGATTTTGTAGATAATACGGATTAAAAATATTAGCCTGGTAAAGCGTATAGCTTGAATAATCGGTGGTGTGAATTAAGGGTCTCGAGACCAGAATCATATCAAAGAGATCCCAGGTATCTCTCCAAGCGATGGTGCCTATGCCTTTTTTAAAGAGCTTTTCAAGGGGATTATAAAGCCCTCTTATTCCTAAATTTTCAGAAAATTCCTGTGCCTCTAAAACCTCTTTTATACTTTCGTTGTAAGGGCCATCATTAAAATCTCCCATAATTAGGATTTTCGCATAGGGGTCTTGGGTTTGTATAGAATCTTTAATTTTTTTAGTGAGTTTAGCAGCGTTTACTCGGTTGGGGCGGCTGCGTTTTTCGCCTCCTCTTCTAGAGGGCCAGTGATTTACGATAAAATGCATCTCCTCACCGTCCAATTTCCCCTTAACATAAAGCTGATCTCTGGTATACTTCCGTTTGGTCCTATCGATATCGCTATACAACACGAGTTCGTGGGCTTTGGAGTGGATGGGTCTGAATATACTTTTTCTATAAAGCAAGGCGACGTCGATACTCCTGGCATCTGGCGAGTTGTAATGTATAATCCCGTAATCGTAGCCAGATAAGGAGTGGTCGTTAACTAGATCTTGCAACACGTTAAAGTTTTCAACTTCACATACGCCAATCACCGCCGGCGGTTTTCCTGTGACTTCAGACCCTAAGTCAGCAATGACCTTAGCCATATTTGCGACTTTTGCTCTGTAGATGGTCTCGCGTTCACCTTCTGCGATTTCCATAAGGGGAGAACTTTCATCAAATTTAGTAGGGTCATCTTCAGTGTCGAATAAATTTTCCAAATTGTAAAACCCTATAGTATTGATAAGGAATTCTTCTGATTCTTGAGATGTTGGCGTTGTCTTCTGCACCGAAGAACAGCTAGACAAAAGGACTATAAATCCCAAAAAAAGACCTCGAAATTTCTGATTTGAAATCATCTCATACTTATTACACATAAAGTATAGTATATGTTTTAAATATAAAAATAACATATTTTTTTATTTAAATAGTTGCATTATATAAATAGACTTATGTTAACTTTAATATATAATAGACGGTTATGTTTAGATTTCATTTACTGTTTTATGTATTTCCCCTTATCTTAATGGGAATAGTTGCTACTGCTCAGCAAACTGATGTTAAAGGCACAATTTTAGAAATGGATACAGAACAGCCACTCCCTGGGATAACTATCTCTATTGAAGGGATGGGCATAAAAGTACTGACCGATGAACAAGGAAGATTTACGTTTGTTTCTCAAGATTTGCCTTTAGGGGAGCAAATTTTGGCTGTAAATTCCACTAATTATGAGTCTAAACGATTTCCGATCATCATCAATGAAGGAGAACTACTAGACCTTGGTGAGATTTATCTCACTATTGATTTAAGCGAGGAAAACAGACAAATAAGCACCATTTCTTTATCCGATGATGAGTTGGACGGAGACGATGCGAGTTCTTTTAATATTTCTGGTCTTTTAGCCTCGTCTCAAGATACCTACTTAAGAGCTGCAGCATTTGATTTTAGTGCTGCCTTTTTTAACCCAAGAGGCTTAGATAACGCCAATGGTAAATTACTAATTAATGGCTTGGAAATGAACAAGCAGTTTTCTGGAAGGCCCAATTGGGCGAACTGGGGAGGACTTAACGATGTGCAAAGAAATCGGGTGTTTTCAAAAAACACAGAAGCAAGCGATTACACCATTGGGGATGTAGCTGGGGTATCTAATATTATGATGAGAGCCTCCAAAATGAGAAAGGGTGGGCGCGTGTCTTTCGCAAGTTCCAACAGAAGCTATCAGGGCAGAATTATGGGAAGTTATAATTCTGGTTTACTCAATGGCGGTTGGTCCTATTCAGTTTTGCTGTCTAGACGTTATGGCGAGGAAGGCTTTAGAGAAGGAACCTTATACGATGCCAATTCTATTTCTCTTTCTGTTGAAAACCAAATTAATGATAAGCATAGTCTCAATTTTACAGGCTTTTATGCTCCCAACAGAAGAGGATTAGGAACGGCGGTGACTCAGGAAGTTGTCAACTTAAAAGGTATAGAATACAATCCGAATTGGGGAAGCTTTGATGGTGCTCAGCGCAATTCTAGAATTCGTAAGACCGAAGAGCCTGTTTTTATGCTGAATCACTATTGGGATATTGCCGATAATATTTCTTTAAATACCAATGTGGGCTACCAATTTGGATTCTTCTCTACCACTCGCGTAGAAAACGGCGGCACGCGATTATTTACAGATCCTAATACTGGTGAACAAGCCTATTTAGGCGGGGCAAGAAATCCTTCGCCTATTTATTATCAAAACTTACCAAGCTATTATTTAAGAGATCCTAACCCGACCCCACTAGATTATCAAGGGGCTTTTTTAGCTCAGCGGGAGTTTCAAAACGATGGTCAGTTTCAATGGGAGGATCTTTACTTTGCCAATTTCTTAAATCAAAATAGGGGTGGAAATTCTACTTATGCTATTCAATCCGATCGTGTTGAAGACAAACAAGTCATGGCTAATACTATTTTGGATGTAAAATTAGCCGAAAATATAACACTTAATGGTCGGTTAAACTACAGGAAGCTCGAGAGTGAAAACTTTGCTCAGCTAGAAGATCTGTTAGGCGGAGACCACTATTTAGATGTAGATTTTTTTGCTGAGGAAAGTGCATTGATTACTGGGATAGGAACAGATTTGGCTCAGAGTGATCTCAGAAATCCTAATCGCCTTGTTTTAGAAGGAGAACGTTATAAATACAATTATAAGGTAGATGCAGAAGTTTATGATGTGTTTGCTCAAGCTCAACTTCAATATAAACGTATAGATTTTTACACGGGCTTAAGCTTTGGGAAGACAACCTATCAAAGAACAGGCTTATATGAAAATGGATTTTTCTCAGGAGATCGTTCTTTTGGTCTTGGAGAAGAATTGGATTTCACAACCTATGCTCTAAAAGGAGGCACGACTTTTAGGTTAACGGGAAGACATGTTTTTACTCTAAATGCGGCTTACTTTCAAAATGCACCTACTTTGCAGAATTCCTACAGCAACGCCAGACAAAATGGAGATGTAGTTGAAGGTATAACGGAGGTGAAAATTCAATCTGCAGATCTCAGTTATATTTATAAATCTCCAATTATAAGTGGGCGCATCACGGGGTTTTATACTGGGTTTCAAGATGAAACCAATGTTGGGTTTTATTATACAGAAGAATTAACAGGTCTACCCGTGGCTAACAATCAAAATAATGCTTTTGTGCAGGAAGTCATGACGGGTATTGACAGGTTGCATTATGGGGCTGAATTTGGTGTAGAAGCTAAAGTTCTCACAACATTAACTCTTAAGGCAGCAGGCTCTTTTGGGCACTACATTTACGATAGTAATCCAAATTTGTATTTGTCCAGTCAGAACTTTCCAGAGGCGAAGCTGAGGTTTGGCGATGGTAAAACCGAGTTAAAAAATGTGAGAGTTCCTAGTGGTCCAGAACGTGTATTCCAATTGGGTTTTGAGTACCGAGATCCTCAATATTGGAATTTTGGCGTCACTGTCAATCACTTTTCTCATACCTATATAAGTCCAAGTGGACTTTTACGATCTGATAATTTTGCTTTGGATACCGATGGAATTCTTTATAATGATTATGATGAAGTTCTAGCTAAGGATATTTTAAAGCAGGAACGCTTTGATGACTATATGCTCGTGAATATGATAGGTGGGAAATCTTGGAAAGTGAAAGATTACTTCGTAGGTTTTTTTGCAGTGGTCAATAATGTGCTAGATCAAGACTACAAAACAGGAGGATTCGAACAATCTAGAACGAGTAATTATAGAAGCAGAGGCGAAGATCTCAATCGGGAAAATGGACCTCTATTTGGTAACCGGTACTTCTTTGGCTTCGGGACTACCTATTATTTAAGCACATACATAAGATTCTAAAAGTATAAAAAGACAGACTGATGAAACCGATAAAAACAAATTTGATATTCCTTTGCTTAGGGACGCTCCTATTCTTTTCTTCTTGTGTAGAAGATGATGATTATAATGCACCTCAGTTTTTGGAAACCCCTCCGGAAATAGAGGGTAACATTATAAGTTTAGCTTCTCTAGCTGGAGTTCTAGCTCAAAACGACAGCCTCTTTACGTTTGAGGCAACGAATAATTTTGCTGAAGCCTATGTCGTGTCGAACGATGAAGGTGGGAATTTCTTTAGAGAGCTCATTGTCCAAGATAAGCCAGAAGCTCCTACTTATGGTATTGCTGTGCAAGTAGATCTTAGTCCCTTGTTTACAAAATATAACTTTGGAAGAAAGGTATATATTAAACTGGATGGTCTTACTTTAGGTCAGAGAGAAGGTAGTGAACCCAGATTGGGAGTGATAAATGGGAGTACTGTTGGAACAATTCCAGAATCTTTTGTAGAAGATCATATTATAAGAGATACCATGACCGCACAAGTTGTCGCCACTCAAAAAGAGATATCAGAACTGGTGTTTACGGATGCGAACACTTATGTTGAGCTTACGGATGTTCAATTTTCAAGTATTTACTTCTTGAACAATACCTCTACAACATATGCTTCCGAGACACAAGATGAATTTAATGGAGAAAGGAGTTTGGAAAGCTGCGTAAGTTCTGCAGAACTTATGTTTAGTACAAGTACCTTCTCCGATTTTAAAGGGCTTTCTCTACCTCCTGGGTCTGGTAGCTTGAAAGGGATTGTTACACGAGATTTCCTCGGTGAGTTTTTTACGTTTTATATCAATTCTCCTGAAGATGTGGATATGGTAGGAGAACGCTGTGATCCCCTTGTGTTTTCTTGTGGAATCGCTGCTATTCCAGCAGCAATGGAATTCATCACTGTAGATTTTGAAGACCAAAACACCAATAATCCCCTGAGTATTCCTGGCTGGACCAATTATATAGAATCGGGTTCTGAAGCTTGGGAAGCTTTTTTAGATAATGGGACTAACCAGTCTTTAGGAATATCGGCGAGAGCCGGTTCATTTAACTCTGGGGATGTCACCAATGTGTCTTGGTTGATTACTCCAGAAATCCCTGTAGAGGCCAATTCCAAAGTCACATTAGAATTTAAAACTTCCAACAGCTTTTCCGATGAAAGCGTATTACAGGTTCTTTATTCTGTTGACTGGGACGGAACAGAAGAAGGCGTCTCTGCAGCAAATTGGGCAAGTATTTTAGATGCAGAGATCGTTCAAGATGATCAATTTTTTGCAGACTGGGTCAGTTCTGGACTTGTAGATATGTCCTGTTTTGAAGGAGATGGCTATATCGCCTTCAGATATATAGGCAGCGGTGCTGAAGCTAGTGATGGAACTTATGAACTGGATGATATTCTAATTTCTGTAGAATAGGCGAGGTATACTTATCGTGTATTATTTTAAATCTTAAAACACTTACAGTTATATGTTGACGAGTTTGTCTTTAGATATAATTTATTTACCAACATCAAAACAGTTAGATTTAAACTATTGCTTACTAATTTAGAGAAAAGAATAACTTATAGCCAGTTAATAAAATAATCTCATTTTTGATACAAAGTGTAAATTTATTAAGTTTTATTTAGTACTTTTGTGTCTCAATAATGAGACATTATGCAAAAAAACGCCGATTTATCAGCAATTTATGACCTTCTAGGGATTAGCGGTCAAAAGACCCTTAAAGACTTGTTTGATGAAAAAAAAAAATTGTTATTTATATCTTCAGATAGACAATTATCATCCCTTATCGGTATCAATAAAGACACTATGTCTAGAATCATAAATGGTGACAGCAAAAAAGTTGATTTAATTTCTATAATAAAGATTAGTAATTTTTTAGATTTGAATATAGAGGACACTGTTAAGGTGTATGTTTCATCTTTAGAGCCGGAGTATATTTCAGAAATTGAGGACAATCGAAAAGCGAACTATATAGTTAGAAATTTCGATTTAGAAGGTCTTAAAAAGATGGGCTTTATTAAATCTAAAACAGATTTCAAGTTAATAGAAAAACGTATTATATCTTACTTCAAAATACCTTCTATTTTTGATTATACAACCTACGTTGCACAACCCTTATTTAGTAAAGGAAAAAGATCTGGAAGTGATCTAATGAATGATTTTTGGGTTAAATCCGCTTATAACAATTTACAAGCTATAAATAATCCAAATGAATTTGATTTTAATGATTTTAAAAAATTAATCCCGAAAATAAGACCGTATACTAGATTGGAAAAAAACGGTTTACTCACCGTGATTCGTGCTTTATATATTGTAGGAGTTAGTGTGATTGTGCAAAAACATGTAACTAAAACATCAGTTAAAGGAGCAACGTTTATTGTAAACAATAAACCATGTATCGTTTTAACAGATTACTATAACAGATATGATATGCTTTGGTTCACGCTTTTTCATGAGTTGTGTCATATTATGTATGACTTAGAGGATTTAAGAACGAACAAATACCATCTAACAGGTCATCCAGATTTATTGTTATTAAATGAAGATAGGGCAAATCACTTTGCTAGAACAATGTTGTTTGCTGATGAAAAAATGGATTTTATATTTCCGAATATAAAGACTCACTTAGTAGTATCTAAATACGCTAAAGATAACAACGTGCATCCATCAATAATTTATGGATTCTATCTACATGACAATCCCTCTAAGAGAAAGACACATTATCCGATATTAAATAAATATCTAATATCTTCAGAAGTTGCTTATAAGTCTATAAAATTAAATACTTGGACTTCTGAAGATCCGTCAGAGGAAATAAAAAAAGTTTTAGAAACAATATCGAATTAAAAACAAGATGAAAGATAAAGATAAGAAAGAAGGAGTAAATTTTGAAGAAATAAAAAGGCTTGCAGAAGAAGCTGACAACAATAAAAGTTTTGATTTAGGCTTCGAAGAAGATCTTGATGAAAATATTTATGATATAGATTTTACAGACGATCAACAAAATCCAAAAGAATCACATCGATTATTTTATGCGATTCAAGGCATTTTAAAAAATCACTTACCAAAAGGGGACTCTTATGATGAATTACGAAAAGTTGTTAGAGAAGAGAAGACAATATTTTTAACTGGTAAAAAAATAGACAATTCAGGAAGGCGTAATGCAGATAGCCGACAGGCTTACATATCTACTCATTTAAAAATTGCTTTAAACACCTTATTTGAATGGATTAGTGAGGGTGGAAATAGCTTTGATTTATTTATGAAATTTAGAGCCTTAAATATAGAAAGGGGTTATTTTGAAGAAGATGAATTGTCAGATTACAATCAAAAACTAAAAAAAGGTTTAAAAGGGAATTCTAAAGACCATCAATAAGATAGTAGTGGAGTCGATAACGGAAAAATACATAAATAGAGGTAGTAAAAATCAGTAAATAACTATCATATAAAAAATCTGCATACGTTATGACCGTATAGTTAGAAATAAGCTCCAAGAGATAGTATCAACTAATGCAATTAGATCCTAAAACAAGTCTGCCTGCCAGTTGCATTCAGGTAAGTTTAGGATAACAAACCACCAATACCAATTTAGTTTTTAAATGTTGCATTAAAAATTTGAATTATTTTTTACTTAATTGAAGAAAAAAATATAAGCATAGCAATAGTTATGGTTCTATTTTATGACGATTAGTAAGTGAAAAAGAAACTGATTTTATACGACATTTGAATGCTAAATTGGTATAAGTTATGTGACAACTTATTTTGTAATGGTTCGACTTTATAATTTACTACATTTGAAAAAATGAATTTCTCGGGTGAGTATCTATAAAAAGCTTTTTAAAAACACCTTTATTTACGGAGTAGCGACAGTAATCCCGAGGATGCTTTCAGTTATTTTGGTTCCTTTATATACTGGGGTTCTAGAAAACACTTCCTTTGGAGATTACTCCATCATTTTCTCCTACTTTGTTATTTTCAATGTGATTTTAGCATACGGGATGGAAACGGCTTTTTTCAGGTTTTATAATAAAGAAGAAGATAAATCTCAAGTGATACACACCTCCACTTGGTCTATTCTCTTCACAACTCTGGCTTTTCTAGCCTTAGCCTACCTATCGATATCAAACATTGAAAATTTCACAAGGATCAATCCTCAAAATCTACAAATCATCATTTGGATTCTGGCCTTAGATGCTTTGGCAATTATCCCATTTTCTTGGTTAAGAGCGACCAGCCAACCTGTGAAATTTGCATTTATCAAAACTGTCAACGTTGCCATAAATCTGGGCTTGAGCGTGTTTTTTCTTCTCTATTTGGGCCAATGGTCCGAAACAAACTCTTTCTTCCAATCGATCTATATTCCTAATTTTGAAGTAACCTACATCTTTATCTCTATGCTAATTGCCAGTGGGGTTACTTTATTTCTTTTGTTCGATTTCTTTAAGAAAATCAAATTTGAATTTAACTGGAGCCTATGGAAATCTATGATGTCCTATGGTCTTCCGGTTTTGATTGCGGGGTTGGCCTTTTCTATCAACGAGGTTGTAGACCGCTTGTTTTTGGAACGGATGTTACCAGAAAACATAGCTAAAGAACAAATTGGGATTTACTCGGCTTGTTATAAGCTAGGGATGTTTATGACTCTCTTTGCCACGGCTTTTCGATTGGGTATAGAGCCTTTCTTTTTTAGTCATGCGTCCAGCAAAAATCCCAAAACAGCTTACGCGATGATCACCAAATATTTTGTGATTGTTGGATCTATAATTTTATTGGGCGTTATGGTATTTGCAGATCTCTTTAAACAGCTGCTAATACAAGATGAGAGCTATTGGGAAGCCATGAAGATTGTTCCAATCATTCTGCTGGCCAATTTGTTTTTAGGAATTTATCACAATCTTTCTGTCTGGTATAAGGTCACAGACAAAACTCACTATGGCGCTTATATTTCCTCAATTGGAGCGCTTTTTACAATAGGAATCAACTTTTGGTTAATTCCTGAAATCGGTTATGTTGGGTCAGCAATAGCGACCTTAACCGCCTATGCCAGTATGATGTTACTTTCGTTTTTCTTGGGTCAAAAGTATTATGCCATTCCTTATAAATACGGTAAAATATCAATCTACCTCGGTGTTTCAATTCTATTTTCTATACTTTCGTTTTATTATTTCAGAGAAAATTACCCAGTGGGAATTTTTCTTATTTTAGTATTCTGTGTTGGAGTTTATCTAAGCGAAAAAGAGGAACTCCAAAGACTTATAAAATCAAAATAACCATGAAAGTAAAGATTATCAATCGTTCCGCTTTTGAATTGCCTAAGTATGAGACGTCTCAATCTGCAGGAGTAGACCTGAAAGCAAATATGAAGGAACCTATTTATTTAGAAAGCTTAGAGCGCTGTCTTGTCAAAACAGGACTTTTTATAGAACTTCCTCTTGGTGTGGAAGCTCAAGTAAGACCAAGAAGCGGTTTGGCTCTCAAAAAAGGCATCACCGTTCTCAATTCTCCAGGCACTATAGATGCAGATTACCGTGGAGAAATTGGAGTTATTCTGGTGAATTTATCTAAAGAGATTTTCACCATAAATTCAGGTGACCGTATCGCTCAACTTGTTCTAGCAAAACATGAACAAGCCGAGTGGCAAGAAGAAGACATCTTGACAGAAACTCAAAGAGGTGAAGGAGGATTTGGAAGTACGGGTCAATAATAAGTATTTTAAAAGCAAATCAACAAAAGAGGGTTCTACTTTTAATTTTAGATAGATATGACATTCGAAAAAGACTTTAAAGAAGCTCTTAGCTTTCTTCCAGACAAAGAAAAAGATAAACTCATCTTGCGCTTGTTGAAGAAAGATAAAATTCTGGCTAAGCGTTTATATTTTGAAATGGTGAGTTCCATTAGTTTAGAAGATAAGCGCTCCCAAATGGAAGAGAGTATTAAAGAGAGAACAAAACTGTTTAATAAGGAATTTTACTCTGTGGGGTATTTAAATATGGACATCCGTTTTTTGAGTGGTGATATTACAGAGCACGTCAAAATTACCAAAGATAAATTTGGGGAGGTCAGTCTAAATTTGCTTTTATTGAAGGAAGTTTTAAGACACAATAACTCCCATATTTGTAAAGCTACGCCGCGTAAATTTATAAAAATAGGGGTAGCGCTTATCGCTAGGGCTTATAAAATTCTCGTTCTGATTGACAAATTAGAACAAGATTACTTACTGGAGCTAGAAGAAAACCTTGAAGAATTAGGTCGTCTTATTGGAGAAAACCCACCATTAATGAAAATGGCAATTTTCTGCGGACTAGATGTTAATTGGTTCATTCGAGCAGAGATACCAGAAAACATATCAGATATATACAAGCATGTAAGAGCTGAAGGCTATCTTAGTGCAAAAAATCATTAAACTTACTTTATGAAAATTATAGTTCCCATGGCCGGAAGAGGCTCAAGACTAAGACCACATACACTTACCATCCCGAAACCCTTAATACCTATTGCTGGAAAACCTATTGTACAGCGTTTGGTTGAAGGTATAGCTGAGGTGCTTGAAGATGAAATAGATGAAATCGCTTTTATTATTTCTGAAGATTTTGGTGTTGAAATTGAAGCAAAGCTGAAAAATATTGCGACAAGTTTAAAGGCGAAATCAACTATTTATTATCAAGATAAACCTTTGGGAACCGGTCATGCCATCATGTGTGCTAAAGACTCATTGAGTGGTCCTGCTGTAATTGCTTATGCCGACACCTTGTTTAAAGCTGATTTTAAATTAGATAAAGAAGCAGACGCGGTTATGTGGGTAAAACAGGTAGAAAATCCTGAAGCTTTTGGGGTTATAAAATTGAATGACAAAGGACAGATTACAGAGTTAGTAGAAAAATCTAAGGACTTTGTTTCTGACTTGGCAGTGATTGGGATTTACTATTTTAAAGAAGTGTCACAGCTCAAAACTCAGTTGGAGAAAGTCATCGAAGAAAACATCATGCATGGGGGAGAATACCAGATCAATGATGGGATTAAGAAGATGAAAGAAAATGGGGCTATTTTTAAACCAGGACAGGTTGACGAATGGATGGATTGTGGCAATAAAAAGGTGACCGTTGAGACGAATTCTAGAATGCTGAAGTTTATTCATGAAGATCAAAAAGAACAATTGATGTCTTCCTCCGTTAAAATTGAAAATTCTGAAATTTTAGAGCCTTGTTTTATTGGGGAAAATGTGTTTTTGAAAAATGCTAAAATCGGTCCAAATGTTTCTATTGGAAATGGGACAACGATTGAAAATTCATCCATTAAAAATTCCTTGATTCAAGAAAACTCTCAAGTTCTTAATGCTAATCTTGATAAAGCTATGATAGGGAACTTCGCTAAATTTGATGGGAATTTCACATCCGTAAGTTTAGGAGATTATTCGGTTTTAGATTAAAAAAAGTATGTCAAAACACATTCGTCTTTTTTGTTTTATGGTAATGCTGCTGTCTTTTTACAGTTATGCTCAGGACAAAGACAATTTATCCGAAGAGATCAACGTGGATAATCTTGGAGATAACACAGACGAATTTCAAGAGACTTTCTTTGAGGCGATTGCTCAAAGGGCAATAGAAAATCCCCAAAAAGCGATAGAAGAATTAGAAAAATGTTTAAAGCTTCAGTCCAACAATATGGCGGTGTATTACGAATTAGCCAAAAATTACATCGATTTGGAAGCCTACGATAAGGCAGAAACCTTCTTAAAAAAGACTTTAGAAGATTCAAAATACAAAGAAAATATAAACATTCACAAGCAGTTGTTTTATGTTTATTCCATGCAGAAAAGGTATGAGGATGCTATAGGAGTCGCCCAATTTATAGCTGAAAGTGATCCGGTGTATTATCAAGAGTTGTCGAATTTGTATTTGATCCAAAATGAATATCAACACGCTTTACAAGCTTTGGATCGTTTTGATGCGACGGAGGGTTTAGATGAGTTTCGAGATCAATTTCGAATGGTCATTTATAAAGAAGGGAACCTCTTAATAAAAGGGGTTGAATATTTTGAAGGCAGGTTTCAAAATTCTTTGGAAGATACTCGAGCGGCAACATATCTTATGGAGCTTTACAGGCTTAATAACGCTCCAGAAGAGTCTATAAAAGTCGGGAATCGTGTGCAAGAACACTCTGTTTTTAACCCAGAAATTAATGTAGAATTGGCATTAGCTTACCTAGTGACTAGAAATATCCCAAAAGCTAAAGCTTACAGTCAAAAAGTGGTGGAAAGCCTCACTCTAGAAGAAAAAGATAAAGTAAAAGTGATCAACTCCTTTAAAGCCTTTGCGCTCCAAAACCCTGATGCCCAAGATGCTTTTGTAAGCGTATTAGACTCAGCACTCACCTCAGAAAAGAACTCCTCCAGCAAAGCAGAATTAGGAGAATTTTACAAATCTAGAGATAAGGAGAAAGCCTTAGATAATTATAAATCTGCTTTACGGAATAAGCCTAATGATTTCAGGCTCGTAACAAATATCATTGAGCTTGAAGTGGAGTTAAATAAGTTTGAGGACTTATTAAACACTAGTGAAGAAGCTTTACAGAGTTACCCTTCACAAGCATTGCTATATTATAGTAAAGGATTAGCTTTGAACAAATTGAAAAAACACCAAGCAGCTATTGAGGTTTTGGAAGAAGGTTTAGACTATATTTTCGAGGATAGTAATCTAAAGCGAAGCATGTTTGAAATTTTAAAAGACTCCTATTTGGCATTAGGCGAAATTGAAAAAGCGGAGGCCTACAAGAAGAAATTAATAATAACTCAAGTTTCGCACCCATTATTCACAGGGTTTAATTGGAAAAAAATAGCATGAAAACCAAGGGAAACCCTTGGTTTTACTGTATCTTTAAGTAACTAAACACAAAGTACAAAACATGCTACAACACGAATATATTGCAAAAGTTCAAGAAATAAAAGGGAAGTTTAATAAGGTTTGGTTTAATTCAGACTATTTACGGGCACATCTGAATATTTTAGGCTTCAATAGAATAAAAAAACAATTCAGTTGGTGCAAAAAGGCGGGTTTTTCATTTGAGGATTTGATCGCTACGCTCTTGATTTTGCCCCTTATTGGAATTAATTCTATTTATGGACTTACAACTGACAAAGATCCAGAACTTAATAAATGTGGAAAAGATTCATACTATCGAATCTTGGCAAATCAAAAAATTAATTGGAGAGCTTTTTTGGCCCAGTTTGTAAAGCAATATCTATTGAAAGATGAACTCTTCACCCCCTCAGCAGACCCTACAAGATGCTTGATCTTTGATGATACTGATCTTTCAAAAACAGGAAAGACTATTGAAGGAGTCTCAAAGATCTACAACCATGTGTCAAAGACCTACTATTTAGGTTTCAAGCTACTTGTGGCTGGGTATTGGAATGGAAGTGTTTTTATCCCCATTGATTTTAGTCTGCACCGTGAGAGCAAAACATCAAGATTAAAATATGGTCTAACCGCAAAGCAGCGTAAGGCCCAAAAGAAGACACCAAGATGTAGTAAAACAGTTGCGGCAAAGAGGTATAGGGAACTCAATAAAAAGAAAACAGACCTAGTAGTGCAAATGTTTTCCAGGGTTGTAAAGCGTAAAATTCCTGTAGACTATATTTTAATAGATACCTGGTTTACAAGTGTGGGATTACTTAAAAAGTTACGAAGTATTTGCAGTTCGACCCATATTATTGGGATGTATAAATACAATAGTAAAATTGAAGTCAGATCAAAGGTCAAAACTTTAGCACAACTTAAAAAACAGAAAGCAAAGCCCAAGCGCTGTCGTAAATTCAATTACTACTACCATCATTACATAGCTGAAATTGATGGGCTCAAGGTTGCTCTCTTTATTTCGAAGCGTGGGAAGAACGGCAAATGGCACACCTTAATAACCACTGATACATCACTCAAATTTGTAAAAGCAATTGAAGTATATAGTATTCGATGGTCAATTGAAGTCTTTTTTAAAGAAGCCAAGCAGCTCTTTGGTCTTGGAAAGTGTCAGTCTACCAATTTTGATGTCCAGATTGCACAAATAACAATTGCAATGACCCAATATCTGCTCACAAGTATTCGGTACAGAATGGAGGCTTATGAAACCATAGGCGGATTATTTAAAGATTTAAAACAGGATTATATTGAAAATAAGCTGAATATCAGAATATTGGCAGTTGTCAACTTAATTTTAACCAATTTGGAAAAACTAGTAGAATCAATTGATATTGAACTTATTACATCCAAAATAATAGAGGATATTGAGAGTTATGGGTTTCTAACAAATACCCATAGCTTTAATCATCAAGGTGTTAAGTGAAATTGATTAGGTGCGAAACTTGAGATAATAATAGCAAATTGATGAATCGCCATTTTTTACATATAAGTTTAGTCCTGTTGGTATTTTTAACCAGTTTAAGTTGCAAGTCTTTGAAAAGCAATTCAGGTTCTGGGTTAAAAGAAAAATCAGCTAGAGCGGTGATGAATAGGTATGAAGATAATTTTGCCGACTTTAAAACGGCCAATGGAACTATGAAGGCGAAGTATAAGGCTGAAGAGGGTTCCCAATCCATTACTATTTCATACAGAATAGATAAAGATAAGGCGATTTGGATGAGTGCAAAATTGATGGGATTATTGACCGTTGCTAAAGTCTATATTACCCCAGATCGGTTTATGTATTATGAAAAGATAAATAAAACTTACTTTGATGGTGATTTTTCAATGGCCAAAGAGTTTCTGGGAATTGATGTCAACTTTCAAAATCTTCAGAACTTATTAGTAGGCAAACCAATGTTCGATCTCGAAAAGAAACAAATGCTCTTTGATGAGGATACCTATGTTTTTCTGCAGAACATCAAAAATGTTTTAGCGTATTCGGCGAGTATAGATGGGCGTCAATTTGAAATGAAATCTCAATCTCTTCGGAATCAGAATAACGAAAGTTTGGTTATAGATTACGACCAATTTCAGTTGATCAATCAAAAAAAATTTCCATCAAAAATAAGAATGACTGCCCAAAATGGTGATGAGAAAGTGAGAATTGATCTGGATTATCGCTCGGTTAGTTTTGATGAAGAACTCAGTTTCCCCTTCTCTATTCCAAATAACTACGACCTTTTAGAATTTTGATGAAATACCTTCAATACATACTTGTCTTCCTCATGATTTGTGCTAGCCAACAGGTTTTTGCCCAAACTCGAGGAGAGCTTGAAGCTAAACGTCAAGCCATTCAGCAGGAAATTGACGAGATTAATAAAATTATAAGAACCACAGAGTCGAAAGGTAGATCTGCTTTAAGTGAGTTTGAAGACCTTCAGTATAGAATTAAAGCGACAGAAAGATTAATCCAAGTCAACAACCAAGAGGCAAATTTATTGACAAGAGAAATCACCAGCAATGCCAATAAAATTGATAGGTTTCGAAATGAGCTTAAACAGCTGAAGGACGATTATGAGCAAATGATACAGAAGTCTTACAGAAGTAAATCCAATAAAAGCAGGATTATGTTTTTGTTTTCTTCGGAGTCTTTTCTACAAGCTTACAAAAGGATTCAATACATGAAGCAGTTTGCACAATACCGCAAAAAGCAAGGTGTTGAGGTTATGGCGCAAACTAAAACACTGCAAAACCTAAATTCGACTCTGTTTGAGCAGCGCAGAGACCAAGAAAAAATATTGGCAGAGAATCGCCAAACGAAATCTAGGCTGGTGAGTGATAAAAACACACAAGAACAACTTCTAACCAGTATAAATAAACAGAAGAAAAAATATGCTCAGGAGCTTAATCAAAAGCAAAAAGAAGTGAGTAGGATAGATCGTGAAATCGATAGATTGATACGGGAAGCTATTGCGATAGAAAATAAAAAAGTGGGATCGGATGCCAAGGCAACCTTTAAGCTCACACCAGAAGCAAAGGCTTTAGCCAAAGATTTTGCCAATAATAAGGGCAAGCTTCCTTGGCCAGTAAAATCTGGAATTGTGTCTATGCGCTTTGGTGAACGCCCGCATCCTATTGTCAAAACCATTAAGATAATGAGTAACGGGGTAAGGATAGATACTGAGAAAAACGGCATCGCAAGAGCTGTTTTTGAAGGAGAGGTAAGCCAGATAAGTAAAATTCCAGGCGCCAATGTTGTGGTTATGGTAAGACACGGGGACTATTTATCTATCTATAATAACCTCCAAAGAGTATTTGTAAAATCTGGAGATAAGGTAGAACGAGGAGAAGAACTAGGGGAGATAGGGATTAATTCATCTTCAGGTAAAACGACTCTCATCTTTCAACTGTTTAAGAATACTTCTAAACTAAATCCGGAACAGTGGATTTATAAAATGTAATTCTTAAATATCTATAGGTATTTTATCCAGACTCATAAGCTTATGGTAAATCCTTTATTTTTAACCAAGTCTTAACAACTCAGAATGGATTTAATTTTCAATTTGCAACTTGATATAAGAATAAGTTATAACGCTATAAGATATTAAATATGGATCAGGATCAAGCTAATGTAGACATTGCCTCGATTAACGAAAAAATTGAAAAAGAAAGTGCTTTTGTAGACATTCTCACTAACGAAATGAATAAAGTGATCGTTGGTCAAAAGCACATGATAGAAAGGCTATTGATAGGTCTCTTGGGACAAGGCCATATTTTATTAGAAGGGGTGCCAGGTTTGGCAAAGACTCTAGCGATTAACACGTTAGCTAAAGCTGTACAGGGAAGTTTTAGCAGGATTCAATTTACGCCAGACTTACTGCCTGCCGATGTTGTAGGAACCATGATCTTCAACATGAAAGAAAATGAATTCAGCATTAAAAAAGGACCGATTTTCGCCAACTTTGTTTTAACCGATGAGATCAATCGTGCGCCTGCCAAAGTACAATCTGCCTTGCTAGAAGCTATGCAGGAAAAGCAAGTGACTATTGGAGATGAAACGTTTATACTGGATAAGCCTTTCTTGGTAATGGCCACTCAAAATCCCGTGGAGCAGGAAGGAACATACCCTTTACCCGAAGCTCAAGTGGATAGATTTATGCTGAAAACAGTTATAGATTATCCAACCATTCAAGAAGAGCAACTGGTGATGAGGGCCAATCTCGATAACAGTTTTGGAAAAGTGAACCCCGTTATTTCTATCGAGCAAATCCTGAGAGCTCAAAGCGCTGTGAGGGAGGTGTATATGGACGAAAAAATTGAAAAGTATATTTTGGACATCGTTTTTGCGACTCGTTATCCAGAGAAATATAAATTGGCCGAGATCAAACCTTTAATAAGTTTTGGAGCTTCTCCAAGGGGAAGTATCAACTTGGCAATAGCCGCCAAATGCTATGCCTTCATAAAAAGAAGGGGTTATGTTATACCAGAAGACGTTAGAGCAGTGGTCTACGATGTGCTAAGACACAGAGTAGGAATTACCTACGAAGCCGAGGCAGAAAATATAAAATCTGAAGATCTTATAAGCAAAATTATAAATGAAATAGAAGTCCCGTAAATTTTGTATTTAAAATTAAGTGTACAAATTTTAAATCGCTTAATAATCAAAATTCCTTAACGATTTAGTTCTAGATCGAATCATTAGTTTGCACAATCCATGGATACCAAATCGCTTTTAAAGAAAGTTAGAAAAATAGAAATCAAAACGCGTCGGTTAAGCGATCATGTTTTTGGTGGAGAATACCATTCTACATTCAAAGGGCGAGGGATGACTTTTAGTGAGGTCAGAGCCTACCAGTTTGGAGATGACGTAAGATCTATAGATTGGAATGTGACTGCTCGATACAATGAGCCTTTTATAAAAGTTTTTGAAGAAGAACGGGAGTTAACGATGATGTTGCTTGTAGATATTTCTGAATCTACTGCCTTTGGGACTAGAGAAACCTTTAAGAAGGATATCATAACAGAAATGTCAGCCACCTTAGCTTTTTCGGCCACTCAAAATAATGATAAGATTGGCTTGATGTTATTTTCAGATCAGATAGAGCTATATATCCCACCTAAAAAAGGGAGAATGCATGTTTTGAGAATTATAAGGGAACTCATTGAGTTTAAGCCCTCTCATAAAACTACCGACTTGACAAAAGCCTTCAAATACCTTATCGATATGATGAAGAAAAAAGCGATAGTATTTGTGATGTCAGATTTCTTATCTGACGACTATGAGCATACCTTGAAGATTTTAGGCAAGAAGCATGATGTCACGGGAATCCGTATTTTCGATAAGCGAGAAGAAGAACTTCCTAATTTAGGAATGGTCCAAATGCGAGATGCTGAAACAGGCGAGGCTATGTGGGTCAATACGTCAAGTAAATCTACAAGGAAAGCCTTTACAAAACAGTATAGAGATCGAGTAGATTATTTTCAAAGAGCCTTCAAGCTAAGTGGATCCGGCTATTTAAGCAATCGAGTCGATGAAAACTATGTGATAAAACTCCTTGGCTATTTCAAATCCAGATAAGAGTTATGCAAAAACCATTACATCCATATAGCTTCGATATGACACGGAAACTCACTTTGACCTTTATCTCAGTGTTTGTTTTTGGCTTCTCTTATTCACAAGAGGTAAATTTCAAAACCAACGCGGATACCATTAAAATTGGAGAGCAGGTTGATTATACCATTGAAGTTGAAAATATAAGTAACGAAGACTTTGTGGTGTTTCCGAAAGATCAAACTTTTGTGCCTTTGGAGATGGTCGAAGATTATAAAATCGATACCACACAACCTGAAGCAAAAAACTTTAAACTCACCAAGCTTTATAAACTTACACAATTCGATTCTGGAACCTACTCTGTTCCTCCTCAAATGGTGAAAATTAACGATAAGGCGTTTTACACAGACACCCTTAAGATACGAGTTAATGATGTGGTTTTGGATACGACTCAACAAAAGTTGTTTCCTATAAAACCATCAATTGGAGTAGAAAAGCCGTTCCGCATCGCTTCCTGGTTCTGGTGGACGATAGGAATAATAGCTGTATTAGCTATTATAGCTTTCTTATTATTCAAATTCAAAAAGAAAAGAGATCTAGCCAAAAAGAGAATTCCTCCTTTTGAACAAGCGATGATATATCTTAAAGAATTAGATACGTCTTCCGCATTAGAGTCTCGAAATTTTAAGGAGTATATTACAGAACTAACTAATATTACTAGAAGATATCTGGAAGAAAAACTAGAAATAAGAGCTCTAGAATTTACGACCAATGAACTTATTTCAGAATTAATATTTAGAAAAGAAAAGAGAAAGCTGGCGTTGAAAGACGACATCATAGCAGAGTATGAAAAGATTCTAAGAAGAGCTGATCTAGCAAAATTCGCTAAAAGTAAACCCGATCTTATTACCCTAAAGTCGGATAGAAAGCAAATTGAAAATTTTTTAAAAAATGTTCAAAGTGCTATTCCACAAATCACAGAGGAGGAAAACAAAAAAGACAAAGCGTTTCAAGAAGCACTAGCGAAGAAACGAAGAAAACAAAAATGGATTGTAGGAATTATCCTTGGAGCAGTCTTGATTATAGCTGTACTTTCTGCGGTGATAGCCACCAAAGGATATGCTTATGTTAAAGATAATATCATTGGGAACCCAACCAAAGAATTGTTGGAAGGCAATTGGATGACTAGTGATTACGGAGTTCCGCCAATGAGTATGACAACTCCAAAAGTGTTGGTTCGAGGGGATTATGAACTTCCTGAAAGTCTAAAACAGAATGTAGCAGACAGAGAGATGTATAGCTCTGGATCTATGTACCAAAGCCTTTATATAGTGCTAAATCAAATACGCTTTAAAGAAGCTCAAGAGATAAATCTAGATGCTGTTGTGGATGGTATTTATACTGATTTTGAAGAAAGAGGGGCTTATAACATCCTGTCTAAATCTGAAGAGTTTGAAACTATTGGAGGGGTAAAAGGGAAAAAAGTATTTGGAAGTTTTGCCATAGAAAACCCGATTACCAAAAGCGACATTAGAAAAGAATATCAAATTTTGAATTTTGGTAAAGGAGGATTCCAGCAAATTATCATAATCCGAGATGGTGATGATGAATATGGAGAAAGTATTACTAAACGAATTATCAATGCAGTTGAATTTAAATCTTTAGAAAAATGATGATTTTTGAAAACTTTACTTTTGAAAATCCAAGTTGGTTTTGGCTTTTACTTTCCATTCCCTTAGCTGTGTTTTGGTATTGGAAAAAAAGAGATCAACAAAATGCTAGTATAAAGATGTCAAGTACGCAGGGGTTTAAGATGAGTACTTTAGCGAAGTTACGTCCCCTTCTCTTTATCTTAAAAATGCTAGCCTTGGTGTTATTAACTATAGCGATGGCAAGACCAAGAACTGTAGATGTGACTACCAAAGTCAAGAAAACAGAAGGAATTGATATAATTATGGCTGTAGATATCTCTGCTAGTATGTTGGCTAGAGATTTGGAACCCAACCGGCTTGAAGCTTTAAAAAAAGTAGCTATTAATTTTATAGAAGGCCGACCAAACGATCGTATCGGACTTGTTATTTACGCTGGAGAAAGTTATACCAAAACTCCTTTAACCACTGATAAGTCAATCATATTTAATGCTATCAACGATCTGGAGTATAGTCAAAACATAGAAGGAGGAACTGCTATAGGGATGGGATTGGCCACCTCCGTCAATAAATTAAAAGATAGTAAGGCCGAAAGTAAAGTGATTATTCTATTAACTGATGGTGAGAACAATGCAGGCTTTATTGATCCTAAGACAGCAACACAACTCGCAACAGAATACGATATTAAAACCTACACCATTGGAGTAGGCAGCAATGGTATGGCATTATCTCCTGTGGGGATAAAAGCTAACGGACAATTTGAATATAGAAATATTGAAGTCAAAATCGATGAAGCTTTGCTTAAAACCATAGCTGAAAGTAATGGTGGTAAATACTTTAGAGCTACTGACAACCAAAAATTTGAAGCTATTTATGAAGAGATTGACGCCTTAGAAAAAACAGAAATTGAAGAATTTAAGTTTTATAATTACGATGAGAAATATAGAATCTTCCTTATTCTAGCTGGAGGTTTATTACTTATAGAATTTTTATTGAAACACACACTTTTTAGAAGCTTTGTATAAATGTTTATAATAGAAGAACAAATTTATTTTTGGGGTTTCCTAGTGTTACCAATCTTGCTGTTTCTGTTCTTGAACCATGTGTATTGGAAAAAGAAAGCTCAACACAAATTTGCAGACCTAAAGCTTTTTAAAAAGCTGGCCCCTGACCAATCGAGTTTTAAAGCCAATTTAAAGTTCATAGTTTTAGCCCTTGCCTTTTGTTGTTTTGTCATGGCTTTAGTCAACCCAAAGTTAGGGACCAAAATGGAAACTATTAAGCGAGAAGGAGTAGATATTGTTTTTGCTCTGGATGTCTCAAAAAGTATGTTAGCCGAAGACATTGCTCCTAACAGACTGGAAAAATCAAAGCGAATCATCACCGAAATAGTGAATAAGCTTACTGCAGACCGCGTGGGATTAGTAGGTTATGCGGGGAGCGCTTTCCCTCAAGTCCCCATTACGACAGACTATGCGAGTACAAAGACTTTTTTGCAAAGCATGAATACCGACATGGTGTCCAGTCAAGGTACAGCCATTTCACAAGCTATAGACTTAGCAAAATCGTATTATAATGACGATGATCAAACCAATAAAGTTTTGATTATTCTTTCTGAAGGTGAAGATCATGACAGTAATGTTGAAAGTATGGCAGAAACAGCTGCAGCTGAAGGGATTAAAATATATACTATCGGCGTAGGAACCGAACGAGGGGATCCTATTCCTATTAAAAAAGAAGGTAGAATTCAATCCTACTTAAAAGATGATAACGGAGAAATTGTCATCACTAAAAGAGATACGGAAACGCTTCAAAAAATCGCTGAAATTGGGAATGGGGCTTATATAGATGGGACGAACACGTCTAATGCTGTTGACGATATCTTAAAAGAATTACAAAAAATTGAAAAAACAGAGTTTGAAGCAAAACAATTTGCCGACTTTAAGAGTAAATATCAATGGTTTCTAGCTTTTGGTATATTTTTGGTTCTATTTGATATCTTGCTATTAGAGCGTAAAACAGCTTGGATAAAGAGATTAAATTTATTTAATGAACATGAAAAAGAGGATGCTTAGAAGAAAAATAGTATTGACCACAGTGATTTTGGCCTTTGGTGTTGCCCTAGGTAATGCTCAAAATATCTCTAAGGCTTCCAAAGAAACCAAAACATTACTGGCTGAGGCACAAATCAATGCAGGCAATTTCCCTATTTCTGAAGCTAAAGTTCGCGAAGCCAAAGCAATGGACCAAGACAATTCAGATATCAGTTACAATTTTGGAAATTTGTATCTAGAAAACAATGAGATTGAATCTGCTAAACTTCGCCTTATTGAGGCGATTGAGTCTACAGAAGATAAATCACTAAAGCATAAAAGTTACCATAACTTGGGGAACACCTTTATGAAAGAGGAGCAATATCAAATTGCTGTAGAGGCGTATAAAGATGCTTTACGTAACAATCCTACAGATGAAGAAACCAGATATAATCTTGCTTATGCCAAGTCGAAATTGAAAGATGAGAAAAACGACGGCAGTAAGGATGGTGACGACAAAGAGGATAAAAGTCAGGATAAAAAAGAAGACGAAAGTAAGGAGAATAAGGACAAAGGCGATAACGAGGATAAGGAAAAAGAGGACAAAAATAAAGATCAAGAGGAAGAAAAAGGCGATCAAAACGAAAATAAAGAGGATCAAAAAGATAAAGAAGGAGATAAAGGCAAGCAGGAAAAAGAACAAGAAGGAGATGGTGGGAAAGATGAGCAAAAGCAGCCACAACAACCTCAAAATAAAAAAGGGCAAATCTCTCCAGAGCAAATTGAGCGTTTGCTAGAAGCTATAGAGAATCAAGAGAAAGATGTGCAGGAAAAACTCAATGCACAAAAAGCCAAAGGACAAAAATCCAAAACAGGAAAAGACTGGTAAAACATGAAAAGTGTAACATTCTTAATGTTGTTTTTAATAGGGCTAACCTCGTTAGCTCAAGTTACTTTTACGGCAGAAGCAAGTAGAACAAAAATTGGAATAAACGAACGTTTAAAAGTTGATTTTACCGTAGATGCTAACGGAGACAATTTTATACCTCCAAATTTCAACGGTCTTCGAAAAATTGGAGGCCCTAACCAATCTTTTTCTCAATCCTGGAAAAATGGTCAGAGTTCATTTCAAAAAACGTTTACGTATTTATTTCAGCCAGAGAAAAGAGGGACTATTACTATTGGCCAAGCAGAAATTACAGTAGAGGGTCAAGTCTATAAGACCTCACCAATTCAAATAGAAGTCACTGCTGCAGTCGATACCCCCAATCAATCTAAAGCGGTTGCCGAGGCGGGTGACGGCATACATCTCATAGCAGAAGTGAGTAAATACCAACCCTACCTCAACGAAGGCATTTATGTGGTGTACAAGCTTTTTTTGAGTCCTACGGTGAACATTAGAAACTGGAGACCTTTGGATGATCCTAAATTTGAAGGCTTTTGGAGTCAAAATATCAATATTGATCAATTAGAACTGAAACAAGGAGAATTTGGAGGACAGCCTTATCGTTATGTCGAACTTCGTAAAACAGTTCTTTATCCTCAAAGAACAGGGGAGTTGAAAATTGAGCCCCTATCGCTAGCTGTTTCTGTAGAAGTCCCCACAGACCAAAGGGATTTTTTTGGAAGACGAACCTACGAGGTTGTCGAAAAGAATTTTTCTGCCAATACCCGAATTGTAGATGTGAAACCTCTTCCAGAAGAGGGAAAGCCTGAAAATTTCTCTGGTGCAGTAGGTGAGTTTGATTTTAAACTAAAAGCTAACAGACAAGAACTAGATGCCCAAATGTCTTTGGAATTGACTTCAGAAGTGAGTGGAAAAGGAAATTTGAAACTGTTCAATATGCCAGTAATTCGCACGCCATCTTCATTTGAACTGTATGAGCCGGAGCGTCAAGAAAGCGTAAGAACGTCGAGTCTAGGTATGCAGGGTAGAGTGAGTGAAAAATACACTGTGATTCCAGAATTCAAGGGAGATTACACCATACAATCTGTACCTTTTTCTTATTTCAATCCAAGAACTGAATCTTACGAGACTTTAAATTCTAGTCCTATTTCTATAAAAGTCAATTCGGGACCAGAGCGGCCGAGAGAACCTATAACGACTTCAGGGGGTGATAACGCTAAAGCTCAAAATATAATATCCTCTAAGAACAACTTCAATTATATAAAGTTGAAGACCAGCCTCAAGCAAAAGGATAATCCAGTGTTTTTCCAGTCTCCATTATACTGGACATTATTCATTACCCCTTTTTTAGCGATACCGTTTATGCTGATTTTTGGGAAAGTAAAAAACAGAGAAACAGATCAGAATCAATTACTACAAAAAAGAGCGAACAAGTTGGCTAAGCGCTATTTATCTGAAGCTAAAAAGAATTTAGGAACTTCTCAGCTTTTTTATGAAGCCTTAGAAAGAGCTTTTCATAATTATCTAAAAGCTAAATTGAAAATCCAGACCTTGGAAATGCATAAAGATAAAATTCAAGAGCTCTTAAGTGCGAATGGCATTTCTCAAGAAACGACTACTCAATTTTTAAAACTTCTTGAAAATTGTGAATTGGCCAGATATACGCCTTCAGTGGCTAAGGATATGCAGACTGATTTTGAAAAAGCCGCAAAAGTGATTTCTGAAATTGATAAAGAAGTTTAATATGACATACTATCTCTACCTATTAATAGGAATCATCAGCTATACTGGATTTTCTCAATCTGAAGATACTTTCGAAAAAGCAAACGACGCTTTTGCCGATGACCAATTTCCTAAAGCTGTCCAGCTGTACTCTAGTTTATTGGATGAGGGCTTAGTTTCAACTGAATTATACTTCAATTTGGGGAACGCTTATTTTAAACAGAATGATTTGGCCAATGCTATATTTCATTATGAAAAAGCACTTCAACTCAACCCTGCAGACCAAGAGGTGAGACAAAATCTTGAGATTGCCAACACCCAAACTATCGATAAGATTGAAAACGTACCAGAGTCCAATTTAAGCACCATGGTCTATACTACTACACACCTGTTAAAGGTGAATACTTGGGCTTGGGTAAGTGTCATTTTTTCTTTCTGTTTTGGTTTTTTTATGGTGTTGTATTTTAGATCTGGGACCACTCGTAAAAAACGTATCAACTTTTTTATTGCAATTTTATTTTTAGTGTTTGGAGTAACTAGTTTGCTATTTGGACGTTTCCAAAATCAATTTTTAGGAGAGCAGTCCTTTGCCATTATTTTTGAAGATCAAGTACAAGTTCATGTAGAGCCTAACTCAAGAAGTGATGTTAATTTTCAAATGAACAAAGGTAGTAAAGTAAGTACAGGCTCTACCTTTAGAGACTTTACTCAAATAGAACTCTCCGACGGGTCTAAAGGCTGGGTTAAGACTCTAATTTTAAAAAAACTATAACATTAGCTAGTCATCCTATTTCTATAATTAATCTATATATTTACGTTATATATGAGATTAAAATTATTTATACTTATTTTTTCCTTTTCTAACCTTATTATCACTCCTACTTTGTTGATGATATCGGTAGAAAGTGATGTGGACATTAGTTTTGTATTCAATGCTAATGAGGAAGAAAACTCAGAAAAAAATAATGTATCTTTTAGTGATTACATCATTGATGATAACTTAATAACCGCTGGTTCCATATATAGAGACACATCTAGTTCAACGACACCTTACCTTTTGAACTACGAAGCTATCAATCAAAAAATAGTCTGTCCCCCTCCTGATTTTTTATAATTGAATTCGTCATTTTTTTCAATTATTTATTAAATCAATAAATGTTCTTTTCTTAAGGAGCATGGACAAATCAATTTTATGTTTAAACATTTAAACAAAGACCTACCTTCTAGTGTAGTTGTCTTTTTTGTAGCACTACCCTTATGTTTGGGTATTGCATTAGCTAGTGGGGCTCCCCTTTTTGCTGGAGTTATAGCTGGAATAATAGGAGGTATTGTGGTGGGTTCCATAAGTGGATCTTCAGTAGGAGTAAGCGGCCCAGCAGCGGGTCTGGCAGTTATAGTATTAAGTGCAATTGCAAGCTTAGGCAAATATGAGTACTTCTTGGTCGCTGTGGTTATAGGAGGAGCTATTCAAATTTTATTAGGTATCTTAAAAGCTGGAGTCATAGGATACTATTTCCCATCCTCAGTTATAAAGGGAATGCTAGCAGGAATTGGTATTATCATTTTTTTAAAGCAATTCTCCGTCGCTTTTGGCTTACCAGATAGTTATGATTTTTTTCATTATAGTATAAAGGTGATGATAGATAATATCATCCTAGCTTGGGGAGGCCTCTCCATAGGGACTCTAAGCATTACACTAATCAGTATTGGGATTATGTTATTTTGGTCCAGTGTTTTAGAAAAAAAACACCACTTTTTTAAAGTAGTTCCAGGTCCCTTAGTCGCAGTTATTGCTGGGATTCTTTATAAGTTATTTATAGAAGATGACAGTGTATTTGGAATTGCAGATTCCAATCTAGTTTCAGTTCCTGTACCTAGTAGTTTTTCAGATTTCATTACTCAATTCACTTTCCCAGATTTCTCAATTATCACAAGCACAGAAGTTTGGGTTGTCGGGTTTACAATTGCAGTTGTGGCTAGTTTGGAAACTTTGCTAAGTGTCGAAGCAACAGATAAGCTTGATCCCAGAAAGCGAGTAACACCAACAAATAGAGAATTGATTGCTCAAGGAACAGGAAATATGCTCTCGGGTTTTATAGGAGGCTTACCCATTACTCAAGTGATTGTAAGAAGTTCTGCCAACATCCAATCTGGAGGGCGTACAAAATTATCTGGAATATTACATGCTGTATGGTTGCTTCTCGCAGTCGTTTTTATCCCAGATTTACTTAACCTCATCCCATTAGCGGTTCTCGCAGGAGTCTTATTTATTGTAGGCTATAAGCTAGCGAAACCTTCTTTATTCGTAAAGATGTTTAAGCTTGGAAAAACTCAGTTTTTACCTTTTATGGTGACCGTAACAGGTATCGTTTTAAGTGATTTGCTCACAGGAATAGGTTTAGGCCTTGTTGTAGGTCTAATTGTAATTCTCATTAATAGTTATAAAAACTCGCATTTCTTAAATGTAGAAGATAAAACGGGTGATGGGAAACTCGTAAAAATGACTTTTGCTGAAGAAGTTACGTTTTTCAATAAAGGGGCAATCTTAAAATCTCTTAATGATATTGCATCACATTCCAATGTTGAAATTGATATCAGAAAATCTAAATATCTGGATTACGATATTTTAGAAATTCTTGAAGATTTTAAAACTAAAGCTAAAAATAGGGATATTTATATAACCATCATTTCAGACCGAGGGAAATTCGAAAATCCAGACAGTTATCAGAAATTTTTTAACCTAAAGTCAAACTACTAATTATGGGATTAAATAAAATCATTACTAAATTAGAGCAAGAGGCGCTTACTCCAGATGAAATCTTAAATGATCTAATGGAAGGAAATAATCGGTTTACATCAGATAATTTTCATTCTAGAGATTACAACGCTCTAAAGGTTAGTGCTACTGTTGGTCAATATCCTAAAGCTGTTATTCTATCTTGTGTCGATAGCCGTGTTCCTGTGGAAACTGTTTTCGATCAGGGTATAGGTGATATTTTTGTCGCTAGAGTTGCGGGAAATTTTGAAAATAAAGATATTCTTGGAAGTATGGAGTATGCTTGTAAAGTGGCGGGGAGTAAGCTCGTTTTTGTGATGGGTCACGAGAGCTGTGGAGCTGTAAGCGCGGCTTGTGATGGAATAGAATTAGGAAACATCACCCATCTATTAAGCAATATAAAACCAGCTGTTGAAGCCGTCAAAACAGAAGGTAAGAGAGATTCTACCAATAAAAAATTTGTTCATGATGTGGTCGAAAAAAACGTCCGGTTAACTATGGAGAGGGTTCGTGAAAAGAGTCCTATTTTAAAAGATATGGAGTATAAAGGAGACATAAAGATTATAGGAGGAGTCTATTCTCTTCAGTCTGGCAAGGTAGAATTACTGTCTTAATCTGACTTTTTGTTTCCTTAAGACAGACTCTTGAAAGTTATTTTAGTAGATATTTTTATGCTTCATCAGTAGTATCCAACAAATTACTTGTTTCTATTAATTCCTCCAAAGAAGGTATAAGAGCAGAGCTCACTTCTTTTATAGTCGACACAATAAAAGAGTCCTGAAGTTTGGTTACTGCAAGAAACCTTTCATCAGTGTTGATATACTCAAAAATTAATATCAAAATAAAAATGAATAAGCCTGTTTTAACCACTCCAAAGAGTGCTCCTAGTAATCGATTAACCATTCCTAAGGCTATAGTATGTACTATTTTAGTCAAAATCTTACCCAAAATTGATACGGCGAGTGTTATGATTAGGAAGCTAATAAAAAAGCCGATAATTTCTATGTTGGAGGTCGACAGGTCTGTCCATCGAGTAAAGTAACTTTCTGCAATGTAACTATATTCTAAAGCGCCAAAGATCCCCGCTATTAAACCGATGATTCCAGTAAGCTCTAAAATAAAGCCTCTCTGGAATCCTCTTACAAGACCAATGAGAAGCAAAACACCAAGAATAATGTCCACTATATTCATGTCGTCAAATATAATCAAATCGATGAAAGCATTTACCTTTGCGGTATGAGAGATGAATTACTTAAAAAACGTTGGGAATCCCTTCAAAAGGCACTATCCGAACAGTTTGCAGATGGAGATCTGATGCAGCTCGATGCCATTATATACTTGGTAGGAGTACAAGAGTTAGGCAAACCACAAGATAAATTTAAAAAAGATGATAAAGTAAATTTGATTCACATCGGTATCTGTACACTTCTAGAGCCTTATGGATTCTATGAATTTGACTTTGTTGATGAAGATGGCTGGCCACATTTCAATAATATTTCAAAACTTCCAGTCTTAAAAGCAGGAGAACAAACGGTACTAATGAAAGAAGCTTTGGTATCTTATTTTCTTAAACGAGAGTATATAGAATAGTATGCTGAGTAATTAATATTTTTTATGGGGAACATGCTGCTTTTTTTTATAAATTTGCAAATTCATTTTACCAAACAGTATGATAGATAAGATAAAGGCGTATATATATGAGGTTGAGCGCTTTACAACAGATAATACAGAAGACTTAGAGCAATTTAGAATTCAGTATTTAGGAAAAAAAGGAATTTTGAATACCTTTTTTGCTGAATTTAAAAATGTGCCTAATGAACAAAAGAAAGAGTTTGGGAAAACGATAAATGAGTTGAAAGTTTCAGCTCAATCAAAAGTGGAGCAGCTGAAATCTGAAATTGCCTCAAAAATTGAGGATAAAGGGCTATACGGCGACCTCTCAAGACCTGGAGAGCCTCTTGAAATTGGTGCGAGACACCCTATTTCTCTAGTCAAGAATAGAATTACAACCATATTTTCTAATATTGGGTTTAACGTTTCTGAAGGACCTGAAATAGAAGACGATTGGCATAATTTCTCTGCCTTAAACCTTCCAGAATACCACCCTGCTCGGGATATGCAGGATACCTTTTTTATCCAAACCGATCCTAAAGATATTCTGTTAAGAACTCACACATCGAGCGTCCAAGTGAGGTATATGGAAAACAATGAGCCTCCTATACGAACGATTTCTCCAGGAAGAGTCTTTAGAAATGAAGACATTTCAGCTCGGTCTCATTGTATATTTCATCAAGTAGAAGGTTTGTACATTGATAAAAATGTATCTTTTAAAGACTTGAAGCAAACTTTGATTTATTTTACACAAGAGTTGTTTGGAAAGTCTAAAATTCGGTTAAGACCATCTTACTTCCCCTTTACAGAACCTAGTGCAGAAGTTGATATTTACTGGGGACTGGAAACAGAAACCGATTATAGAATCACAAAGGGGACTGGTTGGTTAGAAATTATGGGATGTGGAATGGTAGATCCAAATGTTTTGAAAAATTGCGATATCGATCCTAAAGAGTATAGTGGTTTTGCCTTTGGTATGGGTATAGAGCGAATAGCCATGTTGCTTTATCAAATTGGAGATATTCGAATGTTTTATGAAAATGATGTTCGCTTCCTTAAACAGTTTAAATCGTCATTGTAAATTTTTCAACATGAAAAAAGACATCGACAGGGACATTCCAAAAGTAAAAAACGTCTACATTGTCGCCTCTTATGAGTTCAATTCTATCTTTAAAGTAGACGAATGGACTATTTATCTCGTCAACGATAATACCGAGCCTTTAGAGACTGTTTTAGTGGTTTCTAAAGGAGAAAGCAACTCGAAAGCAACTTCTATTTTAAGGAAGAAATTAGATGTTTTACCTGTTAAGTCATTCGCCAAACTCGAGTTTCTCCATGACGATGTTTTAGAAGTAGATAATATTTTTCAAGTGACTTATTTTTTAGAAGGAAAGCTCCTTCATAAGGATTTCAGGTTTTCAAAATTCTCTCTGAAACCGGAAGTGGTTGTAGATTTACCCTTATTAAATTCAAAAGGAATCATAGCAGATTAATTTGGCGTTAAACTGGATTCTTTTTAACTTTTCTCAAATTCATCAATACTATAGATGATAAAATGAGAGCAATTCCAATCCATTTATAAAGATTTTGCTCTTCTTGTAAGACAAAATAGCCCATTAAAACAGCTACAGGTAACTCTATGGAAGAAATGATGGCGCCTAGACCTACATTTATTTTTGGCATACCTGCTGTAAAAAATAAGGGAGGTAAAATGGTTCCAAATAGAGCGAGAATTGGTCCCCATACTATAAAAATGCCAAAGTCCATATAGTTTATAAGTTCTGGAAGTGTAATCACAGAAACAACAAGGAGCCCTCCAAGCATCATCCATTTGCTTCGAGTAATAGGGTGATATTGAAGCCCAACACTATTGGATGTCATAATAGTAACCGTATAAGACAAGGCGGCGAGTATGCCGTATCCTATTCCTGCGAAATCTATCTCTTGTTTTTCTATAAGTAAATCTGCCGCCAAAACAGTACCTATTAAAATAAGGATAACCGAAAAAATCTTTCTTTTAGTAGGCTTTATCTTATTGATAATTCCATCCAAAACAACGCCTATCCATACGCTTTGCATCAGCAAGACAATACCAACAGAAACAGTGATGTATTGAATAGCTAAATAATAAAATATACTCGTAAATCCAAGAGACGTCCCAGATAGGATAAGATATAAAATAGTCTTGCGTCTCAGTTTTGAGTCCTTTATAGGAGGCTCACTTTTCTTTAGAAAGAGATTTAAAATAACCAAAGCTATAAAGCCAATAAGAAGCTGAGCAAAGGTCACTTCGTAAGGAGTGTAATGCTCCTCGTAAGCCAGTTTCACAAAAGTGGTAAGCAAGCCGTAGCAAGAAGCACCAAGAGCGACTAGAAGCCCTCCTTTTAAAATAGAATTCATAGTAAAGTAATGGTTAGTTTAGCTTATCAGCTAGTTTGGTAAAGACTTCTTTTGGATTTTCACCTTCGTATAAAACTTTATAAACGGAATTGATGATAGGAGTTTTGGGTTTTTTATTCCCGTAAGATTTACTGATTTCGTAAGCCGAATTAGTGGCATAATATCCTTCTGCGATCATGCTCATTTCCATTTGAGCACTTTTTACCGTATAGCCTTTTCCTATCATATTTCCAAAATAGCGATTACGGCTAAAGACTGAATATCCTGTGACCAACAAATCTCCTAAATACGCAGAATCATTGATATTTCGTTTCAATTTATAGCGTTTTTTGATGAAGCGTTTCATCTCCCGTATTGCATTACTCATCAAGACACTTTGGAAATTATCACCATAGCCTAAGCCATGAGCAATTCCTGCAGCAATAGCATAAATATTTTTGAGTACAGCAGCATACTCTGTACCGATAATGTCTTCGGAAATATTGCATTTTATATAGTCACTTCTCAAGTACGTTGCTAAGGTATTGGCATGATCGTCGTTGGCACAGGCCAAGGTTAAATAAGAAAGGCGTTCTAAAGCGACTTCTTCCGCATGGCAGGGTCCCGTGATCACCCCAATTTTGTCGAAAGGGATGTCATATTCATGATGAAAATGTTCCCCAACCAAACTCTGAGATTCTGGAACAATCCCTTTTATAGCACTAAATATGATTTTGTCTTTTAAACTGACCGTTACTTTATCAAGTTCTTTTTTTAAAAAGGCTGAAGGCACAACGAAGATTAGAAAATCTGATTCCTGGATGACCTTATTGATATCATCGGATAAGTTGATTTGCTTTGGGTCAAATTCTACGGCGCTAAGGTAATTTGGGTTGTGGTGCTCTTTCTCAATGTGGGTTATGACTTCTTTGTTTCTCATATACCAGTTCACTTGCGATACATTTTCACATAGCATTTTTACTATTGCGGTAGCCCAGCTTCCACCACCTATAACGCCAAAATTCGGATTAGAATTAGTCATATATTTTGTTTTAGTGTCTATATCTTAATTTCTATGTTCTATAGTTAATTTAAAAAATCTTAAAGATAATCACATTTACTCTTGGAGGAAAATACCTTTAAGTCGAGCACAGGCTATCTGCTTATTTATAAAAATTCATCTCATCCATATATTCCCAGACCTTGTGCTGAAGAAGAGGGCGTGTATTTTTACCAGATTTTATCATTTCCCTTATTAGCGTTGAAGAGATTTCCATTTGAGGAGTGGTGGTGATATTGATTTTTGGATGATTCAAGAACTGTTCAGGAACTTCAGATTTAGTGTGTCGTGGACAAATATAGATCTCATGGTTGTCCAAAATAGTTTGGAAATTTCTCCATTTATGGAAATTTACCAAATTATCCTCTCCCATAATCAAAGAAAAGTCTAAGTCTGGATGTGAATCTTTGAGTTCCGCTAGCGTCTTGGAGGTATAACTTGGTTGAGGTAAGTTAAATTCCACATCGCAAGGTTTTAATTTTTCATAATCCTCTGTACCTCGATAAACCAACTCTAATCTATGATGATTTTTTAAAAGATTTTTTTTCTTTTTAAACGGGCTCTGTGGAGTAATAACAAGCCAAACCTCATCCATGTCTGTATGTTCTACCAAATGATTTGCAATAATCAAATGCCCGATGTGAAAAGGATTGAACGTTCCAAAGTAAAGACCAACTTTTTTCATATCTACTGAATAAAATCTTTTACTAAGTGGTAGGCTTCGTCCAGAGCTTTATCCAAATCTTCATTGACTATAATATGGTCAAACTGTGGAGCGGTGGCCATTTCAATAGAGGCTTTTGCAACACGCATGGCAATGCGATCTTCAGACTCTGTTTTCCTTTTTTTAAGTCGGATTTTAAGTTCTTCGATACTTGGAGGCTCAACGAATACCGCTAAGGTTTGTGTGGGATAAATACGCTTAATATCCAACCCCCCCACAACGTCTATATCAAAAACCACATGTTTTCCCATAGCCCAGATTCTATCTATCTCAGAATTTAAGGTTCCGTAAAAGTTATCTCTGTACACCTCTTCCCATTCCAAAAAGTCATCGTTTTTAATATAGGATTTGAACGCCTTCAAATCCATAAAATAATAATCTTTTCCGTCGATTTCGTCTTCTCTTGGTGATCTAGAGGTTGCAGAAATCGAAAACTCTAGATTTAGATCCTCTTTGCTTAAGAGATGTCTTACAATAGTGGTTTTGCCAGATCCAGATGGAGCAGAAAATACAATGAGTTTGCCCTGTTTTGATTCGCCCATACCTATAATACGTTAAGGAGTTGCTCCTTTATTTTTTCTAGCTCATCCTTCATTTGTACAACGGCTTTTTGCATGGGAGCAAAGTTAGATTTACTGCCTATGGTATTGATCTCTCTTCCTATTTCCTGGCAAATAAAATTTAATTTTCTTCCGTTAGAATCTGAAGAGTTTAACGCTTTATTGAAATAATCTAGATGGTTGTCTAGCCTTGTTTTCTCTTCGGTGATATCGTATTTTTCTATGTAATAAATCAATTCTTGTTCGAAACGGTTTTCATCCACCTTCTGTTTTAGATCTTCAATGCCTTTTCGCAATCTAGACTTCACGTTGGCGATGCGTTCTGGATCGATGTCTTTTACTTTTAAAAGTAATTCGGTGAGGGTATCGATGCGAAGCTCAAAGTCTTTTTTTAAGACCTCTCCTTCATCGGATCTAAATTGATTAATCTGTTCTAAAGCCATTTCCAAAACTTTATAAACTGCTTCAGAATCCTCTTTTTCTAGCTCATTTTTTTCTGAACTCAAAGCGTTTGGCATTGACATTGCAATCTGTAACAAACGGTTGTAGTCTCCATTTGTAGAAGATGGAAATTGCTGAAGTTGACTCAGATAACTTTCAACTACTTTGATATTTATCTTTGCAGAGCTTTCTGCTTCATGCTTTTCTACCTGTAAGGACAAGTCTACTTTACCGCGTCCTAGTGCTTTTGATAATCTATTTCTAAGGGGAAGTTCTAGCTCTCTAAGTTCTGAAGGTAGTCTTACGTTAGCATCTAGATGCTTACTATTGAGAGATTTGAGTTCTGCTACAAAAGTTTTGCCAGCTACTTCCAATTTGCTTTTACCGTAACCGGTCATCGATTGAATCATAAAATCTTATCTAAAAAAGTTATGCAAAGGTAACAAATCCCACAGGAACTCCTTAGGGGAAGTTGGCATTCCCCCAAGGAGTAATGCTTAATTTATTGTAATTTCGCTATTGTAGATAGGTAAATTGAGTTCATGAAATATTATATTATAGCAGGAGAAGCATCTGGAGATCTGCATGCTTCCAATTTAATGCAAGCCCTACAAGAAAAAGATACCTCCGCAGATTTTAGGTTTTGGGGAGGTGACCTTATGGCAGAAGTTGGTGGTACACTTGTTAGACACTATAGAGAACTCGCTTTTATGGGGTTTTGGGAGGTGATTACAAACCTTAAAACTATTTTTAAGAATATTAATTTTTGTAAAGTTGATATATTAGGATATCAACCTGACGCTATCATTTTTATAGATTATCCTGGATTCAATATGAGGATTGCTCAATGGGCAAAAGAATTAGGGTTTGCAACACATTATTATATTTCTCCGCAGATATGGGCGTGGAAAGAAAACCGAATTAAAGCGATAAAAAGAGATATAGATCATATGTATGTGATTTTGCCTTTTGAAAAAGACTTTTATGAGAATAAGCATGATTTTCCAGTTCATTTCGTAGGCCACCCTTTATTAGATCAAATTGAAAAACGAAAAGACATCAGCTTTGAAGCCTTTAAGCTAAAGCATAAATTGGAAGATAAACCTATCATTGCTTTGTTACCGGGAAGTAGAAAGCAAGAAATCTCTAAAATGCTGTCGGTTATGCTTTCAGTAGTAGAACATTATCCGTCTTTCCAATTTGTTATTGCGGGAGCACCAAGCCAAGATGAAGAGTTTTATAAGTCGATTGTATCCAATTCGGAAGTGAAATTGATAGAAAACGACACTTATAACTTATTGAGTCAAGCTCATGCAGCTTTGGTTACATCGGGCACTGCAACTTTAGAAGCCGCTTTGTTTGAAGTGCCGGAAGTGGTTTGTTATAAAGCAAATGCTGTGTCTTATTTAATAGCTAAACAAATTGTCAATTTGCGTTTTATCTCTTTGGTAAATTTAATAATGGATCGCGAAGTCGTTAAAGAACTCATCCAAAGTGATTTCAATGTCAAACAACTTCAACAAGAATTGGATAAAGTCTTAGATCTTAAGAAGCGGGAAGATATACAAAAGGAGTATAAAGAATTGAAAACAAAGCTCGGCGGAGTCGGAGCAAGTCGTAAAACCGCCGAATTGATTGTTAATTCCTTCAACTAACCATTAAAGGCTGTTACGGTCTCTACTTTACCCTGTAGCATTTCTTTAAGCATGGATTCAATACCATTTTTTAAGGTGATGGTAGAGGATGGACACCCACTACAAGCTCCTTGTAAAATGACTTGCACATCTTTTGACTCGGCGTTATAAGACTTAAACATGATGTTTCCTCCATCGCTGGCAACAGCTGGTTTCACATATTCTTCTAGGATTTGTACAATCTCTTTAGAAATATCGTCAAGATTGCTAGTGTCAATTTCTGGAGAAGGGGCCTCTGTTTTTTTAGATTGGACTTTTCCAGATTCTAAAATCTTTCCCCCCTCTTCGAGATAATCTTTTATAAAGCCTCTCAATTCGTTGGTAATTTCTTCCCACTCTGCCATGTCGTATTTATTGATGGAGATATAGTTATCATCCATAAATATTTCTTTGACAAAAGGAAAGTGAAATAATTTTTGAGCAAGAGGAGAGAGTTCCGCATCATCGATGCTTTTAAATTCGGCAGACTCCAACACCAGTTTTTTATTAGCGACAAATTTCATCACTGAAGGGTTAGGAGTGCTTTCTGCATAGACGGTCACAGGAATTTTGCTGACAGAGTTTTCTTCTTTCTCATCGACAATTTTACCGCCATCATTCATATGTTTTAGAAGCTGTTCTGAGATCTCGTTTTGTACATCCGCCCACTCTACAATATTAAATTTCTCAATAGCAATAAAGTTTTGAGAAATGTAAACTGTTTTAACAAAGGGTAAGTAGAATAACTGAGAAGCAATTGGAGACTTCATTGCTTCTTCGATATTATGATATTCATAGCCCTTTTGTTTGGTCAAAAATTCATTGAATTCAAATTTTAGTATAGAGGGTTTATTGGTAGGTTTAATTTCAACCGTGTAATTCTGCATGATTTTTCTTTTGAGCAAAATTACAAAACAATAAAATCAAAGCTTCAACTTTGTGCTTCTATTAATAATTTGATAATACAAATTAATATAGCGGTTTAAAATTTATATTTGTGTTTACTCTCTTTTATTACTAAATCTTTTAAAATCCTTTTGTTTAATAATCCCCTTTTTTTAATTTTTTCTAAAAGTTGTAATTGCTTAGCAATACTAGTATTCGTTATTTTCTCTTTTACTGCTTTTTCTCAAGGGTCTAGTTTACCTATTTATTCAGATTATTTAACAGACAACTATTATTTGGTCCACCCTTCTATGGCTGGAGCCTCAAACTACAATAAAGTTAGGTTAACAGCTAGGCAACAGTGGTTAGATGTAAAGGACGCCCCGAGTTTACAAACGCTAAGTGTCAATGGGAGATTAAATGATAAAGTAGGACTCGGAGGGATTTTTTATAATGACTCCAATGGAAGATTTTCACAACAGGGTGTAACTGCCACCTTTGCTTACCATTTGATGTTTTCCAGATCTACAGCAGATCTCCACCAACTTTCTTTTGGACTTAGTGCCACTATTCTTCAGGATCGTTTTGACCAAGCAGGGCTAAACACTATAGTTAATCCAGACCCTGCCATAGATGGGTCTCAACGTTCCGAAACCTTATTTAATTCAGATATTGGATTTTCATATTTCTTTTTGAATTTTTTTGCTCATGTGACTTTTAAAAATCTACTCCCACAGCAGCGTAGAGTTTTTTCAGAAATTTTCGAAACTAAAAATCAAAGACAATACTTCACCTCTGTTGGTTATACCATTACTTTACCAGAATCACGTTGGTTATTTGAACCTTCAGTTTTTTTTCAGCATAGAGAAGCGCTTAATCAATCCAATATCGATTTCAATGTGAAGGCGTATTACCAACTTAACATTGGTCAAATTTGGGGTGGGCTATCTTACAGAACTGCTTTAGATGGGATAGATTTTGCAGCTTCTGGTTCTTTTGAACTAGAGTCTCAAAAGCTTCAGTATGTGTCACCTTTTTTTGGTTTTAATTATAATCGATTTATGGTAGCGTATACCTATTCTTATCAAACCAATTCGAATGTGATTTCTACTGGAGGTTTCCACCAGATTACCTTAGGATATGATTTTGGTGAAGATAGAAAGCGTTATAAGTGTAACTGCCCCGCTGTAAACTATTAAAAGTCCATATGGGTAATACTTACATTTCTATAATCCTTCATTAATTCTTGAAGATGAGAAGAGTTGACGGTGTTGGTATAAATGTTTATATCCCCAAAACTATCATCTGTGTTCTTTAAATGCTTTTCTCTCAAAATAGCCTTGGTTTGCTTAGCGACTGCCCTCCCAGAATCGATAAGAGTGACATGCTTTGGAAGTAATTCTCTAAGCTTAGGAATGATGTAAGGGAAGTGTGTGCACCCTAATACCAAATAATCGATATCCTCTTTAATAAAAGGTTGGATTTGTTGATTCAGGTTATTAATGAACCTCTCATCATTGGTCCAGCCACCCTCAACAGCCTCCACTATTCCTTTTCCAATCACTTCAATGACGTTAACACCTTCAGTAAAACTCTCTGAGGTCTGCTTAAATAACTCACTGCTTAAAGTGCCTTTAGTCGCTAGAACACCTATGCGCTTTGCTTTTGAATTTAGAGCTGCTGGCTTTATGGCGGGTTCTATCCCTATAAAAGGAAGAGAATAGTTAGATCTTAAAAATGAAATAGCATTTGTTGTTGCTGTATTACAGGCTACAACGATCATCTTAGCCTTCAATTGAATAGCCAACTCCGTATTTTTAATACTTAAGGCGATGATATCTTGGCTTGTTCGAAGTCCGTATGGAGCATTTTTACTATCAGCCAGATAAACTATATTTTCGTGAGGAAGTAAGTGGATAATTTCCTTAAGGAGTGATGTACCACCGACACCAGAATCAAATAATACAACAGGGTGTTTAGACATAGGGGATATAACTAAAAAAGACCATCACAAAGATGGTCTTTTTTTATAAAAATATAATGTGAATTAATTATTCTCCAATAGCAGTTTTAGCATCTGCCATCAGGTCGTAACCGTCTGCCATAAGGACTCCTGCTCCGAGTGAGGAATCTAAAACATAGTCATAGCCTTTTGCTCTAGCAACTTGTTGGATGACCTCTCTTGCTCTTTCTAAGACGGGTCTCATGAGTTCTTCTTGTTTTTTCTGAAGATCTTCAGAAGCGGTTTGTCTGTATTCCATGATGGATTGTTGCATTTCTTGCAGTTCCATCGCTCTCTTTTGATTTTCTTCTTCAGTCTTAGTGCCAGCTTCTCTTTGGTAACGTTCGTTTGTTTTCTGAGCTTCCTTCAACAAATCGTCTATTTCAGTACGATAAGTTTTTTCTCGTTGATCCAGCTCTGTCATTACAGATTGATAACTTGGTAAGGCTTGAACAAACTCTTGCGAGTTTACGTGTGCTACTTTCGACTGTGCATTTGAGGGTGCCATTAATACGAATGACAATACTAAAGCTATTGCGATTGTTTTTAAAGTTTTCATTTCTTAATTTTAGTTTAGTGATTATATTTAATTATTCTCTCTTGCTTTTCTAATAGAGTCTCTTTCTTTTTCTCTTTCTTCTCTTTCTTTTAAGATTCTTGCTCTCCGTTCTTCAAATTCTATTTGTCTGGCATCTCTTAACGAATCTCTTTTTCTTTGGCGTTCATCTATTAAAACTTCTCGTTCATTCTTTCTGGCTTCTTCTTCTTGAGCTTTTTCTTCCTTTTTGACATCTTCCTCTTCAGCTTTTTCAACAGACTTATAATCTCCAATTTCTTCCAGAACATCGGAAGATTCTTTTTTAGCTCCTCTAGAATTTCTATTGATGAGCTTTAAGATGACTTCACTTAAATCATGTCGCTTTGCAGAAAACAAAAGTAAGGCATCTGCGGAGTTTTCAAAAATAAAGTCATAATCTCTATTGTCGCCAATTTCTTGTATGGCATTAAAGACCTGATCTTGTATCGGCTGTATCAATTGCCTTTTTTGAACAATAAAATCTCCAGAAACACCAAAACGTTTATTGCGATACTCTAAGAGTTGGTTTTCAAGATATTCTATTTCATCATCAAGATCTTGAATTAAATCTGCAGTAAGTAGAGGTCTTTCACTTTCTAACTCATTCTTAAGCTTATCAATTTCGTTTTGTTTGCTTTCTATCTCCGTTCTCCACTGTTGAGCTTTAGAGTCCAATTGGCTAGAGGCTTGTCTATATTCAGGAACATTATCTAGAATATAATCCATATCCACATAAGCTATCTTTAGACCACCTTGTGCAAAAGAGGTAACAGCACAAAAACAAATAAAGAAAACGCTATTAATAAATCTCATAATTGGAAGGTATTAAAAATCATGTTGTTTTAAAATTGTTGACCGATAATAAAGTGGGTTTCCCAAGCATTAGGACCTGTATTACTGCCTGGTATGGGATCAAATCCATATCCAAAGTCTATGCCCAATAGACCAAAAGCAGGCATAAAGATACGTAAACCAGCACCAGCAGATCTGCTCATTTCAAAGGGTGTAAAGTCTTTAAACTGATCAAAAGTAGCACCACCTTCCATAAAGGCAAGTGCGTAGATTGAAGCTGAAGGTTTTAATGTAATAGGATACCTCAACTCCATCGTGTATTTGTTATAGATGGAAGCTCCATCATTAAAGCTTTCTTCTCCACCAACTGTTCGTGTCCTAGGTAATATGGATTGGTTAGGATAACCTCTTAGAGCAATAATTTCACGACCATCCAAAGCAAAACCAGCTAAGCCATCTCCTCCTAAGAAAAAACGTTCAAATGGAGGAATACCTCTGTCATTATTATAAGCCCCTAAGAACCCATATTCAAAACGTGTCCTTAAAACTAGTTTATCAAACAAATTATTATACCAATCCCCACTAAATTTAACCTTATAAAATTCCAACCAGTTAAATCGTTGCTGATCGATGACCGCTAAAGCCTCTCCATCATTACTGGCCAAAGCCTCTATTCTTTGTTCTCGAAGACCAGCGTAATCTACATCGTTAAAAGCCGAGTAGGGTAGAGTAAATTTCACAGAAAAATCGAATTCTGAACCTCCTGTTGGAAAAATGGGATTAGTAAACGTATTGTTTCTGTTTAATCCGACGGTGAATGATAGGTTGTTTGATGTCCCATTAGGGAATCTAAATAATCCGATATTATAATTATTTAATTGAAAATTCTGATACCCAATAGATGTTGATAAAGTAAAGTTTTGATCGGGTTCTCGTAGTCGTTTAGCAAAACCAACATTTATTCCAGAAATGGTAAAACTTCTGTCATTATCAGCTCTTCGTGTTAATGGGTTGAACAAAAATTGTATAGTTTGAGATAAGGAAACAGAGAGCTGTACCGGCTTTTTACCGCCCAACCATGGTTCTACAAAAGATAAACTATAATTTTGAAAGGCTAAACTAGCTTGTGCTCTTAGAGATAAAGATTGGCCATCCCCCATAGGTACTGGTTTATAGGCCTCTTTGTTGAAAATATTTTTAAGAGAGAAGTTGTTGAATCTCAAACCTAAAGTTCCAATAAAACCTCCTCCACCATAGCCACCTTGCAACTCAATTTGACTACTACCTTGTTCTTCTACTACGTACTGAAGGTCAAGAGTACCTGATTGTGGATCTACATTTTTAAATTCTGGTTCAAGATTTTCAGCATTAAAAAATCCAAGCTGCCCAAGTTCACGAATCGTATTCATGACATCTTGTTTGCTGTATTGTTGTCCTGGTCGTGTCCTTAAATTTCTAAAAATGACATTGTCATTTGTCTTGTCATTACCAGAGATTAAAATTTCGTTGAAGTAGGCAATTTTCCCCTCGTTGATTCGTATTTCGAAGTCAATAGTATCGTTATAAATTCGGGTTTCTACAGGAGTGATATTGGAAAATAGATAACCATTGTTTTGATACAAATTGGTAATATCATTGGCATCTGGTTTTTCATTATTGGCGATTTTATTCTGTAAAACAGTTCCGTTGTAAGGATCTCCTTTTCTTATCCCCATGAGTTGACTTAACTGAGCGTTTGTATAAGCAGAATTTCCTAAAAAGTCAATTTCTCCAAAATAGTAGCGGTTCCCTTCCTTTACCTCTATGTTAATAGTAATATCAGTATCGGAATTTACAATAACAGAATCGCTCACTATTCTTGCATCTCGATATCCTTTTTCCTTAAACTTCTTTACTATTTTATCCTTATCAGTTTCATATTCTTCTTCAATGAATTTTGAACGTTTCCATAACCTTAAGAAGAACTTTTCTTTGGTTTTCTTCATCATCCGCTTTATAGTCCAGTCGGAAAACTGTTCATTCCCTTTAATATTTATTTCGCTTATTTTTACTTTATCGCCAGTTTCAATGTCAATTGTTACATTAACAAGGTTATCCGTACTTGAAGTGTCTATAACTTCACTGGTAATGATATTCGCTTTTGCATTCAGAAAACCTTTCTCTTTATATTTCTCTTCTATATTATTACGAAGGTTTATCACATAATTTTCAGTGATTTTTGTATTCTTTTGAATGGAGTTGTCTTTTATAATTTCGGAGCGCTTGCGTTTCTTAATTCCTCTTACTTTTACCTCGTTAAGTTTGGGTACTTCAACGATTTCCAGTTGCAAATCTGCGATATCTCCGTCTACATTTTTTAAGTAAAAATTTATATCACTAAAAAGACCAAGATCCCAAAGTTTTTTCAGAACCTTACTTATCCTGTCACCAGGAATGTAGAGTTCTTCTCCTTCCTTAAGGCCTGTGAAGGCAATCACGGTTTGTTCGTTATAGCTTGAGGAACCAATAACTTCTATCTTTCCTAAAGTGTACTTTTTACCGGCGGCTTGCTGAGGGTTTTGCTGAGCATTCGCAAAGGCGAAAAATAACATTAGTGTTAGAGCTGTTACATATAGGTTAACTCTAGAAAATAGTGTAGTGCACTTAGAGTTGTTCACTTGTTTTTCCAAATCTTCTTTCTCTTTTTTGATATTCGTAAATTGCTTCAAAAAGGTTTTCTTTTCTGAAATCTGGCCAGAGGGTTTCTGTAAAATACAATTCCGCATATGCCATCTGCCAAAGTAAAAAATTACTGATTCGCTGTTCGCCGCTTGTGCGAATCATCATATCTACGTCTGGTAAATTTCGGGTGTAAAGATGATTATTTATTGTAGACTCATCAATAGTTTCAGAATCTATTATATTATTTTTTACCTTTTGGCTGATTTGTTTGACAGCTTGAATCATTTCTTCTCTCGCTCCATAACTCAGAGCTAGGGTTAAGGTCATGCGAGAATTATTTGCTGTCTTCTCGATAACTTCTTTAAGTTCTTTTTTGGCCTTGGTGGGTAAATTTTCTATACAACCAATCGCCTGAAGCCTAATTTTATTGTCTTGTAATGTCTTAATCTCATCTTTTAAAGAAGACACCAAGAGCCTCATAAGAGTTTGAATCTCTAGTTTAGGTCTATTCCAATTTTCAGTCGAAAAAGCGTAAAGCGTAAGATTTTCAATGCCTAATTCAGCACTACTTTCTACAGTTTCTCTAACGGCTTTAGTTCCTTTTTCATGGCCTCTTACCCGCATTAATCCCTGCTTCTTAGCCCAGCGTCCATTTCCATCCATGATGATGGCAACGTGCTTAGGAAGTTTTTCTACGTTTATGTTTGATCTGAAATCCATTCACTAAAAATTGCAATAACAAGGTTTACGCCCAAATGTGTAAGTGAGTGTAAGTCCCGAAAACATGTACCAATCATTCATATTTGAATTTCCAAAGGTAGGATAAATTGTTTGACTGTTTATTTCATCTTGAGCACTTCCGTCCAAATTATCTGTAAAAGTATATCTGGCACCAAATTCTAAAGCTAGTATCCAATGCTTGCTCAAGGCCCCCTTTATTCCTATAACTAAGGGAATGGCAAAATTTGAGATAGAGTTTCCCTCAACAAGTTCACCATTTTCTACAAAAAAATCATTGGTAAAAAAATAAGTTGGACCTGTATAAAGATAGGGGGTGATAAGAGGTCTTTTAAGCGCATGAAGATCCCATTCAAAAAAGTTTAATTCTAAACCAACCGACAGTTCTGTAATGCTGCTCTCAAAAGAATATCTTCGATTAAATCTTCTGGGTTCATCAGACCTTAAATCGTTTCCAAAGGTGTTTGCTCTTAAAATAGAAAACCTGAAAGCGTGTCTAGGACTTCTGTTCCATTTTAAGATGACACCATAAGAGACTTTATCTTGACTCAGATAATCTTCTGTTTTCATGAAGGAAGAGGAGCCAACATCACCAACAAAATTCACTCCACCTAACATAAGACCTGCTTCATAAGTCTGAGCCGACGCGAACTGAATTCCAAGACAAATGGAGAGGCCAATAAGAATATATCTCATAGAGTTTCAAAAGTTTGCAAATATATAAATATTGATATCACTGGTTTTTATTTTAAATCATTTGTGATTTAAAAACACAATTTGACTCGATTTATTGTTTTAGTTGCGTTTATCTTGTCCCCAAAGTAGTTTTTTTCTGAGGGTTGTAATAAAGCTATCGCTAAATAGCCAAACAAGTTTAATCTTGAAGTCAGCTTTTTTGATCCGCACAATGGTGTCTTTGTCCAAACTGGCTAACCTAGAGTCCAAAGAAATCAGATATTGATCTTCTCTGCCTGAAATTTTCAACTTTATTTCTAAATCATCGGGGATAACTAGAGGTCTGGCATTTAAATTATGTGGTGCGATGGGAGTGATGACGAAACTTTTGGTTTGAGGTGTAATAATGGGCCCTCCACAACTTAAAGAGTACCCCGTGGAGCCCGTTGGCGTTGAAATAATAATACCATCAGACCAGTATGCATTGAGGAATTCATCATTCAACCAAGTCTCAATGGTGATCATAGAAGTTGTTTCCTTTCGGCTCACGGCAATATCGTTAAGGGCAAAAGGAAAAGAATGCAAAGCGCCCTCTTGAGATTCGCAGCAGACTTCCAGGACAGACCGCTCCGAAACTGTGTATTTTTCGTCTAGAATTTCCTCTATGCTTTTTTTAATTTCGTTTTTATGAACAGTAGCCAAAAATCCTAGCCTGCCAGTGTTGATACCTATAATAGGAATTTTGAGATCTTTTACAAACTTTACCGCCGACAGAATAGTACCATCTCCACCTATGGTAAAAAATAAATCTATGGTTTTATCAAGAGATGCAAATGTTTTTAAGCTATTGATTTCGGGGATAGGTTTCTCTTTCTTCAGTAGTCTAAAGTAGTCTTGCTCGATGACTATACTTATATGATGTTCATTGAGGACATCAAGTAGTTGAAGGAGGTACTTTTCAGTTTCCAGATTAAAAGATTGGCCAAAAATAGCGACGTGTTTCACCATGATTTACTTAAGCTATATGTCTAAATATTTATTGAGATAGTCTGAATGTTCTTTAAGGTCCTCCGTAAAGAGGTCCTCGGGATGTTCGCTAGCAATTTGATAATCGTAACGTCTAAAGGTTTGTAGGATTTCATTGATACTCTGGTGTTCTACTTTTACAGTAATTTCAACGACATCTTTGGAGAGATAACTCACATACATGCCAGATAACTTCGCATTAAGAGTTTCAATAAGTTGAGCGACTTCACTAAAAGAGAATTTGGTTCTCTCTTTTCTTAAGATCATGACTTCCCCTTCGTTAGCTACAAAAGGACTTTCCCCAAATAAATCCAAAACATCCTCAAGCTTCATTACGCCAATGTAGTTTTTATCTTGGTCTAAAATGGGCAACATGTTGGTCTGATGATTAGCAAACTCATGGATAAGGTCTAAGTTGGTTTTATGTGCTTCCGCATAAAAAACTTCTATCAGGTATTTAAATTCCGAAAGTGGTGCGTCTTTATCTAAATCGATCAAGTCATCTATATTAATACTTCCTTTAAAAACGCCTTTCTTAAAGACGGGAAGATGATTGAATGTTGAGGTCTTGAAAACCGACTTCACTTCTGAAATTGAATTCGATATATCTAGAGGCTGTAGGGTTTTGTCAATTAAATTTTGCCAAATCATAAGATGATCTTTTCATGCAAAATACGTAAAATCAAAGCAAAGTCTCGTATTTGATTGTATTTTTGTTTAAAAACTAACAATGATACGATTAAGTGTTAATATCAATAAAATTGCGACTCTTAGAAATGCTAGAGGAGGAGATACCCCTAATGTGGTTGAATCTGCAAAAAATTTAGAGTCTTTTGGAGCTCAAGGGATTACGGTTCACCCAAGGCCAGATGAGCGTCATATACGATATGCCGATGTTAATGAACTAACCAAAGTGATTAAAACCGAATTCAATATTGAAGGGAATCCTAACCAGAAGTTTATAGCTTTAGTTCTAGACGCTAAACCCGCTCAGGTGACTTTGGTCCCAGATGGGGAAGATGTTTTAACTTCCAACGCTGGATGGGACACTATAAAGCATAAGGATTTCTTGAAGGAGGTAATTTCAGAATTTAAAGCTCATGGCATAAGAACTTCAGTTTTCGTCGATCCTTCTTTGCAAATGATTCAAGGGGCCGCCGAAGTAGGGGCCGATAGAGTAGAACTCTTCACTGAGGCTTATGCTCAAGGATACATTAAAGATAAGGAAAAAGCGATTGCACCTTATTTAAAATGTGCTGAAGAAGCGAAAAGTCTAGGCTTAGGGATCAATGCTGGGCACGATCTTTCACTTGAGAATATTGAATACTTTGCTCAGACGATTCCTTTCCTAGACGAAGTTTCTATCGGTCATGCTTTAATTTCAGAAGCCCTATATGATGGATTGGAAGTTGTGGTTAAATCTTATCTAAAAAAACTAAGCTAAATGAAGTTACATTCAAAAATAAAAGGAAAGGGTAAGCCTCTTATTATTTTACACGGGTTTTTGGGGATGGGCGATAATTGGAAAACATTAGCCAATGCCTACGACAAAGAAGGGTTTGAGGTGCATCTTGTCGATCAAAGAAATCATGGAAGAAGTCCTCATGACACAGCTTTTAGTTATGAACTCATGGCCGAAGACCTTAAGGAATATCTTGAGGATAAATATTTAGAAAAGGTCTCTATTATTGGTCATTCTATGGGAGGGAAAGTTGCTATGCGCTTTGCTACCTTACATCCAGAGAGTCTTAATAAACTGATCATTGTAGATATTGCCCCAAAATATTATCCACAACATCACCAGCAAATTTTGGAGGGTTTAACCCAAGTTTCTAAAGCTAAACTAACCTCTAGAAGTGATGCGGATGAGCTTCTGGCTAAGTATATTTCTTTAAAAGCAGTAAGACAATTTCTTTTAAAAAATCTGTATTGGAAGACGCAAGACGAACTCAACCTTAGAATAAACCTACAAGCTCTAAAAGACAATATAGAAGAAGTGGGGAAAGGTTTACCGCAAAATTCAAAATATGCAGGAGAGACCTTGTTTTTAAAAGGAGGGAATTCAGACTATATCCAAGAAGAAGATGAAAAAGATACAGCTTCTCATTTTGAAAATTTTGAGATGAAAGTCATTAAAAATTCAGGTCATTGGGTGCATGCAGAAAAAAGGGAGGACTTCCTTCAAGCCAGTTTAGAATTTTTGAAAACAAACTAATTTACAATGCATGCATAATATTTTAAATTTATGGTGTGAAATTATTAATAAATGATAAATTTGATTTGTAATTTTAGAAATTCACAATTAAACAAAATTGATATGAAGAACTTTTTAATTTCAGGAATGCTTTTAATTTTTGCATCAGCTTCAGTCTATGCAGGAGGCTATCGAGTAGCAGCCCAAGGGCAGCGCGCTTTAGCGATGGGTCATGCTGGTGTAGGTGTTGTAAATAGTGCGGAAATTGCATTTTTCAATCCATCAGGAATGGTTTATTTGGAAGACAAATTCACGGTTTCTGCCGGGGTAACAGGTGTCTTCTCTAATGTGAAATGGCAAAATAGGTCTACTGGGCAATTTGCAGAAACCCAGCAGGGTGCAGGAACACCGTTTTACCTTCATGCGGCTTATAAAGTCAATGAATGGATAAGTTTAGGTTTATCGGTAACGACTCCCTATGGAAGCTCTGTAGAGTGGGAGCCAGATTGGGCAGGTTCTCACTTGGTCAATGATATTAATTTAGCAGCTATCTTTATACAGCCCTTAGTTTCAATAAAGCTATCCGAGCATTTTAGTATAGGAGGTGGGCCTATTTTTGTGACAGGTAATGTCAATTTCAATAGAAATGCCAGCCGTACTCTTACCGATGAGCAAGGAAACAGATCTAATATTACCGTAGACGACACTGGAGTAAGCAATACAGGATGGAGTGGAAGTTTTATGTTTACTCCTGTTAAAGAATTGAGAATTGGATTTAATTACAGATCCGAAATACTCTTGAATGCTGAGGGAGGTGAGGCAGTCTTTAGTAATTTCCCAAACTCGGCATTAACTCCTCAAAACGGCACAACTACCTTTAATGCCACTTTGCCACTTCCAGCTGAGTTAACCATTGGGTTTGCTTACGAGCCTAATGAAAAATGGTTATTTGCCTTTGATTATCAGAGAGCCTTCTGGGATGTTTATAACTCTCTAGACATTGAATTTGGAAATCCAAATGTTCCAACGTCTATTAATCCAAGGAACTACAAAAATGCTTCTATCTATAGATTTGGTGCTCAATATAAAGCAACAGACAATGTGACGTTGAGAGCGGGTTATTATTTTGATGAATCTCCAGTTCAAGCTGGATTTTTTGCGCCAGAAACTCCAAGAAATGATGGAAATGGTTATACAGCAGGTTTGTCTTTTCAGGTCTCTGAAAAGCTTGCTATAGATGCTTCTTTTCTGTACTTAAGATTCCAAGAAGTAGATGCCTCTTATGACTCATACCTTGAAAATGGACAAAGCGTCCCTTTTAGTGGAACCTACAAATCAAATGCATTCTTACCAGGTTTAGGAGTGACTTATAAACTATAATTAAAGACAATGAAAAACTATATAAAATATTTACCGTTTCTAGCTATAGGACTTCTGTCTTGTGAACCAGAATTTGATGATGCAATCGAAGAAAACGAAGTCTACACCGCTGGTGAAGCTGATTTCTCTAACTATGTTTCTCTAGGGAATTCGTTAACTGCAGGATTTGCAGACAATGCACTTTACATAAAAGGACAGCAAAACTCTTACCCTAATATTCTTGCTGGTCAATTTAAACTCTTAGGAGGTGGTGAGTTTACACAGCCTTTAATGGCTGATAATTTAGGAGGCTTACTTTTGAATGGAGTCCAAATTGCTAATAATCGATTGGTGTTATCTACTGTTTCAGGTAGTCCAGCACCAGCAATAATTGCAGGAACTCCTCAAACTGAAATCACCAACAAATTATCGGGACCTTTTAATAATATGGGAGTCCCTGGTGCAAAAAGTTTCCATCTAGCGGCGCCTGGTTATGGAGCTGCTGCAGGATTACCCTCTCAGTCTAACCCTTATTTCGTAAGATTTTCTACTTCAGAAACGACGACGGTCCTTGCAGATGCTGTAGCTCAAAACCCTAGTTTCTTTTCGCTTTGGATTGGAAATAATGATATCTTAGGTTATGCTACTAGTGGAGGGACAGGTGTTGACCAAGCTGGAAATTTAGATCCTTCAACTTATGGAAGTACGGATATTACAGACCCTAACGTATTTGGAGGTGTTTATAATCAGTTGATAAATGAATTGAATGCAAATGCTTCTGGAGGAGTTGTTTATAATATTCCGAATGTTACCGACATCCCATTTTTTACAACGGTTCCAAACAACGCTTTGGTTCTGGATGCAGCTTCAGCGGGTAGTTTGACCGGCTTCTTCCAAGCAGTTGCTGGAATTTTTACTCAAGGCTTGATTCAGCAAGGAGTGCCACCAGCACAAGCACAAGCTCTAGCGGCTCAATATGCTATTGCATTTAATGAAGGTCCAAATCGTTTTGTAATTGATGTTCCTGTAACTCAAACTAATCCATTAGGATTTAGACAAATGCAGGAGGGTGAGCTTATACTTTTAACCATCAATCGAGCTGCTTTGGCACAAGGTTATGGTTCTGTAGCTCTTTCACCAGCAGTTTTGCAAGTTTTAGGAATTCTTCAGCAAGGAGGAACGCCCACTCAAGAACAAGCGCAATTGGTTTTGGGGGCGGTGAATGGTATCGACGATAAAGATGCTTTAGACTCTAGTGAACTTAGCGCCATTTCTAATGCTAGACTTTCTTACAATTCTACAATACAGTCTTTAGCAGAAGCTAATGGATTGGCTTTTGTAGACGCTGACGCTTTATTAAATAGAGTAGGACAAGGCATAAGCTTTCCTGGTGGAATTATTACTTCAGACTTTGTTACTGGTGGAGGATTTTCTTTGGATGGTGTGCATTTAACTCCACGGGGTTATGCTCTTATAGCTAATGAAACTCTAGAAGCTATTAATCAAACGTATGGGTCTAACTTGCCAAAAGTAAATGTTGGAGAATTTGGAACAATATCTTTGAGTGACAATGTGAATTAACTGTTTCTAAATTGTAAAAAAACTGCTTCAACTTAATTGTTGAGGCAGTTTTTTTTATATTAGGAAATTTAAGATTTAAAACAGACCTATGAAAACCTTACTTCAAATTGTTCTCACAGGACTTATCGTCCTTATACTATCCAATATTCTGGGTGGGGTGTATGTCGCCGACTTTTTTACGGCTATCGTTGTTGCTGCAATTCTTGCTCTACTTAACATCTTTATAAAGCCAATTTTATTGATTCTTACCCTTCCAGTCACCGTCGTCACCTTTGGTTTGTTCTTGCTGGCAATCAATGCATTTATCATTCTAATGGCAGACTGGCTTATAGAGGCCTTCCGTGTGGATGGATTTTGGTGGGCAGTTTTATTTAGTATTTTACTCTCTTTCTTTCAATCTATAGTGTTCGCCCTTGCACAGCGTAAAAGATAATCTAAACTTTAATAAATGGTAGTAACCAAAAAGGCCATGCTTATCATGTCCATATTTACTCTTTTTGGCTTTAGCGGAATAGCTTTTTTTATTTTATCATTTTCAGATAAAGTTGATTATTTCGAGATGTTCAATTATGATCATCTCGTCACCTCTATTCCAATTGGTCTTGGCTTTGGTTCATTGGCGGCTCTTATAGGAGCTTTGCTTTTAAAACTTCCTGTGTTAAAAGAAACAAGTGCTTTTTATGCTAGGCTTTTTAAAGGCTTAGATCTTCAGTGGATTGATATAGTATTCTATTCTCTATGTGCGGGTATAGGAGAAGAAATTTTATTCCGCGGAGCGCTTCAGCCTCTAATGGGGTTATGGTGGGCTGCTATACTCTTTGTTGTTCTTCACGGCTATATATCTACAAAGGATTGGAAAAAATCTATCTATGGAGTATTTTTGATTTTAATTTCTGCTGGCTTTGGCTATCTCACGCTTTACATTGATATTTTTTCGGCAATGGCTGCGCATTTTATTTTTGATGTCATCATGTTTATTAAACTCAGAAAAGAAGCGAGATCGATGTCTTCTGAAATGGAATAAGATTTAAGGCTTAGTGTAATGCCAAATAAAACCTGTAATGTCGTAATGAATCGTTTTACCGATACGAATTCGACACAGGCTTTTTTCGCCTGTTTTTTATCAAAATAATTAGCGTAACAAAGGCAATGCTAATTATTTTCAACTTCAATCAATCAAAAAACCTGTGCTGAACTACGTCGTCGTATAATTAAATTTATATGACATTATAAATTTAATTTGGTATAAAAGCCTTACACTCTAGCCTTCAGCATAAAAACTTGGTAAGCAGTGAAATAAATTGTAATTTTGCACTTTCAAAAAAATTCTTTAAAATGAAGATAACAAGAGAAGATAAAGACCAACTAAATTCTGTCATCAAAATCAATATTGAAAAAAACGATTACAGTCCAAAGGTAGAAAAAGTACTTAAAGACCATCGTAAGACAGCAAGTATTCCTGGTTTCAGAAAAGGAATGGTCCCAACGGGTATGATAAAAAAACAGTATGGAAAATCTGTTTTAGTAGATGAAGTCAATAAATTGTTACAAGAGTCATTAAACTCATATATCACAAAAGAGAAGCTCGAAATTTTGGGAAATCCACTCCCTAAACCACAAGACGAATTAAACTGGGAGTCCGACGATTATAACTTTGAATTTGAATTAGGATTAGCCCCAAAATTTGATATCACTTTGGAAGGTGAAGGTCCAGTTAAGTATTACAACATTTCTGCAGATGAGGAGATGATTGATAATCAACTCAAAACCATTCAGCGTCAATACGGGAAACTCGAGCCCCATAACGAAGTGAAGGAAAACTTTACAGTGGTTGGAACGTTTCACAATGAAGAAGAAGGTATCGAAAATGAGGCCACCTTCAACGTTGAAGATCTCGATGGAGAGAGCAACCAAAAAGAACTTTTAGGAGCAAAGGCAGGAGATCAAGTTATTTTAAAATCTAGCAAACTTTTTAAAGATGAGGATACTTTAGCGACTCAACTCGGTATAGAAAAAGATAAAGCTGAGGGTTTAAAAGTTGATTTGACGTTTACGATCAAAGATATCAATGAACAAATTCTAGCAGAACTTAATCAAGAACTGTTTGATAAAGCTTTTGGTGAAGGAGAAGTCTCTTCAGAAAAAGAAGCTAAAGAAAAAATAGCAGAACAATCCAAGCAAACTTTTCAGCAACAAGGCGATCAGCAATTTTTTAATGATGTCACAGAGCACCTGATTGAAAAGTCAAATATGAGTTTACCTTCAGAGTTTCTTCAAAAGTGGATGCAAACACAAGGTGAAAAGAAATTGACAGTCGAAGAGGCTAAAGACGAATACGAAAAGAGTGAGAAAGGTATTAAGTACCAGCTTATCGAAGCCAAAATAGCGAAAGACAACAATGTCAGGGTCGAGATGGAGGACGTTAAGAAAGTCGCCAAAGAAAAGATTAAAATGCAAATGATGCAATTTGGTCAAATGGATTTTCCAGAAGATCAAATGGACGGAATTATTCAAAATTTGATGTCAAACCAAGAGCAGGTAAAACAGTTTTCAGAGGAAGTAATGGTCCAAAAATTACTTGGACTTTACAAGGAGAAAATGAAGATTGAAGAAAAGGACGTTACTTATAAAGAATTTGTAGATACGATTTATAAATAAATCAATTTTATACTTACAAAAGGATATAGCTCGAAGTTAACATTTAGTAAAAGAAGCATGCAAGATCTTAGCTTCGAGCTATATTTGTTTTAAAACACAGAGGATATTATGAAAATGGATAAAGAATTCAAAAAATTTGCCACCAAAGATCATGGTGTCAATGCCAATTATTACGATAAAATTATTACAAGCATGACTCCTTCTGCGATGACTCCCAATATTATTGAGGAGCGCCAGATGAATGCTGTGGCTATGGACGTTTTTTCTAGATTGATGATGGATAGAATTATTTTTCTAGGATTACCTATCAACGATCAAGTTGCGAATATTATCCAAGCCCAACTTTTGTTTCTAGAAAGCACAGATTCTTCAAAAGATATTCAGATTTACATTAACTCTCCCGGAGGTAGTGTTTATGCTGGTTTGGGAATTTATGATACTATGCAATTTATAAAGCCGGATGTGGCTACTATTAATACAGGAATAGCAGCTTCTATGGGAGCCGTTCTGCTTTGTGCAGGAACTGCTGGAAAACGAAGTGGTCTTCCTCATTCAAGAGTGATGATCCATCAGCCTATGGGTGGAGCACAAGGACAAGCAGATGATATTGAAATCACAGCGAATCAAATCATAATGCTGAAAGAAGAATTATATACGATCATTTCAAAACATTCTGGAAAATCTTATGATGAGGTCTACCAAGACGGAGATAGAGATTTCTGGATGAAATCAGATGCTGCGAAAGAGTATGGAATGATTGATGAAATATTGACTAGAGACTAAATTATGGCTAAAGAAGAGTTAGAATGTTCATTTTGTGGACGCAAAAAAGTTGAAACCAACCTACTTATTGCAGGATTGGACGCCCATATTTGTGACCGATGTATCGAGCAAGCTCACGGAATCGTTGTTGAGGAATCCAAACAGGATAGTACAGAAGAGCTTTCTTCAGAATTGAAGTTAAGAAAGCCAAAGGCTATCAAAGATTTCTTAGATCAATATGTCATTGGTCAAGACCAAACTAAAAAAGTGATGTCTGTGGCCGTTTATAATCACTACAAAAGATTACTACAGCCAAAATCTAAGGATGACATTGAAATCCAAAAGAGTAATATTATTATGGCAGGGCAAACGGGGACAGGTAAAACACTTGTTGCCAAAACCATAGCTAAAATGCTTAATGTTCCTCTAGCTATTGTAGATGCTACTGTATTAACCGAAGCTGGATATGTTGGTGAAGATGTGGAAACCATTTTGACTAAGCTTCTTGCAGCAGCAGATTACAATACTGAAAAAGCTGAGCATGGGATTGTATTTATCGATGAAATTGATAAAATCGCACGTAAAAGTGATAATCCTTCCATTACAAGAGATGTAAGTGGGGAAGGTGTTCAACAAGCTTTGCTAAAACTTTTAGAAGGCACTACCGTTAATGTACCACCAAAGGGAGGCCGTAAGCATCCAGATCAAAAATTTATAGAAGTCAACACAGAAAACATATTGTTTATTGCTGGAGGTGCGTTTGATGGTATTGAGAAAAATATCTCAAAGCGTTTAAACATGCAAGCCGTTGGCTATGGAGCTTCAAAATTGGGTGAAAGTGTAGATAAAGAAAATATTCTTCAATATATTATCCCTAAGGACTTGAAGGATTATGGTCTCATCCCAGAGATTATTGGTCGTCTTCCTGTTCTTACCTATATGGATCCTTTGGATAAGGAGACGCTAAGACGTATTTTGACAGAACCTAAAAATGCCATTATAAAACAATACAAAAAGTTGTTTGAAATGGATAATATCGATTTTCAAATTACCGATGGGGCTTTAGATTTTATCGTTCAAAAGGCACTAGAGTACAAGCTTGGAGCAAGAGGTTTACGTTCACTTTGTGAAGCTATCCTGACCGATGCGATGTTCTATCTGCCAGAAAGTGATGAAACTGAATTTAAGGTAACGAAATCCTATGCTGAAAAATCTCTTGAAAGAACTAGTTTAAGAAAATTGAAAGCAGTGAGTTAATATCACCTAACTTTTATAAGAAATAGTTACAGACCTCATCAAATTTAATTGATGAGGTTTTTTATTTAATTTATGTCTATTTTTAATTTTAAATTAAAAAACAGACATATGAAATTAGTTTTCAGCCTATTTTTTATAGCATGCATTTGCTGTACCACCAATGCTCAAGGCATAGCTGTATTATCTCAAAAGGAACAATCTAAAGTTATTGATCAATGGCTTGGAGAACGTATAGAAACAGTCTTGCCAAAACTAATGGACCGTTCTGGGATAGACATGTGGTTGGTGATTTCTAGAGAATACAATGAAGATCCAGTTATTAAAACTTTTCTGCCAAGCACATGGTTGGCGGCTCGGAGGAGGACTATACTAATGATGTATAAGCCTGAAGGAGAAGATGAGGTGGAAACTTTGGCAGTAGCTAGGTATAATGTGGGCTCATATTTTAAAAAAGCATGGGATCCTGAGGTCGAACCAAACCAATGGAAGCGATTGATAGAGCTTATTAAAGAACGCGATCCAAAGCAGATCGGTATTAATACTTCTGAAGATTTTGGACATGCCGATGGCTTAAACCATACCGAATACAAAATGCTGATGGAGTACTTGCCCAAATCCTACCAAAAGAAAGTAACTTCTGCAGAAGCCCTTGCCGTAGGTTGGTTGGAAACAAGAACACCTTCAGAAATGGCAACGTATAAACACATCCAAACTATAGCTCATCATATTATCCAAGAGGGTTTATCGGAGCAGGTGATTACTCCAGGGGTAACCAGTACTACAGATGTGGTCTGGTGGTACAGAGATAAAATTAAAGAGCTTGGTCTAGAAACTTGGTTTCATCCTACGGTAGATATTCAAAGAAGCAGTAACGAAAGCAAGGAACATTTGAGAACGTTTGATACTAATTCAGATCCAAAGATTATTAGGCCTGGTGATATTTTACATATGGATTTTGGTATCACCTACTTAAGATTGAACACAGATACGCAAGAACTCGCATACGTCTTAAAGCCAGATGAAAAGGAAGTTCCCCACTATCTTAAAGAGGCTCTTGCCGTTGGAAATCGGTTACAAGATATATTAACGTCCAATTTTAAAACTGGCAGAACTGGAAATGAAATCTTAGAAGCAGCTAGATCTAAGATGAGTTCTGAAGGTATAATCGGCACTATTTATACTCATCCCATGGGATATCATGGACATGCTGCAGGACCTACTATCGGGATGTGGGACAATCAAGGTAAAGTACCGGGTTCTGGTGATTACGAACTCCACCCAAATACGGTGTATGCGATAGAGCTCAACGCTGAAGTTTACTTAGACGAATGGGAAAAGCCTTTTAGGGTGATGTTGGAAGAAGGTGCTTATTTTAATGGGCAAGAAGTCATTTATCTGAATGGGAGACAAAAAGAATTTCTAACGATTCCTAGACAAAAGGCGTATCTAAAAAACTAATATTTAGAATTTTATTTAGGTTAATAGGATTTTATTCAAAATAAATTTTAATTTAGTCCCATATTACAATACAAATGACAACTCGTTTTTATATTTATTTCAACTTTTATTTTGCTAGTCTAGCGAAACGGGGTTGATATGAAATAAATTCATTATCAAATATACAAAGCCTCGTTTTTTACGAGGCTTTTTTAATTTATAGAATTGAAAATAGCAATACAAGGAATAAAAGGATCTAATCACTATAAAGCCCTTACAGAGCTTTTTGGAGAAACCGATGTCGAGGCTTTAGAATGTATGACATTCCAAAAACTCGTTCAGGCTATCATAAGTGATGAATGTGAAAAAGGAGTGATGGCTATTGAGAATTCTATAGCAGGGAGTATCCTTCCCAATTACCGCCTTATTTTGGACCATGATCTTCAAGTGACTGCAGAGCATTATCTAAACATAAGTCACAATTTAGTGGCTCTGACAGGACAGAAATTAGAAGACCTAAAAGAAGTGAGGTCTCACCAAATGGCATTGCACCAGTGTAGCCATTTTTTTGGAAACCATAGCCATATCCATCTTGTTGAAGATGTAGACACAGCGCTCCCCGCTCAGCAGCTTGCAGAGCAACGCCTGTTTGGTGTCGGAGCCTTAGTGCCAAAAGGGACTGCAGAACTTTATAATTTAAAAGTGATTGTGGAAGATGTCCAAAACTATAGCGCTAACGAAACCCGTTTTGTCGTTATCGAAAAACTAGGGAACTCAATTAAAGAAGTGAACAAAGCCACTCTAAAATTTGAAATAGCCCACGAATCGGGAAGCTTAGCAAACGTCCTTAATGTCATGGCAGATCATGGATTAAACTTAACGAAGATCCAAAGTATCCCCATTCCTGAGGAAGTATGGAAGTATGCCTTTATTGTGGACGTTGCATTTACAAGTCTAGAACATTTTCAAGACGCTTTTAAAGCCATATCAAACCTTAGTATCAATCCGACCTGTGTAGGTCAATATAAAAGTGGAAAGTCATGATTTCAGTATCCAACCGACTCCAGAAGACAGAAGAGTACTATTTCAGCAAAAAGCTGAGAGAAGTTGCTCAACTTAAAAAAGCAGGAAAACCGATCATCAATTTAGGAATTGGAAGTCCAGATTTAGCGCCCCCTCAAGAGGTTGTTGACGAATTGGTGAAGGCGACAACACAACATGGGGCCTATCAATATCAAGCCTATAAAGGTTTAGATGAATTGAGACAAGCGATGTGTGGTTTTTATGGAAATCAGTATGCGGTCCAAATTGATAAAGAAAACGAGGTGCTTCCGCTGATGGGGTCTAAAGAAGGAATTTCTTTAATTTCAATGGCTTTTTTAAACGAAGGAGATCAGGTTTTAGTCCCTAATCCAGGATATCCCACTTATCAAGCAGCGACTAAGCTTTTGAATGCTGAACTTATCTCGTATGATTTAACAGAAGGAAATGCGTGGCATCCAGATCTTGAAGCGCTTCAAAAATTAGACCTAGCCAAGGTGAAGTTGATGTGGATCAACTATCCAAATATGCCCACAGGTCAAGCAGCAGATAGAGTAAAACTACAAGAGCTGATTCATTTTGCAAAAGCTAATAAAATCTTGTTGGTCAATGACAATCCCTACAGCATGGTCCTCACCGATGATAAATTCTCTATTTTTCAACTGGAAGGAGCCAAAGAGGTCTGTTTGGAATTAAACTCGCTCAGTAAGTCTTACAATTTAGCAGGATTCAGAGTTGGGTTTTTAGTGGGTCATTCTGAATTTATTTCAGCCGTATTAAAGGTGAAGAGCAATATGGATAGTGGGATGTTTTTTCCTATTCAAAAGGCAGCGACCAAAGCTTTGGAGCTAAAAAACGACTGGTTTGATGCTCAGAATACTGTTTACAAAAAACGCAGGGCTATCCTTTGGGAGATGTGTGAAACGTTAAACCTGAGTTTTGATAAATCTGCAGTTGGACTTTTTGTGTGGGGCAAAGTGAATTCTTCTCAATCTGCAAAAGAACTGGCAGATGAGCTCCTATACAAAAGAAATGTATTTGTAACCCCCGGTGATGTATTTGGATCTAATGGGTCTAATTATCTCCGCTTTTCATTATGTGTTTCTGAGGAGGAACTTAGCATTTGTAAAGAGAGAATCTCAAAACTTGAAACTGTATGAAAATAGGATGTATAGGTTTAGGTTTAATAGGAGGATCTTTTGCCTTATCCATGAAGAGAAATTTTTCAGATGTCCAAGTTTTTGGTATGGATAAAAATTCTGAGCATCTACAAAAGGCCTTAACCTTGAATATTATCGACCAAGTTTTGGAAGAGTCAGCATGGTCTGAAATGGATGTTGTCATCCTCAGTATCCCTGTGGACCATGCCTCTCTATTATTACAAGAAATTTTAGATAAAATTCATCCTCAAGCTTTGGTGATGGATATGGGGTCTACAAAAGGACAGTTATGTGAAGCGGTCGCCAAAAACCCGAAGCGGCATCAGTTTTTGGCTGCTCACCCTATCGCAGGGACTGAATTTTCTGGACCTGAAGCTGCTTTTGATTCTTTATTTGATCACAAAACCATGATTTTATGTGAGGCTGAACACACAGAGGTTAGTCTCTTACAGATAGCTAAAAGTTTAATTGCTCCTCTACACATGACGTTAAAATATATGGGGGCCAAAGCCCATGACAAGCATTTAGCCTACGTCTCTCATTTGTCACACATCAGCTCCTTTATGCTTGGTAAAACAGTGTTGGACATTGAAAAAAACGACCGAGATATATTCGATTTGGCAGGGAGTGGTTTTGCCTCTACGGTTAGACTAGCCAAATCCAACCCTGTAACCTGGACGGCTATTTTTAAAGAAAATCAAGAAGAAGTCCAATACGCCTTGGAAGAATACATACAGAATTTAAAAGCTTTTCAGAAGCAACTAGAAACTCAAAATTATAAGGGTATACATCAACAATTGGCGGAGGTCAATGACTTGAAACCCATTTTAAACGGAATCATAAAAAAAGAAGAGAATGGAAATTAACACAACACAAAGACAATGGTTAACTGACTTTAATTTAGATCATCCTCTAGTTATTGCTGGACCTTGTAGTGCAGAAACAGAAGAGCAAGTGGTCAAAATAGCTCAGCAATTAAAAGACACTGACACCAGTATCATGCGAGCGGGAATTTGGAAGCCTAGAACCCGCCCAGGGAATTTTGAAGGTGTTGGAGCTATTGGTTTAGATTGGCTGAAAACCGCTAAGGCGGAAACTGGTCTTAAATTGGCGACTGAGGTAGCCAATAAAACTCATGTAGAAATGTCGCTTAAAGCTGATATTGATGTCCTTTGGATTGGAGCTCGAAGTACAGTAAGTCCTTTTATTGTTCAAGAGATTGCAGATGCCTTAAAAGGAACTGATAAAACAGTTTTAGTGAAAAATCCTGTCAATCCAGATTTAGCTTTATGGTTGGGAGCTGTAGAACGTCTTTACGATGCGGGTATCAAAAACTTGGGAGTTATTCACAGAGGCTTCTCGACTTACGAGAAAACTAAATATAGAAATAATCCCGAATGGCAAATTGCTATCGATTTACAGTCGGAATACCCAGATTTACCTATCATTCTGGATCCCTCCCATATTGCAGGGCGACGTGATATTATTTTTGACATTTGCCAGACTGGACTTGATCTTAATTTCGACGGAATTATGGTGGAAACTCATTTTGATCCAGATAATGCTTGGAGTGACGCTAAGCAACAAATTACTCCTAAAGCCCTCGATCAAATGACGGTAGACTTGAGAATGAGAAAGGAGTTTACAGAAGCTACAGCTTTCCAAAATAAACTTCAAACCCTAAGGACCAAAATAGATGTAGTTGATCATCAGTTGATAGACCTCTTGGGAAAGCGAATGAAAATAGCAGACGAGATAGGTGACCTTAAGAAGAAAAACAATGTAGCAATTCTTCAGACCAAACGTTGGAATTCTATTCTGGATACTATGATTGCTGCCGGAGCTGAAAACAATTTAAGCAAAGAATTTATAACCAAATTTTTAAAGGCCATTCATGAGGAATCCATCGGTCACCAGCATAAAATTATAAGTGAATAGTGTTGAAGATCGATACCAAAAGAAAAGGAGATCTTTTTAATTTTGCTTCTTCTTAAAAAGATATGATTAATGATGATATTCTTATATTTAGGATGTAGAAGGGGCGTAGCCCTAATATCTCGTTAACTTAGGGGCGTAGCCCTGCGATCGTCGGGCTGATGAGTGGCATCATGAGTAGGGGGCGTTAGCCCTGTAATCTTGGTAAGGGGCGTAGCCCTGATATCTCATTAACCTAGGGGCGTCAGCCCTGTAATCTTAGTAACCTAGGGGCATTAGCCCTGTAATCTTGGTACCGATGGCAAATACATACACACAATTATACGTCCAATTTGTTTTTTCTGTAAAAAGACGACAAAACCTAATCAAAGAATCCTTCAGAGACGAATTGGAAAAGGTGATGTGCGGCATAATTACCAACCAAAAATGCAAAACCTATGCGATCTATTGCAATCCTGACCATACACACATCTTCGTAGGGATGCATCCAGCGATTTCTCCATCTAAGCTTATGGAACAGGTAAAATCAGGCTCTTCTAAATGGCTTAATGAGAAAAAATTCATCTCTGGTAAATTTTATTGGCAAAATGGTTATGGGGCTTTTACCTATTCCAAATCCCATATCGACAGGGTGGTAAAATATATTTTGAATCAGCCTGAACATCATAAAAAGCAAACGTTCAGAGATGAATATTTGTCACTTCTCAAAAAATTTGAAGTCGAATATGATGCAAAATATTTATTTGAATGGTATGATTAAGAAAGATATCAGGGCTACGCCCCTAGATTATAAGGTAACGAGCGTTAACTCTAGCATCTTAGTCAGGGGCGTAGCCCTGATATCTTAGTTGGGGCTTTGCAGTCTGTGTTATGAAGAGATCAGGGCTACGCCCCTATATTATAGGGTAACGAGCGTTAACTCTAGCATCTTAGTTGGGGGCGTAGCCCTGATATCTTAGTTAGAGGGGCGTAGCCCTGATATCTTAGTTGGGGGGCGTTAGCCCTTTCAAAATCTCATAATTTAGTACAGATAAAATCAAAATAATGCTATTTTAAACTCTGTTTTTCGCTAATTTTATACTTCAAAAACTGCTTCATGTATATTATTTTCGATACCGAAACCACAGGATTACCTAAGCGTTGGAATGCGCCAATCACTGATACCGACAACTGGCCTAGAGCTATACAAATCGCTTGGCAAGTTCATGATGAGTGGGGAAATCTTGTAAAAGCTAAAGATTACTTGATTCGTCCTGAGGGATTTGATATCCCCTACGATGCAGAGCGCATTCATGGTATTTCTACTGCCTTGGCTCTGCAAAAAGGGGAGTCTTTGGACATGGTATTAGCAGAGTTCAATGAAGCCTTATCAGAATCTAAGTTTGTGGTTGGGCAGAATGTTGGTTTCGATGTAAACGTGATGGGAGCCGAATTCCATAGAGCTCAACTAGAATCTTTAATGGCATCCATGCCTGTATTGGATACCTGTACAGAAAAAACAGCTAAGCTTTGTCAAATTCCTGGGGGGCGTGGAGGAAAATTCAAACTCCCTACATTAACTGAATTACACCAATATCTTTTTGGACAGCCTTTTAATGAGGCTCATAATGCGACAGCAGATGTGGAAGCGACGACACGTTGTTTTCTGGAGCTGATCCGCACGGGAAATTACACAGAAAATGAACTACAGGCAGAGCGTAGTTATCTTCAAGAATTTAAGTCTAGGCATACGGGGCCTCTAAGTAAGGTTGGTCTTAATCATATTAACCTTAAAAAAGCTTCTGCTCAATTAAAAGCAAAATTAGAAGCAAAATCAGAAGAAAGCGGACCTTCTAAAGCAGAGCTTGATGAGAATTTAGAACAACTACAGGAGTCTAGTTTTGTTCATCTTCATAACCATACTCAATTCTCCGTCTTGCAATCTACGATGGCTGTCCCAGATCTGGTAGCGGCAGCGGCAAAACACAATATGCCAGCAGTAGCTATAACTGACCATGCTAATATGATGGGGGCATTTCACTTTGTGAATGCTGTTAAAAAACACAATTCCGCCATTGCCAATGATTCTGAAAACACTTCACAACCTATAAAACCGATTATTGGTTGTGAATTTTTTGTGTGCGAAGATCATACCGATAGAACTCATAAAGACAATGGCTACCAAATGGTGATTCTAGCCAAGAATAAAAAAGGCTATCACAATCTAGCAAAAATGTCTTCTATGGGCTTTACCAAAGGCTTTTACTATATCCCTAGAATTGATAAAAAGCTTATTGAAACCTATAAAGATGACCTCATAGTTTTATCGGGAAGTCTCTATGGTGAAATTGCTAGTAAACTTTTAAATCTTGGAGAAAACCAAGCAGAAGAGTCCTTGGTCTGGTGGAAGGAGACTTTTGGCGATGATTTTTATGTAGAAATTATGCGTCATCAGCAAGAAGATGAAGAGCGCGCCAATGAAGCTTTAATTCGACTTGCCAATAAGCACGATATCAATTTAGTAGCGACTAATAATACCTATTACGCAGATCAAAAAGATGCCAATGCGCACGATATTTTATTGTGTGTTAAAGAAGGGGAGAAGCAAGCCACTCCTATAGGTCGTGGCCGTGGTTACCGTTACGGACTTCCGAATGACCAGTACTACTTCAAGTCTGCTGAGGAGATGAAATCTCTTTTTAAAGACTTACCTCAAGCCATTTCCAATACAGAGGCTATCGCCAATAAGGTTGAAGCCTTTGAACTGGCTAGAGAGGTATTATTACCGGCTTTTGTAATCCCAGAACAATTTTTGGACGAGGCGGATAAAACAGATGCTGGTAAGCGTGGAGAAAATGCATACTTAAAGCACCTCACATTCGAGGGGGCTAAAAGGCGTTACGGAGAATTAAGTGAAGAGATCAAAGACCGATTGGATTTTGAACTTTCGGTCATTGCCAATACAGGTTATCCTGGTTATTTCTTAATCGTGGAAGATTTTATTCGCGAAGCGAGAAAGATGGGAGTTTCGGTAGGTCCAGGACGTGGTTCTGCAGCGGGTAGTGCAGTAGCCTATTGCTTGAAGATTACCAATATAGATCCTATAAAATACGACTTACTTTTCGAGCGGTTTTTAAATCCAGAGCGAGTGAGTATGCCCGATATCGATATCGATTTTGATGACGAAGGACGAAGTAAAGTAATGGATTATGTGATTGAGAAGTACGGTCAAAATCAAGTTGCACAAATTATCACTTATGGAACAATGGCAGCTAAATCTGCTATAAGAGATACCGCAAGAGTTTTGGATTTGCCTTTGTATGAGGCTGATCGCATTGCCAAATTAATTCCTGATATGTCCAAGCTAGGGAAAATCTTTAGTATGAACGAAAAGGAAATTCGGAAGAAATTTAGATCCGAAGAAGTGGATAAAGTCTTAGAACTTATTGCTATTTCAGAACAAGATTCTCCAGAAGCTGAAACGGTAAACCAAGCTAGGATTTTGGAAGGTTCTGTGAGGAATACAGGCATTCATGCTTGTGGAGTTATTATCACCCCAGATGATATTACTAAGTTTGTTCCCGTCTCTGTCGCAAAAGATTCCAACCTCTATGTTACCCAATTCGACAACTCAGTGGTAGAAGATGCAGGTCTTTTGAAAATGGACTTTTTGGGGTTAAAGACCTTAACCCTAATTAAAGATACCGTTGAGATTGTAAAAGCACGCCACGAAGTCGATCTAGATCCTGAAGCTTTCCCACTAGATGATGAAAAGACCTATGAGCTCTTTCAACGTGGAGAAACCGTTGGGATTTTTCAATATGAATCTCTAGGAATGCAAAAACACATGAAAGATCTAAAGCCAACGGTGTTTGGAGATCTTATCGCGATGAATGCTTTGTATAGACCTGGGCCAATGGAGTATATCCCGAGTTTTATTAAACGGAAACACGGGGAGGAGGACATCTCTTACGATTTGCCTGAAATGCAAGAATATCTTGAGGAAACTTATGGGATTACGGTTTACCAAGAGCAAGTGATGCTGCTCTCGCAAAAATTGGCCAGCTTTACGAAAGGTGAAGCTGATGTCTTGAGGAAAGCCATGGGTAAAAAGTTGAAAGATGTCTTAGCTAAACTTAAACCAAAGTTTATTAATCAAGCAAAAGACAATGGGCACAATGAAGAAAAGCTAGAGAAAATCTGGAAAGACTGGGAAGCTTTTGCCAGTTATGCTTTCAACAAATCCCACTCGACTTGTTACGCCTTTGTTGCTTACCAAACAGCATACTTAAAAGCTCATTATCCAGCAGAATATATGGCAGCTGTCCTTTCTAATAATATGAGTGACATCAAGAAAGTTTCCTTTTTTATGGAGGAATGCAAGCGAATGCGTTTACCAGTTTTGGGACCAGACGTGAATGAATCTTATTATAAATTTTCAGTGAACAAAGACGATGCTGTTCGGTTTGGCATGGGCGCTATTAAAGGCGTTGGCGGAGGAGCGGTGAATACCATCGTAGAACACCGGAAGAAAGGTCATTACCTCTCTATTTTTGATTTGTCCAAACGCATCGATCTTCGAGCTGCCAACAAGAAAGCTTTTGAAAGCTTGGCTTATGCGGGAGCTTTCGATAGCTTGGGAGAAGTGCATAGAGCTCAATATTTTCAAGCTACCGACGGAGATTTAACCTTTCTGGAAAAGGTGATTAAATATGCGGCAAGGTACCAAGAGAATAAAAACTCATCCCAAGTGAGTTTGTTTGGTGAGTCGAGTGAAGTCCAAATTCCTGAACCAGAAGTACCGCCTTGCGAGCCTTGGCATTCCATGCGAACCTTAAAAGCAGAAAAGGAAGTTGTAGGTCTGTTTTTATCGGGTCACCCATTGGATGATTTTAAACTGGAAATCAACTCCTTTTGCAGGTCAAACCTAAAGGAAGTTGCAGAAATTGAAAATCACCTCAATAAAGAGTTATCCCTAGCAGGAGTGGTGACAGATGTAAATCACAAGGTAAGTAAAACCGGTAAAGGCTTTGCGACTTTTGTGTTGGAAGATTATAACGAAAGTCATGAATTTTGGATTTTTGGCGAAGAGTATTTGAAATTTAGGCACTTTTTAATTCAGGATAATTTCGTTCATCTTAAATTGAGGGCAACCCAATTTACAAATAGAGATACTGGAGAACCTGGGCGAACGCGTATTGGTTTTGTGTCTTTTAAACAACTTCAAGATGTCCTAAAGGAAAATGCCAAAAAATTAACGATCCAAATGAATGTAGATGACCTTAACGAGTTTCAAATAAAAGCCTTAGAGGATTTGTTCAAAACTCACTCGGGAGATCACTTGCTCAATTTTGTGGTGTATGAAATGCAAGCCAAGATTAAAATTCACATGCCGAGCAAGACACAAAAAGTACAAATTTGTAATGAATTGATTGATGAATTGTCTGAACAAAATATTAAATTTAAAATCAATTAAAAACGTAAAGTCTGCTTTTTCAAATCCAAACTTTATAAATCCTGAAATTATACGGGATTAATTGTGGTATTGAAGATTTTATTTTAGTTGCTTGTCTTTATTACTTAAATTAATATGACTATTGGATTCCTTGCATAACATTTAATTATTTAGATGTTATGCAATTTCTCTATGGTATAAGGTCCATTTTAAATTAGAAATGGAAAACTGGGTATCAAATGCAATAAATGTAATCATTAAGAGCATTATTGGCTTTCTAGGAGAGATCAATACCAATGTAAGAACTGTGAGCATAGAACATCTTTGAAAAATGATACTCTATAGCACAGAACTTAGCTTGCATACTATTAATCTAATTTTGTAATGATGCTTAATGATGTTCCACGGTAGAAAAAAGCTATTTTTCTTTAGAGGTATATCTACAATTAAGTCATTGCTACTATAAGCCTATGCGGTAGATGTTTCAAAAAATACGCTATGAAATGAGTAAAAGAGATGATAGACACACTCTTGTCGATGAACTTGATGAGGTTTTTTTGAAATAGAGCCTGGTAAGCATAGCTGTGAAAGAATTGCTATTGAACTTAAAGAAAATAAGGGTAAATATAAACGAGGAAAGGGAATCCAAAAAAAAATAGGAGTATTGTTAATGCCGAAATCGAAGACTGTCGAGCCATCGGAAAAATATAAAAATAAGCTAAATAAAAAGGTAGGGCATATAAAAGTGCAGTTATTGGAAATATTTCTTTAGAAACTACTAATAAGCAAATAGATAAAGCAATTGATAGACAATCATCAGCTACAACAGATGGGGTGAACAACTATAATGATATCAAGGAAAATTTAGCTAATTATGAATCATACCAAATTAAACCTATAATGTCGCAATAAATCGTTTTACCAAGACGAATTCGGCACAGGCTTTTTTCGCCTGCTTTTCATCAAAAATAATGACCGTAACTAAAGCTATGCTAATTACTTTTTAATTTAATCAATCAAAAAACCTCTGCTGAGCTACGTCGTAGTATAATTAAATTTATTTATATGACATTATAAATTTAATTTGGTATCAGTTGTAATGGATATAAAAAGCCAAACAGGGAATTTTTTACATTGGGTGCATATTGCAATTAGTAATGCAAAGAGAGTTCTAAGGGACATACACCAGTCTATTGGAAGCGATTACCTCCAGAGTTATCTCAATGAATTTCATTACAAATCCAACAGAAGATCTTTTGATTTGGTCTTTGAAAAGACAGTTATAGCAGCCGTTTCTTGTAAATGGAAAAGTAAGGTGTAGAGAATCTGATAGTCATGTCAATTAACTCTTACTGTTTAAAAATATCTGACTGTGAGGGAAGTATACCTTTTTAGGTTATCTTTAATAGACTTTTTAAATCTAATTTTTTAATTTTTGGAACAAATAGACTCTAATCATGAGAAAACTATTATCTACCAAATTATTAGGGTCATTGGTTTTATTCTTTCTATCCATTCAAGTCACAAATGCCCAAGAGGTTATCCATTGCTGGGATTTTAATGGTGGAGGTGCAAATTTCAATACCACTCCTCTCTCTAATGCGAATAGAGCAACTGGGAATGGCATAATTACTCATAATTTTGTAAGTGTAGAATCTAATCTTGGCACTAGTTCCAATGCCTGTGTTGGTAGTACTGTAGGACAATCTTTTAGACCAACTGGTGCCGCTGGTCTGGCTAATAACGGTAGACATATTGATTTTAATTTTTCTTCAGAGGGTTATGAAAATTTATCACTTTCATTTTGGTCAAGACGCACACCAACAGGATTTGATGATAACCAAATACAATATTCTATTGATGGAGGTCTAAACTTTACAAATCTTTCTAATCTTGATTACACCCCAGCTCTTAATCCAGGGGCAATCTTAAGTCTAGATATTTCAAACGAAGCTCCTCTTGCAAACAATCAACCCAATTTAATTATTCGAATCACCTTTAATGGTGCGACTAATGCAGGTGGTAATAATCGTATTGACAACGTTAAACTTCAGGGGGAATTTCTTTATGATCAAACTTCAGAAGTTGTTGCTCCTTCAACTCAAGTGGGAGTAAATACTGTTGTTGCTTCCAATACAAGTACACTATCTGTTTTTAGCTTTGATATTGAAGATTTAGGCAGTGGTGATGTTTTGCCTACGACTGTAACTCAAATGCGTTTTGTGGCTGGAGCTAATAATACTGTAGATTGGTCAACATTCTCGAATGTTGCTATAAGGGATGCTTTATTAACTGAAATTCCAGGAACAGCTGTTATTACGACCAATGAAGTTATTTTTACGCCAGATAGTTCTGTGGTTGTTGCTGATGGTGCTTCAGACAATTTTACGGTTGATGTCACCTTGGATCAGTCTAACATTGTAGATGAAAGTGTAATCCAGTTTCAAGTTGCTGGAACTAATTCTAGTTTTGAAGCAGATCTTTCGGGGTCTTTATTTAGCTCTTCTTTTACATCCGCGGACGTGGTTGGAAATAATATCACTCTCAATGTGGTCGCGTCAGAAATGGCCTTTTTACAACAACCCACTAACACGCGTTTAGATGAAGTGATGCAACCAGATTTAGAGGTTAGCCTTGTGGATGTCAATGGGAATTTGGATACGGGTAATTTTTCTTTAGTAGATATTTCTTCGACCGGTGATCTTGAAGGAGACCCCGTTAGTGTATCTGCAGTTGAAGGTGTTGCTACTTTTTCAAACTTAATTCATACTCATGTTGGAATTGATCTGGAACTCATTGCAGATGCAGACACTTTTTCTGAAATGATTAGCACTCTTTTTAATGTTTCAAATAATGATAGGACCTCAGAAGTTGTTGTTCCTTCAACTCAAGTGGGAGTAAGTACTGTTATTGCTGCCAATACAAGTACACTATCTGTTTTTAGCTTTGATATTGAAGATTTAGGCAGTGGTGATGTTTTGCCTACGACTGTAACTCAAATGCGTTTTGTGGCTGGAGCTAATAATACTGTAGATTGGTCAACATTCTCGAATGTTGCTATACGGGATGCTTTATTAATTGAAATTCCAGGAACAGCTGTTATTACGACCAATGAAGTTATTTTTACGCCCGATAGTTCTGTAATTGTTGCTGATGGTGCTTCAGACAATTTTACGGTGAATGTCACTTTGGATCAGTCTAACATTGTAGATGAAAGTGTAATCCAGTTTCAGGTTGCTGGAACTAATTCTAGTTTTGAAGCAGACCTTTCTGGGTCTTCATTTAGCTCTTCTTTTACAGCCGGGGACGTGGTTGGAAATAATATCACTCTTGATGTTATAGCGACAGAAATAGCTTTTATACAACAACCTAGTGATGTGGAAGTGAATACTTTTATGACTCCACCTGTCCAGGTAGCCTATGTTGATGAAAATGGGAATGTAGATACGTCTATCACAACAGATATTAACTTAACGTCTTCTGGAGGTGCTTTGGTCAACCTCCTTCATCCAGTTCCTGCTGTGAATGGTGCAGCTACTTTTCCTAACATAGCTTACACTGCTCAAGCTAATGGTCTAGACTTAACCGCAGAAGCGTTGCAGGGTTCAATAGTTCCTAATTCAATTATAAGTTCCACTTTTAGTGCCGCTATTCCTGTGATTGCTATTCAAGACTTTGATGGGACGCCATCAGAATGGCTTTACACTACAAGTATTCCACTATTTGACGAAGGATGGGGGGCTGATTTTTTTGGAATAATTAATTCTGATGAGGCTTCACCTTTGGTGAGTGGGAGTTTTATCAATAATATTTTTGGAGAAAACGATTTAAATTCCCCAAATGGAACAACAGGTTTCGCCTCATTAGATTTTGTGACTGTTGATATTTCCGGATACTCCACTGTTGACCTTACTTTTGACTGGGAAGTTAGTGGCTATAATGTATCTGGTGATAGAATAGAGTATGAAGTAGTTTATGATGGAGTGTCTCAAGATCGTCTATTTTTATTTGAAGGAGGAGCTACAGATGTTGCTTCAGGAACACTTAGTTTAAGTATCCCAGATACAGTTTCTGATGTCTCTTTTAAATATTTTATTCAAAATAATGGGGCTGATGGTTATTCAGGTCTTGATAACGTAAAGCTAACAGGAGATTCCAATGCAAGAGACACGCAAATTATAGCGCCACCAATGCAAATTGCAGAGGGAACTATTATTGCAGACATAAATGATAATTCGGGGAGCTCTGTTGATGTGTTTAGTTTTGGTATAGTAGACTCTGGTAATTTTGACAACCTATCAACTAATATCACTAGATTAAGATTTGTGCCTGGATCTCTGAATACGGCTAAATGGGAAGATGCGGTTCAAGGAATTTCTATTTCAGATGGAACCACTATACTCGATCAAGCTGACCAGACATTATTGATAACGCCAACTGAAATTTTATTGGATATCGATGCAGATCCTGATAATATACTCGTTATTGATGATGGAGATGCCAAGACCTATACGATTAGAGTGTTCTTAAAACAATCTGACATTATAGATCAATCAGTTATTCAATTAGCTATAGATGACGGTAATCAAGATCAAATCGCCTCTGTTGACGGGTCTATTTTTTCACGAGATATTACAGCTTTTGAAGGTGTCGTGTTTACTATTGATGTAGTGGGTAATGGTTTAGAATTTGTTGTTCAACCAACGACGACATTGGTGAATACCGATATGTCCCCATCTATAAGAGTTGCCAATACAGATAACAATGGGAACTTAGATTTGGCTAATAGTGGTGAAAATGTGTCGATTACTTCTACAGGAACGCTTTTGGAGAGTCCAATAGAACCCATTATTGGAACCGACGGTTATGCTAATTTTAATGCGATCAATCACACCCAGCCTGGTTTTGACTTCCAGTTAACCGCTTCATCAGGCGTGTTTAGTTCTATAACGAGTACAACTTTTGACATTTCTCAAAAACGAGTGCTTCTTATTTCAGAGGTTGTTGACCCTAGCGATAATGTTGACGGTAGATATGTGGAATTATTCAATACCGATGTAGAGGCTTTAGATTTTGGCGATCAGAATTATTATTTGCATAACCCTACAGGAACAGGTCAAAGTATTCAACTAACAGGCGTAATTCCTCCAAAATCTTACTACATTATTAGTTTTACAGATGCGGCAACTTTCAATGGAATTTATGGTATAAACCCAGATTTTGAAGCTTCAATTGCTACAGCGTCTGGTGGTCAAGATGTTTATTATATTTCTTTTGCGAATACTGAGAAATCGTTAATGGACGTTTATGGTGTCTTAGCAGAGTCTGGAACTATAGGCACAACTTGGGAGTTTTCAGGTGCTCGTGCTTTTAGAAATTACCCGACAGTAAGAGAAGCAAATCCCTTATATGATTCAACTGAATGGACTAAAATTTCTGCTACAAGTGGTGATGCTACAACTGGTATTGGGGATAATGACTTTGTTTATAGAGAAAACTGGACAACATCTGGACTTGGAGATCCAGAAGCTCCTCCTTTTGACGGAGCAAATACAGATAAAAGCATTTTCATAGAAAGCGCTGAAACTACATTATCTGGAACAAATACCATTTCAGATGTCGTCGTAAGGGCAGGGGCAACATTAATTCTTGAAGATGCAATTACCTTGAATGGAGATTTTGTCAATTTTGGGAAAGTTATCTTCCGGAGTACAGTCTCTAAAACAGCTGCTTTAGGGCCATTTAATTTTGAAAATAGAAGATTAGCAGGTGAAAATTATGAGATAGAACGATATATTCCTAAAAGTAATAGGGCTTTTAGATTTTTATCCACTTCAGTAACCACAACAAGCTCTATCCGAGACAATTGGCAAGACGGTCAAAACAACACCCAAACTGGAGATGACAATAATAGTAATCTTAACTCAGGTTTTGGAACTCATATTACAGGATCAACTAGTGGTGCTAACGGGTTTGATGCAACTTTAACTGGAAATCCATCTATGTTTGAGTGGAACGCCGCAAACGCTCAATGGAACTCAATTCCCAATACAGATACTAAAACCTTTAAAGCAGGAGATGCATATGTTTTATTGATAAGAGGAGATAGGTCGACAACACTCAATTCTAATATAGCAGTTGGTCCAGCGACTACCTTACGAGCAACTGGAAAATTGGTGGTTGGTTCCAAGACTGTTACTAACCTATCTTCAACCTTAGGAGGTTTTTCATTAATCGGTAATCCTTATCAAGCTAAAGTGAATATGGCAGATTTACTTTCCTCAGGAAATTCTTCTGGTGTCAGTTCACAATTTGTTTATATATATGACCCAACCCTTGGAACAAGAGGTGGTTACGCTACAGTAACGTTGGCAGAAGGAAGTAATACAGCTGCAGTTCCTGAAACCTCTAATGCCAATCAATTTTTAGAACCCAATCAAGCCTTTTTTGTGGAAACAACGACAACAAATCCAGTGGTTGTATTTAAGGAATCTTTTAAAACAACTGCAACAGGAAATAATACGACCTTTAAAGTCCCAGAACCATTGACTAACCTAAATATCAACCTTTTCTACGATGGCATAGATACAAGTCCAGTTGATGCCTTAAGAGTAGAGTTTAGGTCAGAAGCAAATAATGCCAAGGACAGCTTGGATGCCACAAAGGTTTGGAATTATGATGAGTGGTTTGCTATCGATAGATTTCCAAACTATATGTCTATAGAAACTCGGGGGATGCCAACAGAACAAGATAGTATTCCTTTTTACTTAGGAAACTTCACTCGAAGCGCTTACCGTCTAGAGGTGAAACCTGAAAATTTTTCTGGTACTAAAGGGTATTTGTACGATAACTATTTAGAGTCTAGTGTAGAATTAACTCCAGATGAAAGTACCTCTATTTCATTTGATGTGGACAAAATTATACCAGAATCAATAGCTACGGATAGATTTGTAGTTAAGTTCGAACAAGTCAACTTAGGAACAGAGGATGTTGTTTTGGACTCTTCAATGGTGGTGTATCCAAATCCAGTAAGAGGAAACAGCTTCAGTATTTTTCATCAACAAGCCTTTAACGGGTTGGTCTTAAGTCTTCAGTTATTTGACCTTCAAGGACGAATGGTGCTAGATCAAGAGTTGATCAACTCTTTTAGGATGACAGTGAATCTAAATAATAGCCTTTCTTCTGGAGTCTATGTCTTAAAATTATCTGATGCTAAAAACAGTCAAACCACTAAGCTTATTATAGAATAGATTCTAATCCTTTATACAACCTAAAAACTCCTGAGTCTTCAGGAGTTTTTAGGTTGTATAAAGTCGACTATCACTAGATAGATAAAATTTAAAACCTAGCTCGATATTTTTTCTGCACTAAACTAAATTTATAATGTCGTATAAATCGTTTTACCGATACGAATTCGGCACAGGCTTTTTTCGTCTGCTTTTTATCAAAAATAATTACTGTAACTAAGGCTAAGCCAATTATTTTAACTTCAAACAATCAAAAAACCTGTGCTGAGCTACGCCGTAGTATAATTCAATTTATAGAGGTAGCTATTTAGTTTCATAGTTTTTTGTATCTTGAATGTGAATAAAATAAGAGTTATATGATTAATTTTGAAGGGCAAAATGCCCAAGAGTTTTATGTTCGGTTCAATTCTGTGCTTTCTTGTAAGGAATACCTATCAGAAATAAAATGGGAAAATGGTTTCAAATGTGTAAAATGTAATCATAGTGCTTGTCAAATTCGTTCCAATTATGATCGTACCTGTAATAAATGTAGTCATACAGAATCAGCATCTGCAAACACGCTTTTTCATAAAGTAAAATTTGGATTAGATAAGGCTTTTATCATCTGTTTTGAAATGGCAACGACTACTCGTAGTTTATCAGCAAGTTATTTGGCAAAACGAGTAGGAGTTACACCTTATACTGCCCGAATGTTCATGTACAAGGTTCGTGATGCTATGAAGTCTAGTGAGAACTTTCCAATGATGAATCGCGTTGAGGTAGACGAATTTGTGGTAGGTGGAAAAGAAGATGGTAAGGTTGGGAGAAGCTATAATACCAAGAAAAAAAAAGCTGTAGTAGCCCTTGAACTAACAGAAAATGGAAAAGTGAAAAGAATGTACGTGAATCAAATAAATGACTTTTCTGCTAAAGAATTACTTCCAATATTTGATAAGCATATCTCAAAAACGGCAAGTATCAACACGGATTTGTGGCGCGGATATAGACCTATAGCTAAAGAATTTAATATCGAACAGATACCTAGTAATTCTGGGAAAAACTTCAAAATATTACACACTATGATTCATCAAATCAAATCGTGGATTAGAACTACCTATTCATATGTAAGTTCTTTCCATATTAGTGGATATTTTGATGAATTTTGTTATCGATTGAATAGGTCTAGAAGTAAGAAAACCATCTTTCATAACCTTGTTTCTAGAATGATGCAAAAACCGAAATTATATCAATCCAAATTAATATGTACTTAAGTAGCTACCTCTATCAATTTATTTTTACAACATTATAAATTTTATTTGGTATTATATGTATACTATCAAGTTTCAATACTGTCAATTATTTGAGTTGCTGGGAAAAGTGAACTAAACTATTAAAATGAGTAGTTCACCATTAGTAGCATCAGGAGTAAATTCAGAAGAAAAATATAGTCTGCTACAAGCTCAACTCCTTTTGTTAGGTAAAATTAATTCAATACCAATTTAAATAATTAATGTCGTTATTATTGTTTAAATATAACAATGGCAAAACCTTATGAATTCCGGATAGTAAAAAGCAATCGAGTCATAGGCTTGATAAACGAATAATCTGGCTAGGACCTATTCTTACAAAGCGTTTTAAAACTAGAAATGAACTTGCAGATTATTTAAAAATTAGTCCAAGAACCCAATAGTGTTAGGCTAAAAAATATGTAGCCTTAGGAATAAAAGGTTTATTGACTGATCAACCTAAGATTATTAAATCAAGAATAATAACTTCAGAAATTCATCAAGGTTTAAAAGAGAGTGTTAATTCGAGCATGACACCTTTTCTAGGCTATTGGGAAGCCAAGTCATGGGTATATGAACAATACGGAGTGGATGTTAAATATCATTTACTGCGGCATTATTTGATACAGCATTTTAAGACAAAGCTTAAAACCCTTTGAAAATATAATTATAAAAAAGATATGGAAGTGAATTTTTTTTAAAAATCCCTAATGAGCTATATCAGATTAAATTAAGTCGAAATAAAGATAAGTTTGACTCTGTAAATTTATCTTTATAAGATGAAGCATGATTTGTAATGATGAACTATTTAGACCCATATCTTACAGTATCAAGAATCAAACCCCTAGTTAATTACCAGCTTGTTTATAAAACAACATACCACTACGTTAATTACTCGCCAATAAACGGAGACTCTTTTGTTTGGGAAATAAATGGTGTAAGTACTAACATATTTCAAGCTTATCTGCGAGAATTTTCAACACATAATTCAAAGGAATATAAAATTGTAGTGATTGATGATGCAGGATTTCATTCTACAAAAAATATAGAGGTGCCACAAAATATAATCTTGTTAAGAATACCCCCGTACAATCCTAAACTAAACCCATGCGAACAAGTATGGCAATACATTAAAAATCGATTTAAGAATCAAAGATTTGAATCGATGAAAAGTTTAAAAGAATGGCTAAGCGAAATGGTCTGCGAAATGAAACCTGAAACCATTAAATCTATAACAGGAAATCATCATTTTCTAAAGGCTTTTAATACGGTATTTAATAACTAAATTGGTATAAGAATGATTGAGAATGAAAAAATATATCACAATCAAATTATATGTAGTCAACTATTAACATCTACAATTATTTTAAGCATTTCACCACATTAAATTATAAAAAATGCACAAAGTTATAAGAGGATAAGTCACTGATTTTCGAATAACTATATACTTGTTGAGTATTTCTATAAAAATGATAATTTGATTAAACTTGAACTAAAAAACAAATAAATTATCTAAAAGGGATATAATAGGTTACACCTATAGATGCACGAAACATTCTAGGGTCAAAATTACCTCTACTTGAACCTATACTTTCTACTGTGCTATTACCATCAGTTGAAAAATCTGGAGTGGTAAACAAACTATAAGTCAAATCTAAGTGAAGAGAAAAATCTGTTGAAATTTCATATTCTGCTGTAGTACCAAAATTTACCGTCACTAAATCATCGCCATCAAAGATATATCCATCATCTGCGTCTGAGTATCTAGCTTCATCCCATAGTTCATAGTGAGAAGCTCCAACTCCTAAATTAACGAAAAGATTAAAACCGTCTGGCCAATCTGGGGATCTTAGCTTCAATAGATCTTTAATATTTAAAACACCATCGAGTGTAATGTGATAGACGGTAGTTTCGAAATCTCTTGAATCGTTGTCTCCAGTGAGGTTTGTAAAGCCACCTTTCAATCGAATACCGTAAGGCTTATAGAGGCGTCTTTCTGAATTAAAAAGATACCTTAACCCAATAGAAGTAGAAAAATTATTTAAAGCTGAAGATGAATAGCCCGAAGTGTACGTTCCACTCGAAGAAGCCACACCTAATTCTAGCGATGTCGACCAATTTTCAGCTTGACCTGAACGTTGGGCTGAAAGATTAGCAAAAACAAGAAAAATGAATGTAAATATGAAAAATTTCATTTTATAATATATAAAGGATAAGGACAAATATATATTATTATTTGATAATTAACATATTTCACCCTTAATTTGTTTTAAATAGATTTTTTGATGCTAGTGTTCTATGAAAAAAGCATCAAAAATTGAGTTTTTTTTCGTTTATGGAAGAATTAATATCTGACAGAAATTTCAACTACGGGTAAAAGCATTATTTTTTTTAATACCTGAAATTCAATTAAATAATAGGTACGCTTAATAAAAGTAAAACAGCACGTGGTTTATTGCTCAAATCGGATCATTACTGCAAATAGTTTTCAACATTTTAGCACTTAATAATAATGTTATATGGTCTGACCTCAGGATGCAACTTATACCAAATTAGACCTATAATGACGCAATAAATCGTTTCTTTTTCGCCTGCTTTTCATCAAAAATAATTACCGTAGCTAAGGCTATGCTAGTTATTTTTGATTTAAATCAATCAATCAAAAAATAATTCAATTTATTCATACGGCATTATAAATATTATTTGGTATTACTAGGCAAAATGCGCGGAAGGATAGTAAGCTATGGCCGTAGCATTTCACATTGTAAGACCGTTGCATAAATCAAGGTGAATTCCTTTATATTTTAAGTTTCATTTTTTTAGTTCATAAATCAACTTAATTTCTATTTAATTTTCAGTTTTGGATACTCGTTTTAAATGCTCATTTATTTTTATTTTATAAAATTGAACACTATTATCCCTAGACTTCGATGTGAATTTTAACACATAGCTTCCATAAGATTTTGAGTATGCAATTTTGTACTACCTTTATATCCTGCTACTCCGCCAGAGTACCAAAACTTTATACCTCCAAAGATAGGCTCTACTTTAAATCTTGTTTTGCCCATGATTAAATCAAAATCATTCGATAAAAATTTGATAGACTTAATCCCTACAAGTTATCTAGAACCAGTCATTAAAGTAATTTTAGTTTTTATAATTTATGTTAAATTATTGTCGCTTAATCAATAATTTACCTAAAAGAGAATACTTTTATTAATATATCCATATTTTAGGACGACTAAAATGCACACAACTAATATTCACCTCCAAGTCTTCAAAACTTTTTCATAAAAGCCAAACAAAATAATTATCACAATACACTCATTCAAATTTTATCCATTTTAGACTTCGCATAAAACAACACAAAAAATCTAAAATCTCACCTCAACTAAAAAACAAACCTAAATTCAACCTACATAAAAACTATACTAATTTTTAGTTTTGATGGGATAAGCTGGTGTTTCAACTTTTACTGGTGGATTTTCTTTAAGTTGTTTCATTGCAATTTCAATAGCTTTTTCTAGTTGTGGGTCTCGGCCTTGTATTACTAATTCTGGCCATTGTTCTACTTCTACATCTGGGGGTACGCCTTCGTTTTCAACGTTGAATCCTTCTTCAGAATAAAAGGCAAGATTTGGCGCGGTTACACTACCCCCATCAATAAATTCCGGATAACCTAATACGCCAACTAAACCACCCCAAGTGCTTTTTCCTACAATGGTTCCCATTTTAAATCTCCTAAACATCCAAGGCAAATAATCGCCTCCAGAACCTGCAGTTTCATCTATTATCATCACTCGCGGACCTTGTATAGAGGCGCTAGGTGATTTTAAATCTTTACCGTATCTGAAATTCCAATTTGCTTGCATTGGGCGTTTTAATATATCTATGTAATAATCTGCTAAAGAGCCACCTCCATTAAAGCGTTCATCTACAATGATGGCTTTTTTATTGGCTTGCGGATAGAAATAGCGTTTAAAAAAGTTAAAGCCTGCCACGCTTGTATTGGGAACGTACACATAAGCTACATCTCCATTTGTGGCTTCGTGCACTTTTTTCATATTGCCTTCTACCCAATCTCTATTTCTAATAGCCCATTCGGTTGCTAGTGGGGTCACTTTATAGGTTCTAGACTCTGAACCATCCGCTTTTTTACTCACTTCCAGTGACATTATTTTATTCGCTGTATTTTCAAAAAAGCTATACAGGTTGTCGCTTCCTTTTACATTTTCACCATTAACGGAGATAATGTAATCGCCGGTATTTATACCAACGCCCGGTTCTGTAAGTGGCGAACGCAAACTGGGTGTCCAATTAAGACCCCCAAATATTTTAGCGATTTGATAACGCTCATTTTTAACCATATAGTTAGCACCTAGCAAACCTCCTCCTATGCTTTTTGGTTCATTTAATCTATCACCACGACTAGAAAAACGGTGGTGTCCAACAGAAAGCTCGCTAAACATCCATTGCATCACTCTGTATACATCTCCTCTACAAGAAGCCTCTTTCAGAAAAGGTTGGTATTTTGTTTTCATGGCCTTCCAATCTACACCGTGCATTCCTGGATCGTAAAAGAAATCTCTATTTACCCGCCATGCTTCATTAAAAATATTTACCCACTCTTCCTTCGGATTTATCTTTACACTTATGGCATTAAAGTTCAAAGGGGCTTCTTCAGATTTCTGACCGAGGTCTGAGATAAAGTAAGATCCATCAACTGAATATAACATTTTCTTGCCATCAGCAGAAATTGAAAAAGAACTTGCTGGCATTAATTCTTCACTTTTTCTGGTCTTAAAATCGAATTTTTGAAGGCTTGACTTAGGAGAATGAAATGAGGAAGAGATATAATACAATTCCCCTTCTCCTGCTAAACTCAAATTACTATATACACCTGGTTCAATAGGTAAACTGATTATTCGCTCCTGAAAACCGTCCCAATCTATTTTTAAATCTGACTTTTCTGCTACTTCCTTTTTATCTTCTTTCTTTTTATCCTCTTTAGGTTCTTCTTCTTTTGGCTGCTCTACATCGTTTTCTTTTGCTAAAGGCGAAATCACCTCCTTTTGAAGTGTGACTAAGTAGATAGATTGTGTAAGCTCTTTATCTATATTAGATTGATCGAACCAGTTGACAAGTGGTCCTGCATCTGTTGAAGCTGTCATGTATAAATATTTCCCGCTTGGATCAAAAACGGGTTCAGAAACATTAGACAACCCATCTGAAAGTGGATAGGATTTGTCTTCTGAAATGGAATAAGCATAAGCACGTTCAAAATTGGTTTCGGTAATGACGGTGTAGGCTATCCAATTGGAATCGTGTGACCAAGAACCAAAAAGTTCCCTAAATATTCCAGGGACAAATAAAATGTCTTCATCAATTTTAGTTGTTTTCTTTGTCGAAATGTCAGTAACATACAACCTACGACCATTATCTACATAACTTACATTTTTGCTGTCTGGCGACCAATGTATATCAGCATAAAATCCAGAACCAGTTAACGGAATGGCACTTACATCTCCTAAAACATTATTTTTAATATGCAAGGCATATTCGCCAGTTGCATCAGAAAAATAAGCAATGAATTTGCCGTCTGGAGACCATTCTGGATATTTTTCGTGAGTCCCAGTTGTAGCAGTCATATTTTTGGGATCTCCTTTTTGACCAGGAACCGTAACAATATCTCCTCTAAAATCTACAACTGCTCTAGCACCAGAAGGTGAAACACCAACTGAACGCACATAATCTTCACCAGAAACAAAACGTTCCCGCAATTCTAGTAAATCTGTAGTGATGCTAATGTTTAATACGTTGTCTGTATTCGTTTTAGTGTTGTAAATATGAAGCGTCCCAGCTTGTTCGTAAATTACAGCACCATTGTGCGCTTTGAGATTGATAACCGGAAAATCCTTGTAATCTGTCAGTTTTTTAATTGCTTTTGAATTGGTTTCGTAGCTGTACAAATTAAATTCGCCATCTCTATCACTTTTAAAATATACGAATTCTCCCATCCATTGTGGTTGCGAATCATTACTGCCACCCTCTGGTTTCTGAATTTCCGATACTTTGTGTGATTGGGTATTGTAAAGCCAAATACGAGCAACGGTTCCTCCCCGGTAATGTTTCCATTGATTAAACCGATCAGCAATAGGCGTATACGCGATGCTTTGATCGTTATCTGAATAGGAAGCCCAAAATGCATTTGGAATATCCAATTGCGTTATAGCTCCACCATCAGTTGAAACAGAAAATACTTGCATATAGCGGTTGGTAAAAGAATTGCGTTGAGAGACAAATAAAACGGTCTTGCTATCTGCAGAAAAATCTCTGACATAATCGTTATAAGGATGCCAAGTAAGGCGTTTTGGAACTCCTCCATTTGCTGAAACTATAAAAACATCTACATTGCCATCATATTCTGCTTCAAAGGCAATTTTACTTCCGTCTGGAGAAAATACGGGGTTGGCTTCAATGCCTTTATCTATTGTAAGTCTTTTCGGGTTTGACCCATCTCTGTTGGCAACCCATAAATCTTCAGCATAAATAAAAGCGATATGTGTATCGCTCAATGCAGGTTGATGCATCAGTTTAGTGATTTGGCTAAAAGAGAACAACGGCAGTATAAAAATACAAAGCGTTGATAATACTAATTTGTACTTGATTTTCATAAGGTTTATTTTAGTCTGTTTTTTTATTTTTTCAGGATAGTTTAACTGCTTATCCGTTGTATTATTTCTTTAAATAAAACTTACCCTATTTTCTTTAAAAAACATAATCAGTGTAATTTAGGCTATTTAAAGTAATTCTGCTAGGAGCAAACCTAAGCGTCTCCCCTTTTTTAGGGACTACTGGAAGAAGCGTGTTAATGAATAAAGGTTCAGGCAAAGCACTCTAAGTTCTTTTGAATGACTGCAAAGTTTGACTCAAAAATCATCAAGAATTTTCTACTTATCTTTTAATGAGAACCAATTTATAAGTGTTTTCTCTCGCAAAGTCCCTAAAGCGAAAGTTGGATAATATGATCTCTCTTTCTACATTGTACTTGATACTTTAAACTCACTTCTATTTCACGCAAAGACCGCAAAGCTAAAACGCTAAGGTCGCAAAAGATGGGTAAGATCTAATTCGTATTTTATACTTTATATGTTTTACTTCTAATATTATACCTTGTATATTTTACTTCTAGTATCGTACTTTGTATATCGCACTTCTAATATTGTATTATTTATCTGCGTTAATCAGCGAAATTATTTTTTCTGTGGCCTTTGTTTTTGTAGCGTATCATCTGCGTCGAGCAGCTAGACTATTTATGATTAACGGAGAATTCAAATCGTTCAATTTGGTGAAAAATCTTAAACGCAGTGGTCAATTCTTAATAATTCTAGGATTAAGTCTAGTGGTTAAAAAAATATTTTTACTGTATTATTTTGAATTGACTTCCCCCTTTTTTCAATTCAATGATTTATCTACTGTTGATTGTCATCGGACTTAGTTTTATACGTTTAAGCAAAATGCTCAAATTATCTATTCAAGCGAAGCAGGAACAAGACTTAACAATCTAAGCCATGTCTATTAAAATTAATCTGGATCAGGTTCTCAAAGATCGTCACATGCAATCGGTAGATTTAGCTAATTTATCCATTTTAAAAACAGCAAAAGCCTAAGCCATAAGGTTATCGACCTTATACCAAATTAGACATATAATGTCGCAATAAATCGCTTCTTTTTCGCCTGCTTTACATCAAAAATAATTACCGTAGCTAAGGCTATGCTAATTATTTTTGATTTCAATCAATCAAAAAATAATTCAATTTATTCATACGGCATTATAAATATAATTTGGTATTAGAACGCATTTGCGAGGTGTTGAATTGCCAGCCTGAAGATTTGTTGAGCTTCGAGCCTAAAGATTAGGTTTCACCTGTTTGCGATTTTAGCTTTTAAGAGTAGACTAGTCGACGTGAAAACCATAAACTATTATAGCTGTTGGTGCTTAATTCAACTTAGTAAAACAAAGGTTTTTCAGTTTCTAATGCAGTTATATAACTCTTGATATGACATTCATTTATTCTGAATTTGATCCCGTTACGAAAATGCTTCAGGTAAAACTTTCAACCCCAGACGAAACTTATAAATCAACTTTATGTCTTATGCTGGATGTCTAAAAACTAAGAGATTTTCTCTGCATAAATTCAGAAGGAAAACATTAATGCATAAAAAAAGCAAGACCCTAGAGTCTTGCTTTAATTTTTGAACAATCTCAAAATTGGATGAAATTTGTGATATTCAAGTTAAATGGATAGTTATACAAATAACCTTAGATTTTATCACTTTGAGTTACGGTTTGACCGTACATGTATTACGGTTAAACCGTAAATTTTTATTTAGAGCCCTTATTTTCCTCCTCCAATACGTTTAGGATATAAGCATAATGTGCATTTAAAGTCTCATTCTCTGATTCTTTTTTGGTTTTGACATAGGATTTAAGTTCATTTTGAAGCGCTAGACTCTTACCTTTAAGTTCAAGCGCTAAGCCGTCATCACTCATTAATTCCTTAAGTTGATGTGCAAAATACTTTTGTAACTCGCGTTCAACTTGGTCTGGAGTGGTTCTCCCATAGACGAGATCCCCCGCTAAACGATCCAAAAGCTCTTGAGGGGAAAGACCATTTCCAATTAAAGAGGAGTTGGTATCCCACATGAGGTTGAGTCGATCCGCATCCATAAGCCGATTCAACATTCTTTTATTTAAGCTGATGACACTCTTGAGTTTTCCTGATTTTGAAAATTTGGAAACCAGCGCATTTTCGATCAACCAATATTGAGGTGTCCAGACATTTTCATTCAGAAATTCAAGAGCCTTTTCCTGTTCGGCTTTATTCACAACTTGATAAGGCTCTCCAGGCTGACCTTTTGTTAACAAGGTTTCATGAACTCCGCCCACAACTGAAGCCACGTGATAAATATAGCGGCGGTACACGCCTAGCATTTCACCATAGAGCTCTTCCAGATCTTCATAACTCTGCCCTGAAGTGGTGGTCCATTGCTCTAGATTTTCGGCTACGATTCTAAGATTACTCAAACCATAGGTACTTGCTTGTACAGAATTATCTCCAATATCTTCGGTCTGTGCATCGGGGTCATTACCTCTCCCACCAAACATATACATAGGGTCGGTGCTACGTTCATCTACAAAACTCTTCAAAATCTTTTGATCTTCTTCCGCAGAACTGTTTGGGAAATAGCGGTAACCCCATTCTATCGCATAGTCATCGTAAGGACCAAGCTGTCTTACAAAACGGATGTTTTCGTCGCCGGGTTGTGCGATATAATTATACCGTGCATAGTCCATGATCGTAGTCGCAATTCCGTTTTCCTGGGTAAAGCTTCCAGATCTGAGAGAGTCTACAGGATAGGCAGAACTTGCTTTCATGTTATGAGGTAAGCCTAAGGCGTGACCGATTTCGTGAGAAATCACACGGCGCATCATCTCTCCAATTTCTTCTTCTGGGGTGTCTAAAGTTCTAGCTTTAGGATTGGCTGCCCCAGTCTCCAATAAATAGCGATTGCGATAAGACTTTAAGTGATTATGATACCAAATGATATCACTTTCTATAATTTCACCGGTCCTCGGGTCGGAAACACTTGGTCCAACCGCATTTCGGGTCGTCGACGCTACATATCTTACTGTAGAAAAGCGAACATCTTCAGGACTAAAGTCAGGGTTTTCCTCTGCGGTTGGCGCTATTTTAGCCTGAATAGCATTCTTGAAACCCGCTTTTTCAAAAGCTGAATTCCAGTCTTCAATCCCTTTTATAAAATAAGGTCTCCATTTCTCTGGAGTGGCGGGGTCTAGATAGTATACAATAGGTTTAACGGGTTCTGTGAGCTTGCCTCTAGCATAAGCTTTTTTGTTTTTGGGTTCCAGCCTCCAACGTCTGATGAGTCGAACTTCATCTGATTTTAAAGCATCGGAGCTATAATTGTATTTTCTCAACCCAAACCAGCCAACACGAGGGTCTTCATAGCGGACTTGCATAAGATCTTCGGGTAAAGCGATAATGGAATGGTTCACTTGAAAGGTAAACGTATTGGTAGAATTTCCCCGTGGTGGGTTATCGGTGGGAAAGGTTAGCGTGTGGGTGATTTCTGTATTCTGAGGAAAACTTTTAGCAGAATTGATACGACTACGTTTATCGTCAGCTTTGCCAATTTTATAGTCTTTTTTTAATCCGTCGGGGATAATATTAAAAGAAGGAGAGTCAGAATTGAAGAACGAAGAGGCCTCAATAACAATATTCTCACCTTCCTCAGATTTTATAGGGAAGGTCACTAAAATGGGATTTAAGTTATTTTGAGCGACACTCAGCTGTATGGGATCGTCCTCATCGGCGACATTGGTGGTAGACACCTGGATGAGATCAATTGATTTTCCTACTTTCACCAAATGAATCAGTTGTTCTGACGTTTTAGATCCTGCATTTCTGTAGGCTGAATAGTTGGACGGCAATTGCTTAAGGCGAGTGACCATGAGTAAGTCTTTTTCCAAAGCTTCTTTTGAAAACTCCAGGTAAAGTTTATCTCCATCAAAATAAGTAGTGAGGAGCCCTTCGCTCTTGGGCATTGTATTCAGAATGGAGTCTAGGTTTTTTATGGGCTTGTCTTGGGCAACTCCAAGCTGCAAGCTCAATCCAAAAACGATGAGTAATAGATATTTCATAGAGTTTATATTTAGGACTGAAAATAAACAAAAAAGTTTAAAGTAGTTTTTAGGTGAGCTGTGAGTCAGTAGAGTTGAGCGGTGAGTAAAACTAATTTTTAATTAAGAATTTTCAATTGAATTAATCTCAGTTCGAGTGAATTTTGCTTTTGAAAAAAGTGAAATTTGTATCGAGAACTCTTTCTAGCTCAAAACCCTATTACACTTCTCGATACAATTTTCTATCGAAAATCACTCGAAGTGACAAGTTAGTCTTGAGTAGTTAGTCGTGAGAGGTGAGTTAAACTAATTATTAATTTATAATTGAGAATTTTTAATTGAATAAATGTCAGTTCGAATAATGGGTTTGTGGCGAAAGACCAAAACCATTGTATCGAGAACTTTTTCCAACTCACAACTACAAACTACTTCTCGATACAATTTTCTATCGAAAATCATTCTAAGTGACAGCCTCGAAGTATCAACTTTCACGATATTTAGAAAACGGCCTACTAAATTAAGCCGTAAAAATTGAAGTGAAGATGTCGTGAAATTTTAGACTGTCTGAGGCTTTTTTCAGCCGAGTTTCTAAAATTTAGACAGCAAACGTAAATTTTAGACTGAATTTCGTAAGCCTAGATTTTTTTGGTTCGTTTTTTCATCAATGGAAAAAATGAATGAAAGCAATAATTTTATCTAGAGCTTAAATAAGCAGTTACACTGTAAGCCAAAATACATCACTTGAAAAGATTCCGCATCACGGCTACCGCCTTGTACGGAATGACAAGTTTCACGATATTTAGAAAACGGCCTACTTTTTATGGAGGTTAGAAAACAAAAAAGTGGTGAAGAAAGGATAAAGGAGTAAAGCACTAGTGAAACGGTTTGCTTTGTGTGGAGGAACCGCTTTTGTAGTTTTCAAAGACATAAAAATAAGCCTAGATTTTTTTGGTTCGTTTTTTCATCAATGGAAAAAATGAATGAGAGCAATAATTTTATCTAGAGCTTAATTGAAAGTATTAATAGCCGTCAGTGCTTAGTCGCGAGAGGTGAGTTGAAATAATTTTGAATTTTTAATTCAAAAAGTAGTTTTATTGAAGCCCGAAATGACAAGTTTTACGATATTTAGAAAACGGCCTACTTTTTATGGAGGTTAGAAAACAAAAAAGTGGTGAAGAAAGGATAAAGGAGCAAAGCACTAGTGAAACGGTTTGCTTTGCGTGGAGGAACTGCTTTTGTAGTTTTCTAAGACATAAAAATAAGCCTAGATTTTTCCTGCCTACCTTCGGTTGTGCAGGCAGGTTGGTTCTCCCGACACCTCGGGATTCATCAATGGAAAAAATGAATAAAAGTACTAATTTTATCTAAAGCTTAAATAAGCAGTTACACTTAAAGCTTAAATACATCACTTGAAAAGATTCCGCATCGCGGCTCTCGCATAGCAGGGAATAGGAAAGATTCCTCGTCGAAGTATAAAGAACTTCTCTGTCGGAATGACAATAGTGAATTGGTGGCTGAGTGACCCGCTTTTTTGTAGCGGGGTGTATCGAAGCCAAGTTGAGATATTAGTCGGTAGTGAGTAGCCGTGAGAGGTGAGTTGAACTAATTATTAATTTATAATTGAGAATTTTTAATTGAATAAATGTCAGTTCGAGTAATGGGTTTGTGGCGAAAGACCAAAACTATTGTATCGAGAACTTTTTCCAGCTCACAACCCCAAACTACTTCTCGATACGATTTTCTATCGAAAATCACCTGCCTTCCAAGGAACGCAGGCAGGCTCGAAGTGACAGCCAAAATGCTTCAAGTTTCACGATAGCTAGAAAACGGCCTACGAAAAGAGGATGTAAAAATTAAAGTGAAGGTGCCGTCAAATTTTAGACTGTTTGAGGCTTTTTTCAGCCGAGTTTCTAAAATTTAGACAGCAAACGTAAATTTTAGACTGAATTTCGTAAGCCTAGATTTTTTTCATTCATTTTTTCATCAATGGAAAAAATGAATGAAAGCATTAATTCTATCTGTAGCTTAGTTGATACATCTAATGGATGTCAGTGTTTAGTCGTGAGAGGTGAGTTAAACTAATTTTTAATTAAGAATTTTCAATTGAAAAATTATTTTTATTGAAGCTCGAAGTGACAAGTTTCACGATATTTAGGAAACGGCCTACTTTTTATGGAGGTTAGAAAACAAAAAAGTGGTGAAGAAAGGATGAAGGAGCAAAGCGCTAGTGAAACGGTTTGCTTTGCGTGGAGAAACCGCTTTTGTCGTTTTCAAAGACATAAAAATAAGCCTAGTCTTTTTTGTTTCTCCCGACACCTCGGGATTGGGCGATGCAAAAAAGAAAGAGAACATAAATGTTATAGAGACATCGTCTAATCTCAAGACTTCAAAGCACTTTTCGATACAATTTTCTATCAAAAATCACTCGAAGTGACAAGTTTTTCAATATTTAGAACACCACCTAAACAGATTCCGCATCGCGGCTATCGCCTTGTACGGAATTGGAAGAATAGTGAATTGGTGGCTGAGTGACCCGTTTTTGTTGCGGGTTGTATCGAAGCCACGTTGAGATAGATTTTTTCAATATTCAGAACATAACCTAAACAGATTCCGCAATGCGGCTACCGCCTTGCACGGAATGGGAATAATAGTGAATTGGTGGCTGAGTGACCCGCTTTTTTTTAGCGGGTTGTATCGAAGCCACGTTGAGATAGATTTTTTCAATATTCAGAACACCACCTAAACAGATTCCGTATCGCGGATATCGCCTTGTACGGAATGGGAAGAATAGTGAATTGGTGGCTGAGTGACCCGCTTTTTTTTAGCGGGTTGTATCGAAGCCACGTTGAGATAGATTTTTTCAATATTCAGAACACCACCTACAAAGATTCCGTATCGCGGCTACCGCCTTGCACGGAATGAAAGCCTCGAAGTGATCGGTGGACTAGATCTCATTTCATATTTTGAAGTTTTCATCTAAAATTTGGACGACTAGAACAATTACTTATAAAAAAACTATAATTTCGTAATCTTGTTTTATTAAATTTATTTAATAAAACAATCTTTAAGCTTTCAATGACAATAACTTAGAATTAAAAAACATAAAGATCTATTATTAATTAATGATTTCACTAACAAATACAATGACTAAAACAATAAAAAACATCTGCTGTATTGGAGCAGGTTATGTAGGTGGACCAACAATGGCTGTAATTGCCCAGAAATGCCCAGAAATTAAAGTTCATGTGGTTGATATCAACGAATCACGAGTGGCAGCTTGGAATGATCCCAATGTAGAACACATTCCGATTTATGAACCTGGCTTATCTGAAATTGTCGCGGAAACACGTGACAGAAATCTATTTTTCTCCACAAAAGTAGATGAAGCTATTGATCAAGCGGATATTATTTTTATTTCAGTAAACACCCCAACTAAAACGTATGGTATCGGTAAAGGTATGGCCGCTGATCTTAAATTTATCGAACTATGCGCTCGCCAAATTGCGCGTGTAGCGAAGACTGACAAAATTATCGTCGAAAAGTCAACATTGCCAGTGAGAACAGCAGAGGCGCTTAAGGATATACTTCATAATACTGGGAATGGTGTCAATTTTCAAATTTTGTCTAATCCAGAGTTTCTGGCTGAAGGGACTGCTATTGACGATTTATTAGATCCTGATCGTATTTTGATTGGTGGCGATACACATACAGCAGAAGGTCAAGCGGCAATGCAGACTTTAGTAGATGTCTATGCCCATTGGGTACCAAAGGCCCAAATTTTGACGACTAATGTTTGGTCTTCGGAGTTGTCCAAACTCACTGCCAATGCCTTTTTAGCACAACGGATCTCAAGTATTAATGCCATGAGTGAAATTTGTGAAAAAACAGGTGCAAATGTCGATGAAGTCGCACGTGCTATAGGTATGGATTCCAGAATCGGTTCTAAGTTTTTAAAGTCTTCTGTTGGTTTTGGGGGCTCGTGTTTTCAAAAGGACATTCTCAATTTAGTCTACATATCTAAGTCTTTAGGACTTCAAGAAGTGGCGGATTATTGGGAGCAAGTGATTATACTCAATGACCACCAAAAGCTCCGTTTTGCCAAAAATATTGTTAAAACACTATATAATACAGTCTCTGGTAAGCAAATAGCGATGCTAGGTTGGGCTTTCAAAAAAGACACCAATGATACGAGGGAGTCGGCGGCGATTTATGTATCAGATTATCTCCTTAGTGAGCAAGCTGATGTTATTGTTTATGATCCGAAAGTTAAGACAGAACAAATTTATGCTGACTTGGAGTATTTAGGTCATCATGATTCTGAAACCATTCGCCAACGAGTGAAAGTTGTCAAAACCGCTAAAGAGGCTTGTCAAAATGCCCATGCTATTGCAGTGATGACAGAATGGGATGAGTTCAAATCTTTAGATTGGAAAAGCATTTATGACGATATGTACAAACCCGCTTTTGTTTTTGATGGTCGACGAATACTTGACCAGACCAGCATGGAAGCACTCGGATTTAACGTGAATATTATTGGCAACTAATCTATATATAAGGCGTTTCTTATGTTAAATGAAAACGCCTTTATTTTGAGTAAAATAAATATCGGTTCTCGATACAAATTTCTATCGAAAATCACTTGCCTTCCAAGGAACGCAGGCAGGGTCGAAGTGACAAGTGAGTCTTGAGTAGTTAGTCGTGAGAGGTGAGTTGAAATAATTTTGAATTATTAATTAAGAATTTTTAATTGAAAAAATGTCAGTTCGAGTGAATTTTGCTTTCGAAAAAAGTGAAATTTGTATCGAGAACTAGATTAAGACTAAGGGTCAATGAGTCATGAGTGAACAGTGGTGAGAGGTGAGTTTAAATAATTTTTGAAATCACACTGCTTAATGTAACAAGCATTTATTATCTATTATTGCTTAACACAATAAGCAATAATGAATAGTATTCAAGAAAAATTTCAAAGAAAAATAATCCTAGATTTTTCCTGCCTACCTGCGGTTGAGAAGGCAGAATGGTTCTCCCGACACCTCGGGATTCATCAATGGAAAAAATGAATAAAAGCACTAGTTCTATCTAAATCTTAAATAAAGAGTTACACTTGAAAAGATTCCGCATCGCGACTATCGCCTTGCACGGAATGGGAGAGACTCCGTGTCGCGGCTATCGCCTTGCACGGAATGAAGAGATTCCTCGTCGAAGTAAAAAGAACTTCTCTGTCGGAATGACAATTACAGGAACTCGAGATGACAAGCTAATGCCTAAATACGCACTATTATAGTGCAAATTATTATATAAAACGCACTACGAAAGTGCAAATAATTGTATATTTGCATAAATAAATAGCAATGGATAGTTTATTTGAATATTCAAATCAATTGATTGCCCGGGTAGATACAGAATTTATTCGCTATTCTTACCATCAGATGAATTGGCAAAACAGACTAGTTGGGCTTATAGGTCCAAGGGGTGTTGGTAAAACTACTTTAGTTTTGCAATACATCAAAAGCAATCTGAATTTTCAACAAACACTTTACGTTACAGCCGAGGATTTTTATTTTGCCAAAAACCGTTTAACTGATCTTGCTGAGGATTTTGTAAAATCGGGAGGCAAATATTTGTTTATAGACGAAATACACAAATATCCTGATTGGTCTAAAGAGCTGAAATTAATTTACGATTATCATCAAGATTTGAAAGTGGTTTTTACTGGTTCGTCAGTGCTTGATATCAAAAAAGGCAGTTCAGATTTGAGTAGAAGAGCTGTGGTTTATACTATGCAAGGCTTATCTTTTCGTGAATATTTAACGCTGTTTCATCAGAAACAAGTGCCGAAATTTACCTTGGAGGACATCGTGAATCATCAGGTAGTTGTGCCGCAAATTCCCCACCCGCTTCCTTTGTTTGCTGACTATCTTAAGAAAGGTTACTACCCCTATGCCAAAGAAGATGATTTCGGTTTGAAATTACAGCAGGTCGTCAATCAAACATTGGAAGTAGATATTCCTACTTATGCAGAAATGAATGTAGCGACAGGCAGAAAATTGAAGCAATTACTAGCTATTGTGGCTCAGAGCGTACCGTTTAAACCGAATATGAGTAAAATTGCCGAAATGCTTAAAATCAGTCGAAATAACATAGCCGATTATCTTCTTTATATGGAAGAAGCAGGTATGGTTGCTCAGTTGAGAGGTCCTACAAAAGGAATTCGGGCTTTGGGAAAGGTAGATAAAGTGTATTTGGACAACACCAATTTAGTATATAATTTAGCTGAAGAACATCAAAATACAGGAAATGTAAGGGAAACCTTCTTTCTGAATCAGTTAAGAGTGAATCATCAAGTATCTTCATCGGTATTAGGTGATTTTAAAGTGGATACCATGGATTTTGAAATTGGAGGAAAAAATAAAGACTTAAAACAAATTAAAAATGCTGAAAAAGGATTTTTAGTTAAAGATGACATAGAAAGAGGTTTTCTGAATACCATTCCCCTATGGCATTTTGGATTGATGTATTGAAATCATAATGGGTAGATTGGTAAACCAGATTTCATATTTCAAATTCAAATTTTTTTCTGTTAATGTTAGTTCGAGCCTGCCTGCGTTCCTTGGTAGGCAGGTGAATTTCGCTTTTGAAAAAAGTGAAATTTGTATCGAGAACTCGATTAAGACTAAGGGTCAATGAGTCATGAGTGAACAGTGGTGAGAGGTGAGTTTAAATAATTTTTGAAATCACACTGCTTAATGTAACAAGCATTTATTATCTATTATTGCTTAACACAATAAGCAATAATGAATAGTATTCAAGAAAAATTTCAAAGAAAAATAATCCTAGATTTTTCCTGCCTACCTGCGGTTGAGAAGGCAGAATGGTTCTCCCGACACCTCGGGATTCATCAATGGAAAAAATGAATAAAAGCACTAGTTCTATCTAAATCTTAAATAAAGAGTTACACTTGAAAAGATTCCGCATCGCGGCTATCGCCTTGCACGGAATAATAAAGATTCCTCGTCGAAGTAAAAAGAACTTCTCTGTCGGAATGACAACAGTGAATCGGTGGCTGAGTGACCCGTTTTTGTTGCGGGTTGTATCGAAGCCACGTTGAGATAGATTTTTTCAATATTCAGAACACCACCTACAAAGATTCCGCATCGCGGCTATCGCCTTGCACGGAATGGGAAGAATAGTGAATTGGTGGCTGAGTGACCCGTTTTTGTTGCGGGTTGTATCGAAGCCACGTTGAGATAGATTTTTTCAATATTCAGAACACCACCTACAAAGATTCCGCATCGCGGCTATCGCCTTGTACGGAATGGGAAGAATAGTGAATTGGTGGCTGAGTGACCCGTTTTTGTTGCGGGTTGTATCGAAGCCACGTTGAGATAGATTTTTTCAATATTCAGAAGACCACCTACAAAGATTCCGCATCGCGGCTATAGCCTTGCACGGAATGAAAGCCTCGAAGTGATCGGTGGACTAGATATCATTTCATGTTTTGAACTTTTCATCTAAAATTTGGACGACTAGAACAATTACTTATAAAAAAACTATAATTTCGTAATCTTGTTTTATTAAATTTATTTAATAAAACAATCTTTAAGCTTTCAATGACAATAACTTAGAATTAAAAAACATAAAGATCTATTATTAATTAATGATTTCACTAACAAATACAATGACTAAAACAATAAAAAACATCTGCTGTATTGGAGCAGGTTATGTAGGTGGACCAACAATGGCTGTAATTGCCCAGAAATGCCCAGAAATTAAAGTTCATGTGGTTGATATCAACGAATCACGAGTGGCAGCTTGGAATGATCCCAATGTAGAACACATTCCGATTTATGAACCTGGCTTATCTGAAATTGTCGCGGAAACACGTGACAGAAATCTATTTTTCTCCACAAAAGTAGATGAAGCTATTGATCAAGCGGATATTATTTTTATTTCAGTAAACACCCCAACTAAAACGTATGGTATCGGTAAAGGTATGGCCGCTGATCTTAAATTTATCGAACTATGCGCTCGCCAAATTGCGCGTGTAGCGAAGACTGACAAAATTATCGTCGAAAAGTCAACATTGCCAGTGAGAACAGCAGAGGCGCTTAAGGATATACTTCATAATACTGGGAATGGTGTCAATTTTCAAATTTTGTCTAATCCAGAGTTTCTGGCTGAAGGGACGGCTATTGATGATTTATTAGATCCTGATCGTATCTTGATAGGTGGCGATACACATACAGCAGAAGGTCAAGCGGCTATGCAGACTTTAGTAGATGTCTATGCCCATTGGGTACCAAAGGCTCAAATTTTGACGACCAATGTTTGGTCTTCGGAGTTGAGCAAACTCACTGCCAATGCATTTTTAGCACAACGGATCTCAAGTATTAATGCCATGAGTGAAATTTGTGAAAAAACAGGCGCAAATGTCGATGAAGTGGCACGTGCTATAGGTATGGATTCCAGAATTGGTTCTAAGTTTTTAAAGTCTTCTGTTGGTTTTGGGGGCTCTTGCTTTCAAAAGGATATTCTCAATCTAGTCTACATATCTAAGTCCTTAGGACTTCAAGAAGTGGCGGATTATTGGGAGCAAGTGATTATACTCAATGACCACCAAAAGCTCCGTTTTGCCAAAAATATTGTTAAAACACTATATAATACAGTCTCTGGTAAGCAAATAGCGATGCTAGGTTGGGCTTTCAAAAAAGATACCAATGATACGAGGGAGTCGGCGGCGATTTATGTATCAGATTATCTCCTTAGTGAGCAAGCTGATGTTATTGTTTATGATCCGAAAGTTAAGACAGAACAAATTTATGCTGACTTGGAGTATTTAGGTCATCATGATTCTGAAACCATTCGCCAACGAGTGAAAGTTGTCAAAACCGCTAAAGAGGCTTGTCAAAATGCCCATGCTATTGCGGTGATGACAGAATGGGATGAGTTCAAATCTTTAGACTGGAAAAGCGTCTATGACGATATGTACAAACCAGCTTTTGTTTTTGATGGTCGACGAATACTAGACCAAATCAGGATGGAAGCACTCGGATTTAATTTGAATATTATTGGCAACTAATATCTATAAATAGGGTGTTTTCGTCGTAAGATGAAAATGCCTTTATTTTGAATTGAATAAATGTCAGTTCTCGATTAAGCCTAAATGAGATATTAGTGGTGAGCGAATAGTTTTGAGTGGTTAGACGTGAGTAAAATTAATTTTGAATTGAATAAATGTCAGTTCGAGTAATGGGTTTGTGGCGAAAGACCAAAACTATTGTATCGAGAACTCGACTGAGTAACTGATTTCGAAGCACCTCTCGACTGTTAGAAAACGGCCTACTTTTTATGGAGATTAGAAAACAAAAAAGTGGTGAAGAAAGGATGAAGGAGCAAAGCACTAGTGAAACGGTTTGCTTTGCGTGGAGGAGCCGCTTTTGTAGTTTTCAAAGACATAAAAATAAGCCTAGATTTTTTTGGTTCGTTTTTTCATCAATGGAAAAAATGAATGAAAGCACTAATTTTATCCAGAAATTAAACAAGAAATTACATCACTTATAAGGATTCCGCATCTCGCTATCGCTCGCACGGAATGACAAGATTCCGCATCGCGGCTACCGCCTTGCACGGAATGGGTAAGATTCCTCGTCGAAGTAAAAAGAACTTCTCTGTCGGAATGACAATAGTAAATTCAAGGCGTCAAGTTTCACGATACAAAGAAAAACGGCCTACTAAATTCAGCCGTAAAAATTAAAGTGAAGATGACGTAAAATTTTAGACTGTTTGAGGCTGTTTTTTTCAGCCGAGTTTCTAAAATTTAGACAGCAAACGTAAATTTTAGACTGAATTTCGTAAGCCTAGTCTTTTTTGTTTCTCCCGACCCTTCGGGATTGGGCGATGCAAAAAAGAAAAGAGAGAGTAAATGATATAGAAAGCTGGATTAATCTCATAACTTCAAACTACTTCTCGATACAATTTTCTATCGAAAATCACTCGAAGTGACAGCCTTGAGGCGTCAAGTTCCACGATAGTTAGAAAACGGCCTACTTTTTATGGAGGTTAGAAAACAAAAAAGTGGTGAAGAAAGGATAATGGAGCAAAGCACTAGTGAAACGGTTTGCTTTGCGTGGAGGAACCGCTTTTGTAGTTTTCTAAGACATAAAAATAAGCCTAGTCTTTTTTGTTTCTCCCGACCCTTCGGGATTGGGCGATGCAAAAAAGAAAAGAGAGAGAAAATGATATAGAGACATGAACTAATCTCCTAACTTTAAACTACTTCTCGATACAATTTTCTATCGAAAATCACTCGAAGTGACAGCCTCGAGCCTTTAGGCTTCTCGACACAAAGAAAACGGCCTACTTTTTATGGAGGTTAGAAAACAAAAAAGTGGTGAAGAAAGGATAATGGAGCAAAGCGCTAGTGAAACGGTTTGCTTTGCGTGGAGGAACCGCTTTTGTAGTTTTCTAAGACATAAAAATAAGCCTAGTCTTTTTTGGTTCTCCCGACACCTCGGGATTCATCAATGGAAAAAATGAATAAAAGCACTAATTTTATCCAGAAATTAAACAAGAAATTACATCACTTATAAAGATTCCGCATCTCGCTATCGCCTTGCACGGAACGGGAAAGATTCCTCGTCGCGGCTATCGCCTTGCACGGAATGGGAGAGATTCCTCGTCGAAGTAAAAAGAACTTCTCTGTCGGAATGACAAGGGTGAATTGGTGGCTGAGTGACCCGTTTTTTTATAACGGGGCGTATCGGAGCCATATTAAAATAAGTCTTGAGTTTGGTATAAATTTTAAAATAATAGAACAAAACAACAATAAAAGTAATAACTTTGTATACACATTTTATAACTTATGGAAGTATCAATTATAAAAATAGGAAACTCTAAAGGATTAAGGTTGAGTAAAACTATATTAGAAAAATACCAGATTAAAGATAAAGTTGAGCTCATTTTAGAAAAAGGTCAAATTATTCTTAGACCTATACATAATCCTAGAAAAAACTGGGACAAAAAGTTCAAAGAAATGTCGAAAAATGATGACGATACCCTTCTTATCAATGATGTTTTTGAAGAGGATACCTTTGAAGAATGGAACTAAATCAATATTCAATTGTTCTAGTCAATTTAGATCCCACAACGGGAAGTGAGATCAGAAAAACAAGGCCTTGTGTCATCATTTCACCAGACGAAATGAACAAATTTCTAAAGACCATTGTTGTAGCACCCATGACAACAACTCTAAAAGCTTATCCCACTCGAGTACCTGTTGAATCCAATGGTAAAAAAGGAATGATAGTCATAGATCAAGTCCGAACCATCGACAAACAAAGAGTCCTCAAAGTTTTTGACTCACTAAAACAATCTGAAATAGACAAGTGTAAAGAAGTTTTAAAAGAAACTTTTGTGGATTAGTTATTTGTGACTGAAAATGGGTCGTTAGTGGTAAGTGAATAGTCTTGAGAAGTAAACCAGATTTCATATTTAAAATTCCAAAATTTACAATTCAAAATAATCTTATAGACACTGCTCATAGTACGGAAGCTAAAAAATTTATCTTTTTAGGAAGCTCTTGCATTTATCCTAAACTGGCTCCCCAACCCTTGAAGAAAGAGTATTTGTTAACGGGTAGTTTAGAGCCCACTACTGAGTGGTATGCCATTGCAAAAATTGCAGGGGTGATGGCCTGTGAGGCTATCCGCAAGCAATACGGTAGGGATTTTGTGAGTCTTATGCCTACGAATTTATATGGTCCTAACGATAATTTTGATTTAAAAACGTCACATGTTCTTCCTGCCATGATTCGTAAGTTTCACGAAGCCAAGCTTAATAATAACGAGCCCGTTGAATTATGGGGTAGTGGAACTCCAATACGTGAATTTTTACATGTAGACGATATGGCAGATGCGGTAGTCTTCGCTTTAGAAAATAAATTGCCGGAACACTTATATAATATTGGAACAGGTAAGGATCTCACTATAAAAGAACTAGCAGAAACCATTCAAAAAGTAGTGGGGCATAATGGCGAGATCGTTTGGGATAGTTCTAAACCAGATGGTACTCCAAGAAAATTGATGAATGTAGATAAGATGAAAAAAGCAGGTTGGCAGGCTTCTACTAATTTGGAAGATGGGATTGAAAGTAGTTATAATTGGTTTTTAGAGAATGAAAATAAGTATAAACAAGTGAAATTGTAAATGCAGTTAATAGCAATAAACAATGAGCAATAAAGCTCACTCCTCACTAACCACAACCCAAAAGACATAAACATACTTATAACTTTTGCTATATTTGTAAAAAGTTATAATCATAATGATAGAAAATAATTTAGTGATTCCAGATAATATACATAAACGTTCTCATTATTTAGAGAAGGTGCGGCCATTCATCGGGCAGAATATTATTAAGGTGTTAACGGGTCAGCGGCGTGTAGGTAAGAGCTATTTGCTTTTTCAGATCATACAATGGATCAAAGAAAATGATAGCAGCGGAACGATTATTTATATCAATAAAGAAGATCTAGCTTTTTCATTTATAAAGACTGCCCAAGATTTACATGAATATGTACAGGCTCATAAAGCGAAATCTGGAAAAACCTATGTTTTTATTGATGAGATCCAAGATATTGAAAATTTTGGGGATGCCCTTCGTTCCTTATTACTTCAAACCAATCTGGATCTCTATTGTACTGGCAGCAACGCTAATTTATTGTCGGGGGACATCGCAGGACATCTCAGTGGTAGATATATTGCCATAGAGGTTTTTAGTCTTGCTTACCCAGAGTTTATATCTTTTCACGGGCTAACAGAAAATGAGGAGAGTTTAAACAAATATCTCAAATTCGGTGGGCTTCCCTATCTCATTCATTTGGAACTGAAAGACGAAGTGGTATTTGAATATTTAAAGAATATCTACCAGAGTATTGTTTACCGGGATATCATTAATCGTTATGCTATTCGGAATGTTAATTTTCTGGAACAGTTGGTTTTGTTTTTAGCGGCACATACAGGCAGCATCTTTTCTGCAAAAAAGATCAGTGATTTTTTAAAGTCTCAGCGCGTAAAGATGGCGCCCAACCAAGTACAGAATTATATACAGCATTTGGTAAATGCTTTTTTAGTCCATAAAGTGGGGCGCTACGATTTAATTGGGAAGCGGTTGTTCGAGATAGGCGAAAAGTATTATTTTGAAAACCTGGGCATCCGGAACGGACTCTGGGGATTCAGGTTGGAGGATAGGGGAAAGATCATGGAGAACGTAGTATATAATCATCTGCTTTTTAAAGGATATAAAGTACAGGTAGGAATGCTGGGGAACAAAGAAGTAGATTTTATTGCAGAAAAAGAAGGAGAAAAATTATATGTGCAGGTGGCTTTAACTATTAATGATCCTGCTACGCTAGAACGTGAGTTTGGCAATCTAAAACAAATTAAAGATAATTATCCCAAAAAGGTAGTTACCATGGAAAGCTTTTCCGGAAATACAGTTGCAGGAATCGAGACCCAAGACCTAAGAAGTTTTTTACTTACTTAACTTTGAATATAATTTCTGGAACTCCTTTTCGGGAGTTTTTATTTGTGGACGATATGGCAGATGAATTTTGCTTTTGAAAAAAGTGAAATTTGTATCGAGAACTCTTTTAGCTAAAAACTTCAAACTACTTCTCGATACAATTTTCTATCGAAAATCACCTGCCTACCAAGGAACGCAGGCAGGCTCGAAGTGATAAGTGAGTCGTTAGTTGTGAGAGGTGAGTGGTGAAGTATATTTCATATTTAAAATTTCAAAATTTACAATTCAAATTTTCTTCTGTCAATGTCAGTTCGAGTGAATTTTGCTTTTGAAAAAAGTGAAATTTGTATCGAGAACTCGATTAAGCCTAAGGGAGATATTAGTCGGTAGTGAGTAGCCGTGAGAGGTGAGTGGTGAATACCGAATATTGAATAAGGATTGCTGAACACAGAATAACGAACAGTGAACTGACATTCATTCAATTAATAATTTTTAATTAAAAATTATTAATTGAATGAATGTCAGTTCGAGTGAATTTTGCTTTTGAAAAAAGTGAAATTTGTATCGAGAACTCGTCTAATCTCATAACTTCAAAGCACTTCTCGATACAATTTTCTATCGAAAATCACCTGCCTTCCAAGGAACGCAGGCAGGCTCGAAGTGACATCCTCGAGGTTTCAAGTTACACGATACAAAGAAAAACGGCCTACTAAATTAAGCCGTAAAAATTGAAGCAAAAGCCTCGTAAAATTTTAGACTGTCTGAGGCTGTTTTAAGCCGAGTTTCTAAAATTTAGAGGATGAGCGAATAGTCTTGAGTGGTTAGACGTGTGAGGTGAGTTAAACTAATTATTAATTTATAATTAAGAATTTTTAATTCAATAAATGTCAGTTCGAGTAATGGGTTTGTGGCGAAAGACCAAAACTATTGTATCGAGAACTCGACTGAGTAACTGATTTCGAAGCACCTCTCGACTGTTAGAAAACGGCCTACTTTTTATGGAGATTAGAAAACAAAAAAGTGGTGAAGAAAGGATGAAGGAGCAAAGCACTAGTGAAACGGTTTGCTTTGCGTGGAGGAGCCACTTTTGTAGTTTTCAAAGACATAAAAATAAGCCTAGATTTTTTTGGTTCGTTTTTTCATCAATGGAAAAAATGAATAAAAGCACTAATTTTATCCAGAAATTAAACAAGAAATTACATCACTTATAAGGATTCCGTATCGTGGCTATCGCCTTGCACGGAATGAAGAGATTCCGCATCGCGGCTATCGCCTTGAACGGAATAGGAAAGATTCCTTGTCGAAGTAAAAAGAACTTCTCTGTCGGAATGACAATAGTGAATAGGTGGCTTAGTGACCTGCTTTTTTGTAGCGGGGTGTATCGAAGCCACGTTGAGATAGGTTTTTTCAATATTTAGAACATGACTTAAACAGATTCCGTATCGCGGCTATCGCCTTGCACGGAATGACACTGTTTTAAGACTCAACAAGATTCATCAAAAAAATTATGCACTTTATTTTTGTTTTCTTTAAGAAAACGCTTTTATTTGCATTCGCTTATGCGTTAAATACAAATTGCACATAAAGCTAATATTTAGTCAACTTTTACTTAACATAGCAAGTGTATTTTAGCCAATTCTAAAGCTGAGTAACCAAGGCTTTAGAGTTAAAATATGAAAATCCTCATCTGACCCATTTAAGGGACTCAGGGTGGCGAAGCTGTAATTTTTTTGAGTTGTTAACTGCCGTCAGTTCGAGTATATCTTGCTTTTGAAAAAAGTGAAATATGTATCGAGAACTCGATTAAGCCTAAGGAAGCTATTAGTGGTGAGTAAATAGTAGTGAGAGGTGAGCTTAAATAATTTGATTTAAACTTTTCAGAGAAATAGTATTATATTAATAAAGTTGGTTTGAAGTAAGAAGTCTCCCACACTCCAAAATGCCAACTATACCCATCAAATAATTTTACAATACATCAGCAGAACTTTTTTAAGATAGAGAAACGTAGAGTGCAAGAAGAAATGAGAAAATTAAATTTTTTGTTTGTTGCTAAATATTTTATTAAAATTTTAAAAAAAAGTAGAAAAAGTCATAAATAGACTTTTTCAGAGAAATAAAATACAGAATGAAAATATTAGTCACTGGAGCAGCAGGATTTATTGGATACCATCTTTGCGAGCAACTTCTAAAATTAGGACATGATGTTGTCGGATTAGATAATATCAATGATTATTATGATGTCAACTTAAAATATGCTCGTCTAAAAGAATTAGGTATTTCAGAGAGTGAAATTCAATACAATAAAGGTATAAATAGTAATTCACATGGTGATAAACTAAAGTTTATCAAAATTAATTTAGAAGATCAAGAAAATTTACCTATTTTTTTTGAAGAAAACAGTTTCGATGTAGTTTGTAATCTTGCTGCTCAAGCAGGTGTTAGATATAGTATCGAAAAACCTATGAAGTATGTAGAAAGTAACATCATGGGTTTCGCCAATCTATTAGAGTGTGTGCGAAATACAAAAGTAAAAAAACTCGTTTATGCAAGTAGCTCTAGTGTGTATGGTTTAAACGAAAAAACACCTTTTGCAACTAATGATAATGTGGACAACCCAATTAGCATGTACGCTGCTACTAAAAAGAGTAACGAGTTGATGGCGCATACGTATAGTCATTTATTTGGTATAAAAACAATTGGTTTAAGATTCTTTACCGTTTACGGACCTTGGGGAAGACCTGACATGGCCATGTTTTTATTTACTGATGCCATCCTGAATAATAAACCTATTAAGGTTTTTAACGAAGGAAATCTTTCACGTGATTTTACTTATATTGACGATATTGTAGAAGGTGTGATAAATACTATTGAAAAGAAAAATCCGAATAAAAGTCTGTACAATTTATACAACATTGGTCATGGAAGTCCTGTTAAATTAAATGACTACATTAAAGAAATTGAAGTTGCTACTGGAAAAGTAGCTGAAAGAATAATGATGCCTATGCAACCAGGAGATGTCGAACAAACATGGGCGGACACAAGTGCACTTTTTAAAGATTACAATTATAAGCCAACAACTAAAATTGATAAAGGAATAGAAGAGTTTGTTCGTTGGTATAAAGACTATCACATGAATTTATAGATTATATTAATATATTTTGTAAAAAGAATTTATTTCTGAATAATTTAAAACGATTAGCGTAGAATAATTAATCTCAAAAAATGGACAAAAATATATTAATTACTGGAGGAGCTGGATTTATCGGGTCACATGTTGTTCGTCTATTTGTAAATAAATATCCAAATCAAAACATCTACAATTTAGACTCGCTCACCTATGCAGGAAATCTCGAGAACTTAAAGGATATTGAAAATAAAGAGAATTATACTTTTATTAGAGAAGATATAAATGACACACAAAAAATATCTGATTTATTTAAAAAATATAAATTTGATACAGTTATCCATCTTGCGGCTGAATCACATGTAGATAGATCTATTTCTGACCCAGTTTCTTTTGTTAGAACAAATGTGATGGGAACGATGAATCTATTAAATGCTGCACTTGAAATTTGGAAAGAAGATTTTAGTCATAAAATGTTCTACCACATTAGTACGGATGAAGTTTATGGAACACTCGGAGAAACGGGACTGTTTACAGAAACAACTTCCTACGATCCTAACTCCCCCTACTCAGCCTCTAAAGCGAGTAGCGATCACTTTGTGAGAGCCTATGGAGAAACTTATGGTTTACCATTTATCATTTCTAACTGCTCGAACAACTATGGTCAAAACCAGTTTCCAGAAAAACTAATCCCTCTTTTCATAAACAATATTCTTAATAAAAAATCACTTCCTGTTTATGGAGACGGCAACTACACAAGAGATTGGCTATATGTTATTGATCATGCACTTGCAGTTGACTTGATTCTAGAAAAAGGAAAAGTCAAAGAAACCTACAACATCGGTGGATTTAATGAATGGAAAAACATCAATTTAGTAAAATTACTTTGCCAACAAATGGATGAGAAGTTAGAAAATCCAGTGGGGACAAGTGAAGAACTAATCACCTACGTTAAGGACAGACCAGGACATGATTTAAGATATGCAATAGACGCCTCCAAAATAAATAAAGAACTAGGTTGGAAACCAACAGTAACTTTCGAAGAAGGTTTGAGTATTACAATAGATTGGTATTTAGAGAATAAGGGATGGATGAAGAAAGTAACGAGTGGGGAGTATCAGAATTATTATGAGGAGCAGTATAAGTAAATTGTTATGCTGTTACGTTGTTAAGTAGCTACGGGGTTTATGTCTATTAGAACCAGTTTACCGTCCATAACATCCTAACTATTTTTTAACTCGACAACATCATACCTGTACTATAATACTATAACACCATAACTCTTTTTTAACTCGATAACATGATAACAGTTTTTATAACAAGATAACATCATAACTGTTTTATAACCCCATAACTATCTTCATAACTCGATAACATGATAACAGTATTCATAACTCGATAACACCATAACAGTATTCACAACTCCATAACTATAAAATGAACGTCAAAAGCCACAAAGACCTCAACCTATGGAAAGAAAGCATGAATCTAGTTGAAGACATTTACTCCATATCAAAATCATTTCCCAAAGAAGAAATGTATGGATTAACAAGTCAAATGAGAAGATGTGCAGTTTCTATACCGTCAAATATTGCAGAAGGAGCAGGTAGAAAAGGAGAAAAAGAATTTGCACGTTTTTTATATATAGCATTAGGCTCGTTATCGGAACTAGAGACACAATTTGAAATTTCGATAAGATTAAACTACATCGCAAACGAAGTCGATACTCAATCCACCTTTGAAAAAATTATTTATATTAGAAGAATGCTAGCAAAATTGATTAAAAGCATAACAACTTAACAGTCTTCATAACTTGATAACACCATAACTACTTAACAATCTTCATAACTCGATAACACCATAACACCATAACTACTTAACAATCTTCATAACAACATAACTACTTAACAACAAAAAAATGAAAGGAATAATCCTAGCAGGGGGTTCAGGTACTAGATTACACCCCTTAACCCTTGCGACGTCCAAGCAGCTTTTACCTATTTACGACAAGCCGATGATTTATTATCCGTTGTCGGTTTTAATGCTAGCAGAGATTAGAGAGATTCTAATTATTTCTACACCTCACGATTTACCAAATTTTAAACGCCTTTTGGGGGACGGGTCTCGATTTGGGATTAACTTGACTTATAAAGAACAGCCATCACCAGATGGATTGGCACAAGCCTTTATTTTAGGAGAAGAATTTATAGGTAACGATGATGTCTGTTTAGTTTTAGGCGATAATATTTTTTACGGTGCTGGATTACAAAACTTATTGTCCAATGCAGTAAAAACTGTTAAACAAGACAACAAAGCAGTAGTCTTTGGAAACTATGTAAATGATCCTGAGCGGTATGGTGTTGCAGAATTTGACGAACATCAAAATGTGGTGAGTATTGAAGAGAAGCCCGAAAAACCAAAATCAAATTTTGCAGTAGTAGGTTTATACTTTTATCCCAATTCAGTGGTAGAAATTTCGAAAAACGTTAAGCCATCCCATAGAGGTGAACTAGAGATAACCACTGTAAATGAGACTTATTTAAAACAAGGAAATTTAAAAATGCAAATTTTAAGCCGTGGTTTTGCTTGGTTAGATACGGGGACACACGAAGCTCTTACAGAAGCTACAGAATTTGTAAAAGTAGTTGAAAAACGCACGAGTTTAAAAATTGCTTGCTTAGAAGAGATTGGCTTAAAAATGCAATGGCTTAATAAAGCTGATATTTCAAAAGACTTAGAAGGGAAAAAAGGAGAATATTATAGCTATCTAGCCAGCATAATAGATTAATACATCAATAGGCAGCCTTTAAGCTGAAGCTTTTAACTTATTAATTTTCAAGATAATTTGAAATCAAACAACCTAAAACTTAACAACTACCCAAACTAGTACTAGGTCAATTAATCCAATTTAAATGCAAAGCATCAAAAAAATATTAGCTAAGCAATTTTCTACATTTTACTATTTTTATAGTCCTCTAGGCTACCGCATATTTCTAGCGTTAAGCCTTAGCATATAAGTAGCCGTTTAGACGGTTTTGGTCTTTTTATGTTTTTACCCTTATTGCAAATGGTAGGAGGAAGTGAGCGAGTAAATCCAGAAGAGATAAGAAATTTAAGTTTTTATTGGATGATATTAAAAATTTAGGCTTAATTTATTTATGATTTTATACTATGAAGCGGTCAAAATTTTGCATCAACTGCTTATAAATTTTTTCTTTAAATAAAGCTTTGTTAAAAAACTCAGACCTGAATTGCTTTATGCTTCAAACAATATCAAGTTTAAAGTACTTATGATATCAGATGCAGGGCGTATGTAAAATACCATGAGTGCTGAGATTGAGAAGATAACTTTGGGTTATGGTATTTATATGATTGCCTCTCAGCAAGGAGTTATGGTTTCAGATGATATTGAATTTGGTTATCAAAATAAAATTCCTTTATAGTTATTTAGATTTTTATATTAATTTGAGTATTACTTTTTTTGCGCGGCTTTACTATAAATGTTCAAGGCTCTAATAGTCGTTAGAGGTGAGTAATGAGTTTTGTTATGATGAATTCATTTCAGGATCTTCATTAACTTAAGCTTAGACCCTGAAACAAGTTCAGGGTAATAAATATTTAGACTCTGTCAGTTCGAGTGAATTTTGCTTTTGAAAAAAGTGAAATTTGTATCTAGAACTTTATTAAACGTAAAACTTCAAACTACTTCTCGATACAATTTTCTATCGAAAATCACTCGAAGTGACAAGTTTATCAATAAAAAGAAAACGGCCTACTAAATTAAGCCGTAAAAATTGAAGCAAAAGCCTCGTAAAATTTTAGACTGTCTGAGGCTGTTTTAAGCCGAGTTTTTAAAATTTAGAGGATAAGCGATAATTTTAGGAAGAATTTCGTAAGCCTAGATTTTTTTGGTTCGTTTTTTCATCAATGGAAAAAATGAATAAAAGCACTAATTTTATCCAGAAATTAAACAAGAAATTACATCACTTATAAGGATTCCGCATCTCGCTATCGCTCGCACGGAAAGACAAGATCCCGCATCGCGGCTATCGCCTTGAACGGAATAGGAAAGATTCCTTGTCGAAGTAAAAAGAACTTCTCTGTCGGAATGACAATAGTGAATAGGTGGCTTAGTGACCCGCTTTTTTGTAACGAGGTGTATCGAAGCCACATTGAGATAGATTTTTTCAATATTTAGAACATTACCTACAAAGATTTCGCATCGCGGCTATAGCCTTGCACGGAATGACAGGCTCGAAGTGACACCCATCTCTTCATCAAATAATTTCACAATACAGCAAAAAAACAACCGCCACCTTAAGACGCAGCAAGATTCATCAAAAAATTATCCACTTTATTTTTGTTTTCTTTAAGAAAACGCTTTTATTTGCAGGTCATGAGGCGTTAAATATAAATTGCCTATAAAACTAACGTTTAGTCAACTTTCGCATAACATAGCAAGTGTATTTTAGCCAATTCTAAAGCTGAGTAACCAAGAAGCTCTAGAGTAAAACATGAAAAGCCTCATCTGACCCATTTATGGGATCCAGTAAGGCGAAGCAGTGATTTTTTTGAATAGTTAGCTGCTGGATGTTTGCGGTTATCTCGCTTCAAAAAGCTATCAAGACCTTTGAAGATCTCAAAGTTTGGCAAACAAGTCGAAATCTAAGAAAAAAAATGCACGAGATATAAGCCAATCTTCAAGCTTAAAATATATGAAGCTATATAAGTATAACATACTACAATTCTTTAAGCAAGAACTTTAATGAAATTAATTAAAAATATTATTAAAAAGTACATGGGTTCTTTCGCATACTATTATTCTTATCTAGGATACAGAATGTGGTTTTTATTAATCACCAGTATTTTGGTAGGTCTTCTAGATGGTTTAGGGCTAACTATGTTTATACCTTTATTAAGTATGATTGCCTCAGATCAAGCAGAGGCAAGTTCAAGTGCTTTAGGGAATTTTGGATTTATTGTAGAGGGTTTAAACAACATTGGATTGGAATTAAATTTAGTTGTAGTGCTGATGACGATGCTTGTCTTTTTTGTAGGCAAAGGGTTTGCTAAATTCTTTGAACGGTATCTAAGAGTGGTATACCAACAATATTTTATTTCAAGAATACGATTTGAAAACATTGATGCATTAGTCAATTACAATTATGAAGCTTTTACCAGTGCTGATGCTGGTAAAATTCAAAATACATTAAGTGGCGAAGTGGAAAGAGTAATGCAAAGTTTTAGAACCTATAGTGATATGCTTCAGCAATCTGTCATGTTGTTGACTTATGCCGCTTTAGCAGTTATATCTAGTCCACAATTTGCGATGTTAATAGTTATGGGAGGTTTTTTAACAAACCTGTTATTTAGTTCTATGTACAAAAAGACAAAACTCTTATCTTTTGATTTAGTGAAAAGCAATAATTTATTCCAGGGTTTTATTATTCAATCCGTAGCTTTTTATAAATATTTAAAAGCGACTGCCAGTATTATAGATTACAAACGTTTTTTAAAAGAAAAAGTTAATGAAATAGAGTTTATTACTAGAAAAATGGGCATACTTAGCAGTATTATGTTAGGAATGAGAGAACCTCTTATGATTGGAGTTGTTGTAGCTGTTATTTTAATACAAGTTGAATTATTAGAGGGAAGCTTAGCTACAATTATGTTGAGTTTATTATTTTTTTACAGGGGGTTAACAGCACTATCAAGCATACAAACGTCTTACAACAAGTTTTTAAGCTTTTCAGGTTCTATAGATAATATGAAAAGTTTTACTAAAAGTTTACAAGCTTCCCCTGAAGTAAATGGTGATGATAAAGTAAGTTCAATTCAAAACATTGAATTTAAAAACCTTAGCTTCTCTTATAATAAAAAGAACACCGTCTTAAGAAACATAAATTTAAATATTAAACCAAAACAAAGTATCGCGTTTATTGGAGAAAGTGGTTCGGGGAAGACTACTTTAATCAACCTTCTCGCAGGTTTGTTAAAACCAAGCAACGGAGATTTATTGATCAATCAAAAATCAATACACAGCATAGAGCTAGTAAATTATAGAAGACGCATTGGCTATATCACTCAGGAACCTATTATATTTGATGATACTTTGTTTAATAATGTCACCTTATGGGACCAAAAGAATGAAGAAAACTTAATAAGGTTTCAAGAAGCTATAAAAAAATCACAACTGAGTAGCTTTATAAGTGATCTATCCGATAAGGAAGAGGAGAGGATAGGTAATAATGGGGTGACTTTAAGTGGTGGCCAAAAGCAACGTATATCCATCGCCCGAGAATTATACAAGGACGTAGATATATTGCTTATGGACGAAGCTACTTCTGCTTTGGACACCAAAACAGAGAAAAATATCCAAAAAAGTATTGATGATTTAAAAGGAGAATATACCATAATTATGATCGCCCATCGACTAAGTACTGTCAAAACTTGTGATCAAATAGTTTTATTAGATAAAGGTGAGATTAAAGCAAAAGGTGACTATAAAACACTAATTGAAAATTCATCTGAGTTTGCGACAATGATTAGTAGTCAACAATTATAAAAAAATGAAACTATAGCTTTTGCAGGTCGAAATAAAGAACTGTTTGAAAATGATATTTCAAAACATTATTAACGAAGATTAAAATTTGTTAGTAATTTTTTCTCATACTTAGTAAAGCCGATTATATTAAACAAGCTGTAACTAAATAAATATTCAAAAAAAATCCATTTAAATTATATAAAGTAAATATTAAAAAGAAAATCTAGTAAGGCTAGTAAAAAATATCCACAACTCTTTTGGTTATATAGAAGCTGATTTTCAAACTTCCACATTAGATCATTAGAGTATAATGCTTTTATAAAATCAGATAAAAAGTATGATTATATACTTAACCTTTCTGCTCTAAAATATGTTAGAATTAAAAAAAATCCTTAAACTCTAATGCATATGATTGATGTGGATATTTTTAATACTCATAAACAAATCAAAAAATAAAAAAAGAGCCTTTATTTTTCATAAGAAAATATTAAAATAGAACACTAGTTTTAATTCATTAAGAAATAAGATGAGCATAAAAATTACGTGATAAATTTTTTGATAAAATTTTAAATCTTATAGTTAAAAATTCAAGGAATAAAAATTCAAGACTAAATTAATATGAAAATACTTGACTGTACCATCCGAGATGGTGGTTATTATACCAATTGGGATTTTGACCAAGACATCGTTAAAACCTATTTAGAAAGTTTTAATCAACTACCAGTAGAATACTTAGAAGTTGGTTATCGTTCTCAACCCATGGGAGAATATTTGGGAGAATATTTCTATTGTCCTGTAGAAACACTTCAGCGCTTAAAAAGCATTAGTCAGAAAAAGCTTGTGATTATATTGAACGAAAAAGATGTGCGTGCAGCAGATGCAGAATCTTTACTGAGTCCTATAACAGGTTTAGTTACAATGGTGCGAATGGCAATTGATCCTAAAAACTTTAAGCGTGCTCTAAGTTTAGCGGCGGAGGTAAAACGTTTGGGTTTTGAAGTAGCGTTCAATGTGATGTATATGTCCACTTGGGCAGATGAAAAAGAATTTTTAGAATTAATTCCAAAAGTAGACGAAGTTGCAGATTACTTTTATATGGTGGATTCATTTGGAGGAGTATATCCTCAAGACGTAAAAGACACTATTGCATTAGTGCGTTCTAAGACCAAAGTGAAACTAGGATTCCATGGTCATAATAACTTAGAAATGGCATTGGCCAATACGTTAACGGCTATTCATGAAGGGATAGATATAGTAGACGCCACTGTAACTGGAATGGGTCGCGGTGCTGGTAATCTTAAAACAGAATTGTTGCTAACGGTTTTAAATGCAAAAGGTCTACTGGATTTTCCATACAATGAATTAAGTAAAACAGTAGATGATTTTACAAAATTACAAAAACACTATGAATGGGGTACAAATTTACCCTATATGGTTTCTGGAGCCAATTCCCTTCCGCAAAAGCAAGTCATGGAATGGGTAAGCAAGCGGTACTACTCATTTAATTCGATCATACGTGCATTGAATAACCAAAGTCAAGGTAAGGTTGACAACACTAAATTGCCTGAATTAGACTTTGGTAAAGAAAAAACCTATGCGGGAGCACTAATTGTTGGAGGTGGTCCTAGTGCCACAAGCCACACACAATCCATAGATCGTTTTTTAATAAACAATCCAAATATCATAGTAATTCATGCAAGTTCTAAAAATGCCTTGTCCTTTGAGAATGTACCTAATGACCAATATTTTTGCTTAGTGGGTAATGAAGGTCATCGTTTGGAAGAAGTTTTTCAAGGTAGTAATATCAAAGGGAAGTGTATTTTACCTCCATATCCTAGAGAAATGGGGACATATATTCCAAAATCCTTAACAGATAATGCTTTTGAATTGGAAAGCGTTGAGTTTACAGACTTATACAGAGATTCTCATACAGCATTAGCTTTACAAAGTATATTGGCATTAAAAATTGAAAAGGTGTTCATAACAGGATATGATGGGTATAGTGGAAATCATATAGGTGAAAAAGAACAAGAGTTGTTTTTAGAAAACCAGCACTTATTTTCTAAGATTAAAGATCATTTTAACATTCAATTAGTAAGCCTTACTCCAACAAAATATACTGAGCTTAAGGGAGATTCTGTATATTCTAAAATTTAGAATATACATATATACATAATCTAGTTTAAACATGTTGGGTCAAGATATTTATTTGAAGATCTGAGCATTAAAATTAATGCAGAATTAAATATCTATTGTTGGGTCTTAAATAGAAAATTTTAATTCCATATTGTTTTCAGGATCAGAAATATTTTAATTCTATTTATATAGGAGATGTGCCACATGTCATTACGCTGCACAAAGCTTGCCAGTAGTATTGAACCAGTTAAAATGCAACATAAGCTGACAAGAACAATATTAAAACAGATTTTTTTAAGTCTATTTTAATATTGTTAAGTTTCCAACCAGACACTAACTATAAATTATTGCTGCCAAAACAAGTTTTTTTGTTTAGTCAAACAGGTGGTTTGCTTTATGATGCTTAAGAATAATTACATTCGATTTTAAATTTAAAAATATGCTAGGGATATTCTCAAAAACAACAGACAGTTCTTTTATTGAAGCAATTGGTTTGTCTGGTTTAGATTTTGTCATTATTGATCAAGAGCATGGACCAGTCCAACGCGAAAGGCTTTATGATCATATAAGAGCTGCTAAAGCAGGTCAAATCAACCCAATAGTAAGAGTGAGTGGAAATAATCATAATTTGATAGGTTCAGCTCTTGATGCAGGAGCTCTTGGTGTTCAAGTCCCTAATATTTCTTCAGCTGAAGAAGCAAAAACAGCAATTGATGCTTCTCGCTTTTATCCAATTGGAAATAGAGGGGTTTGTAGATTTGTTTCTGCAGCTTCTTATGGTGAAAAAAACAAAGCAGAATATTTCACAGAATCAAATAAAAATCTTTTAATTTTACAAGTTGAAGGTAAAGAAGGGGTTGAAAATTTGAAGGAGATCTTATCCTTAAAAGGATTCGATATTTTGTTTATAGGTCCCTATGATCTATCACAATCTTTGGGTTTTCCAGGCCAAATTTCGCACCCAAAAGTTAAAAAAGAAATAATGAAAATCAAGGATATGGCAAAATCTAAAAATATCAGATTAGGTTCCTTTGCAGATACTATAGAGACTTATCAATTTTTAGTGAATAATGGTTTCGATTACATTGCTTATTCAGTAGATATCAATTTGTTTATAAATGGGTTAAAAAATCTAAAATCAGAATTATGCAAATAGCAGCTTTACTGACAGGTAGGGGCAACAATACGTTAACTGATAAAAATGTTCTTCCAGTTTTGGAAAGACCCTTGCTTTCATATCCAGCTAATGCCGCTAAAAGTTCAAAATTCATTAATTCACTTTGGGTATCTAGTGATTGTGAGAAAATTTTAAATGCAGCAGAAACTTACGAATATAAGCGCATAAAAAGACCTGAAGAACTAGCTCTTCCTACTTCTCAACATATTGATGCCATAGACCATGCCTTAAAAGTAATGACTGAAAATGGCGCTCAACCCAAAATATTGGTCGTAATGCTTGCTAATTCTGTAACTATCAAAACAGAGTGGATAGATGCTTGTATTGAGTTACTTTTAAATGATAATCATGCTACGGCAGCAGTCCCTGTATATCAGGAAATGGACCATCACCCTTTTAGGTGTAAAAGACTTAATAAGGATGGATATCTAGAACCGTTTTTTGATTTTTCAAATCAATTTATAAGTACTAATAGACAAGATTTAACACCCGCTTACTTTCTCTCCCATAATTTTTGGGTATTAAACCTAGATACCATTGATCGAGCTAAAGGACAAAAACCATGGACATTTATGGGAGATAAAATTAAACATTTTGAAGTGGAAGAAGCTTTTGATGTTCACTCCTTAGAAGATATTCAAAAATCTGAAGAGTGGTTAATAAAAAATAATATAGTATGATTTTAATAACTGGAGCAGCCGGTTTTATCGGTTCAGCAATAGCCCATAGCTTGAATAATTTGGGTTTCAAGACATTAACTATAGATAATTTTTCTACGGGTTACAGGTCTAATTTACCTAAGAATACTATTTTAATTGAAGGAGATTGTGGTGATCCCGAAACCATAAGTCAACTTCAAAACTATAATGTTGACACAATTCTTCATTTTGCTGGTCAAAGTTCAGGAGAAGTGAGTTTTAATGATCCATTAGCTGATCAAAAAAGTAATACCACATCTACCTTACTTCTATTGAATTATGCCAAACTTAAGGGCATAAGAAAATTTATTTATGCTAGCAGTATGTCTGTTTATGGAGACCATGAAAATTTGCCAGTAACAGAAGAATCCGTTACAATGCCTAAATCCTTATATGCCGTTGGAAAACTAGCTAGTGAACACTATTTAAACATTTATAGCAATAGTGATTTAAAAGTGGTTTCATTGCGGCTGTTTAATGTTTATGGACCCGGGCAGAACCTCGCTAATCTAAAGCAAGGTATGCTTAGTATATATCTAGCACAGGCCCTCAAAGACGGCCAAATAAAAGTAAAAGGAAGCCTAGAACGCTTTAGAGACTTAGTTTACATTGATGATGTAGTGGAAGTGGTTTCCCTATTAGTAACTACAGACTTATCAAATCCCTACAGTGTATACAATGTGGCAAATGCATATCCCGTGAAGGTTAAGGAGATGATTACTTCTATTAAAGCTGTTTTAGGTAATATATCGGTAAAGGAAATTGAAGGGACACAGGGCGATCAATTCGGCATATTTGGTTCTAATTATAGTTTGATGAAAGATTTTGGGTGGAAACCTAAAATCAAACACATTACAGGTATAAAAAAAATGATAGCATGGGCGCAAAACCAAAGATAGAAAATATCATCTGGGATTTTGATGGCGTAATTGTTGAATCAAACTCCATTAGAGAAAAAGGATTTAGAGCGGTTCTTGCGACTTTTCCTAAAGATGAAGTAAAAGCATTGCTTGAGTTCCACAGGGAAAATGGGGGACTCTCTAGGTATGTGAAATTTCATTACTTTTTTGAAGAAATTAGAAAAGAAAATGTAAATGACAAAACAATTAAAATTTATGCAGAAAAGTTCAGTAGAATAATGAAAGAACTGATGACGAATAAAGAGATACTTATTGAAGAAACAGTTTCCTTCATAAAAAGTAATGTAGAAAAATATAACTTCCATATTGCTTCAGGTTCAGACCAAGAAGAATTAAGATTTTTATGTTCTAAATTAGGCATATCCGACAATTTCATCAGTATTCATGGTTCTCCAAAGCCTAAAAATGAAATTGTTAAAGATTTACTCAAAGCGATGGCTTATGATTTATCTAAGACTCTTTTAATTGGAGATGCAATAAATGATTATGAAGCGGCACGTGCTAATAATATATATTTTATGGCGTACAATACTAACCGCAGCTTAATGGCTAAGAGCGATGTAGAGTTAAAGTTTCGCAATTAAGATTCCTGAACACTATAATATGAAGCACATATTCACTATACATTCACCCATCACTTTTCTAATGGCCTTTTCTATCGTAAGTCAGGAAAAATTGAATCAAGAAGATGTGGTGGTTATTTCATCAAACTATACCTTACCTATCCCCTTTGGTATGGTGATACCGGCATTTTCAGAGATTAACCAGTCTTGGTGGTCTAAATTCGCTAGTTTTAATGTTGGAAAAGCATTTGATTTTTACGTTAAAGATATAATTGGTTCAAGTAAGTTTACAGCCTATGTTGATATCATGCATACTTACCAAAAGTTATTGGTGACTCATGAAAATTGTAAAGCTTTTCATTTTTTTGAAGAAGGAACCGACAGCTATATGTTACCCCAATCCTTAGAGGATTTTACAAGAACTGCTGTTTCAGATCAATTCAGAAACAAAACATATCCTAACACTTTAAGAGAAGTCCTTAGGTTACTTCGTGGCTATACCTCAGCCTTGCATTCACTACCATACCATTCGCAGTCCTATCAATATGAAAAAACTAGAAGTTATTATTGTTTAAGCAATTATTGCTACCCAGAAATCAATTCTGCCCAAAAGATTCAGGTTAAGCCCAATTTCGACAAGGAAGAACTAAATATACTATCATCATCAATTCAATTAAATAATGCTATTGTAATAGTTGAGGAAACCTATCCCGATAAATATGGAATAACTGATGAAGAGTATAAGAGAATTCTTGGACTCACTTTCAAGAGGCTTGTTATTGCGAAAGATAATAGTGAAATATACCTAAAGTTGAGACCATCTAAAAAAGATCTGGATTCAAGGTTAACAGGCTTGCTAGATGAGTTAGGTTTTAAATTTAATATTATTCCTAATAACACTTTAGCAGAAGGGCTTTTTTTAAACTCTCAAAACTTGAAAGTGGTAGGCTTTGTTTCATCCTTACTCATGTATGCCAGCATATTTGGTCATGATGGTTATTCCATGATCCATTTAATGAAAAACAAAAAAAAAACAAGATTTGACTCAATTAATGGTTTTGATAAATTAGTTATAAATATTATAAAATAATAATTTTTATTTTATAATTACAGACAATTCTAAGGCACTGCTAGAGAGAGTATTCTTTAAAACAAAATATTTTATTTTGATCCTATTAATAATGGTAAACAACATAATATTCAAAATATTTGCTGAATATTTTCGCGGATGTCTACAGCAATAAATGTCAAAATTATTTTAAAAAAGTCATAGAAATTGAGAATCAAGAATCCCTTCATGCTTTTGTAAAGACTTTAGAGAATAATAATCTACAAATAATTTAAAAAGTGGTAAAAACTTTAAAACAAAAATTAGTTACGATAAGAAACTTCTTAATTTTTAAAAAATATGATTTTTTAGCCAAAGTGAACAAAACTCCTTTTCGCGTAAATCCTGAAGCTAATTTTGTGGTCTCCATCGCGAGTTACCCGAAAAGAGACCCTTTATTAACTGCCGTATATGAAGCCTTAAAAAGGCAAAATTCATTGCCTAAAAAATGGATCTTGGTCTTATCTGAAGAGGATTACCCACAAGGTTTGCCAAAGCACTTAATAAAGCTTGAAAATTTAGGACTAGAAATTTTATGGGTAAAAGACAATCCCTATGCCGTTAAAAAATTGATTCCAGTCATCGAGAAATATCCACACTTTAGTATTATCACTTTAGATGATGATATTATTTATCATCCAAATTTACTAGAAGGATTAATTACAGAAGCTAAGAAATCACCAAATTCAGTTATTGGCTATGTAGGTAAGGCAATGCTTAAAAAAGATAGCAAAGTACACATGTATTACAGGGAAAAACTTCCCGCTTCAAAAACAACCCCATCAGAGCAGGTATATTTAATAGGATGGGGAGGCATTTATTATCCGCCAAAGAGTCTAGATGAACGTGTACTCCATATGGAAGCTGTCCATCGTATTGTGCCAGGTAGAGGCTCTGATTTTTGGTTCTGGGCGGCAGCACATGCAGTTGATACAAAACAGCTCTGCTTGGGAGTACCTACTTCCTATAATTTAGGAATAGCCATACCTCAAAACAACGAGACTAAACCTAAAGACCAACCCGGAACTGAAGTAATTTTAGAACGTTTCCAAATGGCTATTGACTATTTTAGCATCCAAGAAAAGCTATTGAGTATCTTGCCAGATAAATAAAATATAGCACACAAATTAAAATTTAGAATGACGAATAATTTTCAAAAAGGTAATTTAATATTACTTTTTTTAGTGTCCCCTCTTTTTGGTATCATCATCTTATTAAAAAGTAAAAGCGAAAAATTTATTACATTTTTTGGGACCTTATTTATGGGAATTGTAGGAAGTGTATATGTTTACAGACCAGGTTCAGATGGGCATTCTCACCTTATGAATGCGAAAGAGGAATACCTCAATCTTTCATTAGCAGACTTTTTTATTCAAACCTTTCAGTTATTAGCACTTCAGCAAGTGGAAGGAGCAAAAGATATTTACATGCATAGCATTTCCTATCTGTCCGCATCCGTTTTACAAGCCCCAGAATTAATTCATGTATTTTCTGGTTTTGTATTGGGTTATTTTTTCACTAAATCGGTCTTGTTGGTTTTGAAGAACCACTTAACCACAAAAAAAGGGGCTATTCTAATTGGTTTTATAGTTTTGTTTTTATTTATAAGGAGTGTTGGTGCTTTAAATTCCATACGTATGTGGACAGGGATGTGGGTTTTCTTTTATGGAACCTACAGCTTTGCCTTAACAAAAGAGAAAAAATATCTTTTCATTATCCTGTTTTCAATAATTGTACACTTTTCTTATGTGGTTTTTATAATCCCCGCTGCCTTTGCCTATTTATTAAGATATAGAAAGTATATCTTAATATCAGTATACATAATATCATTTTTTGCCTCCCTTAGTTTTACTAGCATAGAGTCTTATTTGCCTCAAACATCGTTAGTTGAAAATCAGACACAGTCAAATGTTATAGCTTCGGAAGCAGATGCTGAAAGATATAGTGAAAGAAATGATAAGCAAGAAACAGGGAGTCAAAATTTTTATAAAAGGTATGGGCCAGGTTTCTATCAGACTTTTAATATTGTAGGTTTAACTTTAATATTACTCTTTTTTTATTTGAATAAACGAGCAGATCCTAATTTAATTTCTCTTATTTCAGTAGGAATTGGTATATATACTCTCGCCAATTTTTTAGACTTCTCACCATCAATACAAGGTAGAGCAAAAATGATAGCCTCTCTTTTTATTTTGGCTGCAGCCATTCATTTACAGTTAACTCTAAAAAGTTGCAATTGGAGTAGAAAGAGTATAAGTTGCCTAAACAAAGGCTTGAGTTTGTTTTTAATTTTCTCTATCCCGATGTTTTTGTTTCAAGTTTCTTATTTACTCGAAAATTTTAGTCTATTTTCTGTCTTTCTTCCACAGGTGTCTTGGTTTTTGGGAGATGACGACTTTTCAATACGAACGGCTATAGGAATATTTTTATAAAACTAATCGACTATGAATATTGCACTATTTTTAACTCAAAAATTGGATCCAAATGCTGGTGGGGTTCAAAGGAGCTCATCTAAGTTAGCTAAGATTTTTCAATCAAACCAACACTATTCCATTATTATTTCTGTTGGAAACCACGCCACTGCACAAGAAGATTTTGAAGGGATCACACTTTATTATATTAATATAAAAGATGAAAATCAATTAAAAATTATTTTAGAAAAAGAGGCTGTTGATTTTATTATAAATCAAAAGGGATATTCTTTGAGTTTAACCAAGTTACTACTTAAAAATAAACCATTAAAAACAAAGATGATCAATACCTTGCGGATCAACCCGCTCAATTTCTATGGCAACCATAAAGACATTATAAAAGAACTGTTTAAAAGTAAAAAAATAGATTTTTTAAATATCTTCCTTACCAGAAAATTTATTTTAGGATACCATATTTTAAAACAAAATATTGAACTGCGTTTTATTGTTAAAAACACTGATGCTTTCGTGATGCTATCTGAAAGATTTAAGCCTGAACTCTTTTTTCTAGCACCTTCACTTAAAAAATTTGATGCTAAAATCTTCGGTATAGGAAATCCTTTCCAAAGGCCGAAATTAGATATTGCTACTTTAGATAAAGAAAATATCGTGTTATTCGTGGGACGTCTAAATGTTCCTCAGAAAAGAGTGGACCTTTTGCTACAAATTTGGAAAAAGCTACATGGTGAAATTCCAGATTGGAAATTCTGGGTAGTTGGGCATGGTGAAGAAAGGAACAAAATGGAAGCCTTTTGCAAAGCACATAAGCTAGACAGAGTAATTTTCTTTGGTAAAGATAACCCCAACGAATATTATAAAAGAGCTAAAATTTTTCACATGACTTCTGCGTATGAAGGTTTTGGAAATGTCTTGGTCGAAGCCCAAAGCTTTGGTTGCGTGCCAGTGCTCTTTAACTCGTATGCAGCGGCTCTAGACATTGTGATACATAATGAAAATGGCATCTTAGTTACTCCTTTTAATATCGATAAATATGTAGAGGAAACCAAAGATTTGATAATGAACTCTTCTAAGTTGAATCAATTAGCCGTCAACGGTTATGAACACGTAACTAAGTTCTCTTACGAAGAGTCTTATAAAAAATGGGATCGTATATTTAAGACTTGAATCCAGCTTTTGATTGAAAAAGAATTAAAAATTAGTAGATTTTAAGGTTAAAAAATATAATCAGAAACCTATCTAATATTCCAAGTTGGCGAATCCAAAGTAAAATTCTAATCATTGAATCAGACGATTGGGGAAGTATAAGAACTAAAGATAAAAAAACACCAGATAAATTAAATGAGATAATAAGTGTGGTAACCAGTGTTCTATACACTCAATTAGACAGTAGTTTAAAAGCTGAGGATATAACAGCTTTATTTGATGTGCTTGTTTCGGCTAAAGATGCTAAAAGAAATCCTGCTTTTAACTGCCTATGGGTTTCAAACCCGCTTTCGAGGTAAATAAAGCTTCAAATTTTGAGGAATTTTATTACAAACCGTTTACAGTTTACAGAGACCTTAAAGGAATATAGCCAAGAAGAAGATTTATTTGGTCTTTGGCAAAACGGGGTACAAAAAAAACTATTTATACCTCAATTACATGGTAGAGAACATCTTCATGCCTTGGCGTGGTTAGCTGAACTAAGAGCAGGAAATAAAGAATTGCTAAAAGCTTTTGATTTGGAAACTTGGGGAATTCCTTATCAAGCGCTCGTAAAACAAAACCGTTTAAATTTACAAGCATCTTTAGATATTTATAATGTGGAAGCTGAAATCGATTACCATAAAAAGTAGGTGTTAGACAGTGCGAAAAAATTTTAAAACCAATTTAGTTTTAAAACAAAAAGCTTTATTATTCTAGCCTATACATGGCATTCAGATATTCATCCTAACTTAATGCTAGCAGAAATAAAGACACTGCAAGGCATCAAGTTACAATATGAGCCAAGGCATTATAAAAAAACCAATTATAACAGGAAACCTCATTATATAGGTGAAAGAGATAAATCTAGTGGTATCATCCATGCGCCTAGGAATGGCTTTTTCGAACCTTATTTAGCTCCGCATAAAGACTGAGTTAATTCAACATTAAAAGAAATACAAACTGCTTTTGACAAAAAAAACCTGCCATTATTGGAAGTCATCGTATTAATTATGCAGGCAGGCTAGACCAAAATCACAAAGATAAAACCTAGCAATGCTGAGAGAGGTTTTACAACAATTGGTTAAGAAATACCCAGTCGTTGAGTTTATAGATAGTGGATGATTAGCTGATATAATTTCTTAAACGTTAATTTGGTTTAGTGTAGATGAAAAGGACGCAATTTTTTAGCTGCTTTAAATAAATTCACTAAAAACTACAGTATTTACAAATTCTCAATTTAAAGTTTAATATAAATCAAATCATATTCTTAAAGTCAATTGTTTAAATTAAATATGATGATCAAACAGCAAAGACATATCCAATCACATAGATATATACATTAAAATAGTAAAAGAAATAAATATATCAAAGCATTTTTGCAAAGTATTTAAATTAATAAAAAAACAGCTGTAAAATTTACTTGAGTTGCTGTAAATTAATCTAGATTACATTTCACAATAATATTAAAAACAATAACTAAGTGATACAAGAATCAAACAAACCGCATGTATTTAACTTAAAGTCAATAGGTAGTTCTGACTTAGGTTATATAACCGTTGCTGAGTATCAAAATCAAATTTCTTTTGAAATTAAACGAGTATACTGGACGTATTATACACCTAACCAAGTTACAAGAGGACATCATGCCCATAAAGTTTTGCAGCAGTGTATTTTTGCTGTAAGTGGTAAAATTGAGTTCGAGTTAATTAATCCAAATGGAGAAAAACTAAATTTTATTTTAGATTCACCTGAAAAAGGATTGTACATACCGAAAATGTATTGGAGGACAATTAAATTTTCTCATAACGCTGTTTTACTTTGTTTGGCATCTGAAATTTATGTTGAAGATGATTATATAAGAGACTTTGATGAATTTATAAATTACAAATTCAAATGATACATAATCTAGCAGATGTGCAATCCAAATCGATAGGTGAAAATACAGATATCTGGCAATTTTCGGTAGTTTTGAAAGGGGCTATAATAGGTTCAAATTGCAATATAAATTGTAATGTGTTCGTGGAAAATGATGTTGAAATTGGTAATAATGTAACCGTTAAGTCTGGTGTGCAACTATGGGATGGCTTAAGAATTAAAGACAATGTTTTTATTGGACCAAACGTAACTTTTACAAATGACAAAAAACCAAGATCAAAAGTTTATCCAGTAGAATTTCCACATATCATCATTGAACAGTTTGCTTCAATTGGAGCAAACGCTACTATTTTACCGAGTATAAACGTAGGTAAATACGCAATGATAGGTGCTGGCGCAGTAGTAACTAAAAATGTTTTAGCACATCAAGTTGTCATAGGAAATCCAGCTAAGTTAATTGGTTATATCACTCCTGATAGTATTAGAGTAAGTGTTGCTTTGCTTGGTGAAGATGGTTTCAATTATAAATATGAAAGTGAAAATTTAATTAAACTTAAATAATGATAAAATTTCTTGATTTAAAAGCCATTAATTTACAATACCAATCTGAAATAGAAGCAGCTATTAAGAAAGTAATTGATTCAGGTTGGTACATTAAAGGTAAAGCAGTTGAAGACTTTGAAATTAACTTCGCAAACTACTGCGGTGTCAATCATTGTATAGGTGTTGCCAATGGATTGGATGCCTTAATTCTAATTTTTCGAGGCTTAATTTTACAAGGAAAGCTAGAAGAAGGTGACGAAGTCATTGTGCCAGCAAATACCTATATAGCAAGTATTTTAGCTTTAACTCAAAACGGCTTAATACCTGTTTTAGTAGAGCCTGATGAGACTAGTTTTAATTTAAGCTTAGATAGAGTTAAATCAAAAATAACACATAGTACCAAAGCTATTTTAAGTGTTCATTTGTATGGACAACTGGCTGAGGATATAAGTAGCTTTTGTGAAGAAAACCACTTATTATTAATAGAGGACGCTGCACAAGCACATGGTGCTCGGACTGAGCATGGAAAAAAAGCAGGTAGTTTCGGCATAGCAGCCGGTTTTTCATTTTATCCTGGTAAAAATTTAGGGGCCTTAGGAGATGCGGGTGCAGTTACCACTAATGATAAGGAACTTGCAAAACTCATAGGTCAATTAGGAAATTATGGGAGTGAAAAAAAATATCATAATTCGTTGCCAGGTATTAACAGTCGCTTAGATGAATTACAGGCTGCAATACTTGATGTTAAACTGAAATATATAGATGAGGATATTATAAAGCGTCGCAAAGCAGCGACTTATTATTCTAAACACATTACCAATCCCAAAATCAATTTAGCAAAATGGGACAAAGAGACCGTCAATCATGTTTTTCATTTATTCGTTATTCGCTGTGAACAAAGAGATCAGCTTCAAGACTACTTAACTGTAAATGGTATTCAGACGGTTATACATTACCCCATACCACCACATAAACAACAAGCTTATAAAGCTTGGAATAGTTTTAGTTTCCCAATTACGGAGCAAATACACCGGGAAGTATTAAGTATTCCATTAAGTCCAGTAATTACTAGAGAAGAACAAGATCAAGTAATAAAAGTTTTAAATGATTTTTAAGTTAAGTGCATATTTTAATTGTATCAACAAATTATTTACTGCTTAGAAGGGTTTGTAAAAGGCTATCTTATTAATATTAAATCATTTTTACAATTATTTCTGTAAAAACCACTATTTTTTAAAATGAACTAATTGTCGTTAGATTATAACTTAAGCTTCTGTTCATCTTAAACTTTTTTACACCGAACTAAACTCCAATAGCTAGTTTCAAATATAAAAAAACAAGATTTGTATGTTTTTTAACTCGATTGACTTTGCGTTTTTTCTACCTATTGTTTTTGTACTTTATTGGTTTGTAACTAATAAAAATTTAAAACTGCAGAACTTACTAATTGTATTTGCAAGCTATCTGTTTTACGGCTGGAGGGATTGGAAATCCCTGTCTTTAATCGTCTCCAGTACATTAGTTGATTATACTGTAGGAAGATTATTAAAAAATGAATATATAAAGAGATGAAAATTTTTATTATGCATTAGTATTTTAATTAATTTTTTTTTGGACTTTTCAAATATTATAATATTTTTTCTAGATAATTTTATCACAGTATTTTGATTTTTTGGTCAAGAAATAAGTCCAAATAGATTAAATATAATACTACCTGTAGGAATAAGTTTCCATACATTTCAAACCTTAAGTTATAACATAGATGTTTACAAAAAAAACTTAGAACCAACAAAAGATCTTATTGCATTTTCTGCTTTTGTTAGTTTTTTTCCTTTATTAGTTGCAGGGCCAATTGAATGGGCGACACATTTACTTCCTCAGTTCTATAAAAAAAGAAAATTTGACTCTAACTTAGCAGCAGACGGACTAAGACAAATACTTTTAGGGTTATTTAAAAAAGTAGTAATTGCTGATAATTGTGCTGAATATTCCAATCATTTGTCAGAAATTGGAGTAAAGAAGCTATCCATTAAATTGGATAGATTGACAGAATAAAATCAAAAAATAGGAAATATTGAAAATAGAAGTTTAAGCATAAATTTCTATGAAATTTAAATACATTATAAATGAAAAAATATCGTTTTACAGTTGTTACTCCTTGTTATAACTCAGAAAAATTTATAAAGAGGGTTTTTGATAGTCTTAAAAAGCAAACTTTTAAGAATTTTGAATGGTATGTGATAAATGATGCATCAACTGATAAAACTAGTCATGAAATTAAGAAATTCTCAGAAACAGTAGATTTCCCTGTGATTTTTCATGATTTAGAAAAAAATCAAGGTTTGTATAATAATATTAATCAAGCTATAAGTGATGCTAATGGTGAATTTTTTATTCTTTATGGGCATGATGATGAAATAAGCAAAGATGCTCTAGAAACATTTGATTCTCTTTTTACCAAATATAATAGTCCAAATATTGGTTCTATATATGCCTTAGCTAAAGATCAGACTGGTAAACTCGTAGGAAAAAAATATCCTAAAGATGAGTTTATTTCTAATTATTGGGTACAATTTTTTGACCTCGGAAATGAGGCTGAAAAGTTTCAATGTTGGAAAACAGACTATTTAAGGGAATTTTATCCATTACCAACAAAAAAACCAAATGGCCAATCAAGCTCATGGTTGTGGGGGAAATTTGGTATGAAATACCAAAGTATATTTATAAACAAAGTATTAAGGACATATTATACAAACGTTGAAACTTCAATAACAGCAACTTCAAATAGAGAGTCTAACCCAAATATGACTTTTAATTATCATGTAACTTGGGTGAATGAATTTCAATATCATATTAAAAATAAAAAGAGAAGATATAGAGGGGTTGGTGCTTGTGTTTCTCATGGTATTTTATCAGGAAAGTCCATTTGGCAGATATTACCTAAAATAGAAAAAAACTCAAATAAACTAATTTGTTTGCTGTTTTATCCTATTGCAATCTATTATAATAAACGAAATAAATAATTTTTAAAAAACGTTAAGATGGCTAATTTATTTTTGTATTTGGGTTCTCCAAAAACAACAACATCCTCTTTACAGATTTTCTTTCAAGACTTAAAACATCAAAAAATTAAATATTATGGTGCCTTTCTACCTAGAAATGAAAAGAAAATGGATTTACTCAAAAGCTAGTTTCTGATGTCAAGACTATATTTTAAAGTTAATAATTAGAGATCTCAATAAAAATGTTAATGTTCCAATTTCTGAGGAAATAATTATTTAAACTTGTGAAATATATAAATTCGAACTGGTAGTAGATGCTTTAAATAGTCATAATAATTTTAATAGATTACAACAAGTTAATCACAGGTTATTATAGATTAAATGAAATAATCAATAATCTTAAGGAGGATAATATTATTAAAGTTAATCCTGAAAAAGCAAATATTTCAAAAAACAAAAATAGACAGCGATATTCTAAGGAAATGACTTTAAAACAAAAAATTTCAATAATCATTCATAAAATCCCATTTTCAAAATCTCTTAAAGGTTTATGGTATAGTAAGATTTTAATAAAAAACATACCCAATATCAGAATTAGAAAAGAAAAGAAAATAGAAACATCTTCTGACTCTATAGAATTAATTCATTATGATAAAATATATTATAGTTTAATTGAAGATTTACATTAATGATTTGTTTTCAAGCTATATACTATTGAAGTATTGGTTAAAAACCCCAACTCAAAAAAATCAATTTATTGAGTTAGTCATTTAGTTTCCATATCTTATTCTCAATAAAAACAATGGTTATGAAAGTATTCAAAGTTCAAAATATACCTAGTTTTGTAAATGAACTACCAAATGATGATGCTTGTAAAACATATTTAGCTAAAATTAAATGGCAAGATGGTTTTAAATGTATGAAATGTGATCATACCAAAGGCTGTGAAAAAGCGGGTTATATATCATTGCTACGGTTGCAATCATGTCGAAAATGCCACAGCAAACACCTTATTTCATAAAGTAAAATTTGGTTTGCAAAAGGTATTTTGTGTCGTATTTGAGATAAGTACGAGAACTAAAAGTGTTTCTAGTATTCAAATGGGAAGAGATATGATATTTGACAAGTCACAGCTTTGTATATTATGCAGAAAGTTTGAAAATCAATGAAGAGTAGTCAAAAATATTCTCTAAATGAAATAGTTCATGTTGATGAATTTATTGTAGGAGGGAAAAAAAGCAAAGCAGAAGCTATGGTTCTAAAAAGAAAAAGGCAGTAATAGTAGTAAAATTAAACGTAAAACATCAAATAAAAATAGTGTACGTTAAGTCTTTAGATGATAATTCAGCGAAATCATTAATTTCAATACTTAAAGAATATATAAGTCTTTCAGCAAAAATCGTTACCGATAAATGGAGAGGTTATGCTCCGCTTAATAAAAGCTACGATATAGAGCAAAAACTAAGTAATAAAGGGAGAAACTTTAAAGAACTACATGTGGTAATTATGCAGTTGAAATCTTGGTTAAGGGCTATACCAACTTATGTTAGCAAATGGCATGTGCAAAGCTATTTCGACGAATTCTGTTTTATAATTAATCGATCTCAATTCAAACAAAGTATTTTTCATAAGACTATTGAAGGAATGGGAATAGCTAAACCGATTTATCATAAAGATATAAAATAGAGTCCAAGTGTGTAACTCAAAAAAATTAAATCTATCATACATAAATTTTAATTAATTTTGTTATTCTATGAGTTTAAAAGTATGATGCTAAAAGTTTTTTAGCCTGAAAAACTTAAATATACAAACGATGCTTTTCTATACTCAAAAAAGTGATCTAAGAATAGTTGAAAATTTCAGGAGTATGACCCTTCTGAAAAAGCAAAAATTCAAGTTAACAACTATCTAGGTTTATTATGTCAACATACAATAGCTGCTGGCCTAAAATTGCCCGTAAGTTTAAGAATCAGAAATTTATTATGTAAGTTTTATGCAAATAAATCTCTGAATTTAAACCGAGGTAATAAAATTTTGCTCATTGCTATCTTAAAATTGTAGCTGTGGAATCATTATAAAAAATCGAATATACAATTAGAGGAATTACTTAACCGAGATCTGCTTAAGTTGAATTATTATTAAAACACAGAAATGCAAATCTTAACCAAATTTAAAAAAAATATAATCAATATTCCTGGTTGGAAAACCAATAGGAAAATAATTGTATTTGAAAGTGACGATTGGGGTAGTATTCGAATGCCCAATAACAATGCGATGCAACAATTCATCTCTCTAGGGTATAATCTGAATAAAAATCCATATTGCAGGTATGATACACTAGCAGATTCAGCCGATTTAAGTTCACTTTTTGAAGTGTTACGTCGCTATAAAGATGAAAAGGGAACACATCCAAAATTTACTTTTAACACAGTAATGGTAAATCCTGAATTTGACAAAATTAAGGCAACAGGATTTAATGAATACTTTTATGAACCTTTTACAAAAACAATCGAGGATTATTACCCTAAAGAAAATGTATTTAATCTTTGGAAACAAGCGATAGGTGATGGTCTAATGTATCCCCAATTTCATGGAAGAGAACACGTAAATGTACCTATTTGGCTAAATCAATTAAAAAATAGTAATCCAGCTTTGAACGCTGCTTTTGATTTACATTTCTGGGGTATACCAAAAGAATTATATGGCGAAAATAGAATAAATATTCAAGCAGCATTTAGCTCAGCGGATGAAGAGCATCTAGATTTTTACAAAAACAATATTATGGTAGGAACTAAAATGTTTGAAAACATATTTGGATTTAAATCTGATACTTTTATCGCTAATAATTATACCTTTCCAAAATCGCTTTATAGAGTATTACATGATTCTGGTATTAGAGGAATTCAAAGTATGAGATATCACAAAATTCCTAATAAAAAGGGTAATCCAACTTTAAAACCTGTTTATACCGGAAAGAAAAATAGCTTAAAACAAACTTATACAGTTCGGAATTGTGTTTTTGAGCCGTCACAAATGCCTATTAATTATGATAATATAGGAAATTGTTTAAATGAAATCAGTAATTCTTTCTTTTGGAAAAAACCTGCAATATTAACAAGTCACAGGTTAAACTTTATTGGCTCTATTGAAGAGGATAACAGAACACATAACTTAAAATTATTAGAAGAACTAATTCAAAAAATCCTTAAAAGATGGCCTAATGTTGAATTTATGAGTAGCAATGAGCTAATTAAACTTATTGATGATAATAAAAACGAAGAAAAAAAGGAACACTTAATGTAAAGCTTATCACTTAGAGTTTAACCAAAATATAACATCCTAATTAGAAAAAATATCTAATTGTTATAACCTTATTTATTAGAGACTTCAAATACTCAAGACTTCATCTTCATGCTATGCCACAAATTGGTGAAATTAATGATGTTTGGGTTATAGTGATAGTCTAGGGAGTGCAAAATACTCAGGAATTAAAATTTATAAGCTTTCGCCAAAAAAAATAAATTAAATAACAAAGTTGGCTCATTAAATTCAAAAGTATTCAAAGCATCCAAAGCGTTAATTTTAGAAGATATCAATAAATATCATACTATTTTTAAAAAAGAAAAAGCTTATCAAGAGGATGAAATTGACAATTAATTACATTACATGCGTCGGATGCTTAACCTTTGTATGGAGGTAATTAATGACAAAGCACCACTTTTTAAAATTTTTACGAGCCCTAACGTTATTGCTTACATGCGATCTTTAGAGGTAAGTGTACGGAATGATAAAGTGTATTAATATGTTAAAAATTTTTCAAATAAAATTCCTGAAGTCTCCTAGGCAAGAACAGGCAAGCGGTTTATGTATAATAAAGATATACCAGAACAACAGAAGAAAAAAGTTGCACAACTAAACAGACATTGTACAGTTTAAGAACCGCATGATTAAATTTTATCTTGCGTCGATTCAAACAAAGCCTATTTATCATATGTAAATATTGATGTTTTTAGAATAATAATGAAAGAAATAAGACGTTTTCCTAAATATATTTTTGACTATTTGGAATTGATACGATGGATAATTTCATACACTAAACCTTAACAGACTTATAAAGAAGAACTTGAACTTTTATACCACCTAGTTCAAAATCCTTAACGCTTAAGACTAAAATTGAGTATCGAATATTAACAAAGGCTAGGAAATTAAAATATGATATTCTTTAAATAAATGTATAAAATAACTTGTATTATTCATTCACTAGGTATTGGCGGTATGGAACGGGTAATGTCCATTTTGCTCAATGATTTTGTGCAAAGGGAACATATTGAAGTTACTCTTTTATTGATAGGTAGAGATAGAGTGGTAGAATTCGATTTGGACAAAAACATAAAAATATTCAGACCAAAATTTACGTTTGATCACACCAAAAGAAACTGGTCTACTTTAAAGACTATGTGGTTTATTAGAACAAACATTCAGCGGATTCAACCTGATTGTATCTTATCTTTTGGTGAAATGTGGAATAATTTAGTGTTGATGTCACTAAAAGGTAAAAAAAATAAAGTCTATATTTCTGACCGTAGCCAACCCAATAAAAATTTGGGAAGACTTCATAATACCTTAAGAAATCAACTTTACCCCAATGCCAGCGGATTTATTGCCCAGACATCACAGGCAGAAACAATTGCCAAAAATAACAATTGGAATAAGAATATAGCGATTATTGGGAACCCCATAAGAGTTTTAGATTTACCTGATGTTGAGAAAGAAAATTTAGTATTGACCGTAGGACGTCTTATTCCTACTAAAAATGTTGATCAACTCATAAACATTTTTTCAAATATTAATAATCAGGACTGGCAATTACAAGTGGTTGGGGGCAACGCCAAACAATTAAATTTGTTAGGCCAATACATAACTCAAGTAAAAATCTTGGGGAAAACCGAACAAATAAAATTATTAGGTCAACAAAAAGATGTTGAATATTATTTAGCCAAGAGCAAAATATTTGCATTCATGTCTACTTCCGAAGGTTTTCCCAATGCCTTAGGAGAAGCCATGGCAGCTGGTTGTGCTTGTATCGCTTATGATTGCGTGGCAGGACCATCAGATATGATAGATGATGGTGAGAATGGTTTTTTAATTCCTATAGGTAATAAAGATTTATTTCAACAAAAACTAAAAATTTTAATGCAAAATCAAGTTCTAAGAGAAGAATTTAGCCTTAAGGCTAAGGAAAAAATGAAAATATTTCAAGCAGATAAAATAGCACTAGAATTTTATAAAACTATTACTTTATGAGACTCGTTATTAATACTTCGCACCAACGTTTTGGGGGAGCAATACAAGTGGCGCTATCATTTATTACCGAGTGCAAAAATTTCCCTGAACATGATTACCATGTATGGATTGGCCATGGTGTGGGAAAGTCCTTAAGAACAGAAGATTTCCCTAGTAATTTTTACTTTTATGAATTTGATTTTGGACCTATCAATTTTAAAAAAATTAGAGAAATTCAAAATACCTTAAGTGTATTAGAACTAAAAATCAATCCAGAAGTAATCATCTCAACCACTGGACCAACTTATTTTCACTCCAAAGCCCCTCAGATCATAGGTTTTAATTTGCCCTTGTATATTTATCCAGAATCACCTTACATTCAAGAGATGTCTTGGAAAGCCAAGTTGAAATTAGCTTTAAAAAGGAAAGTGCATTTTCATTATTTTAAGAGGGATGCCATCGCTTATGTCACCCAAACTGATGATGTAAACCAAAAGGTTCGTAAAGTATTACACACAGATAAAGTGTTTACCGTAACCAATACTGCAAGTAATTACTATAAAAATTGGAAGATTTATCCTAATCTATTGCCCGAAAAGAAAGCTAAAGTCTTTCGATTTATTTGTATATCCTCCTATTATCCACATAAGAATTTAGAATTGATTCCTAAAATACTTGAAATTTTAGCACAAAAAGAGATTAACAATGTTGAGTTTGTAGTGACGCTTAAAGAGAATGATTTTAAAACAAATATCGGACAACATAAGCAAATCTATAATATTGGACCAGTGTCTCCTGAGGTTTGTCCTTCATTATACAATGAGTGTGATGCTTTGTTTTTACCAACATTAGCAGAATGTTTCTCAGCTTCTTATCCAGAAGCGATGATGATGGAGAAACCAATTATTACGACCGATTTGGGTTTTGCTAAAAGTATTTGTGGAAATGCAGCACTTTATTTTAAGCCTAAAGAGGCTACTTCCGCAGCAAAGTGTATTATCCAATTACTTGAAGATGAAAGCCTACATAATCAACTTATTCAAGAGGGCAGAGAACAGCTTAATAAATTTGATTCTCCAAAGATGAGAGCAAGAAAATACCTTGAATTGTGTGAGCGTTATAAAGTTTCAGATAGGCTTGCCTAAATTGAAAGCAAGCCTCTTATTTAATAAAAAAGTTAAGAACTATTTCCAATATAATTTTAAAATAGTATAAAATGTCTAAAGTTGTAAATAACCTCAAAAATATAATTGGCAAATCTGTCAAACAAAAATATTTAGTAATTGAAAGTGACGATTGGGGAAGTATTAGGATGCCTTCACTAGCAGCATTAGAACGACTAAAATCTAAAGGACTTTCGCTTGAAAAGGGTGAAAGCAAAAGGTATAATAATACAGATACATTAGCGTCTAAGCAAGATTTTGAGCATCTATATGATACGCTCTCAAAATTTAAAGATAACGATGGCAACTCACCAGTATTCACAGCGGTCAGCGTAGTGGCAAATCCAGATTTTGACAAAATAAAAGAAAATAATTTCGAAAAATTTGAATTTGAGCCATTCACAACTACTCTAGAACGTTATGGACAAAGCAATGCCATATCTATGTGGAAGCAAGGAATAGATGAAAACTTATTTTATCCTGAATTTCATGGACGAGAACATTTAAATGCTAATGTTTGGTTAAGACAATTACAGGCCAACGACAAAGCAACTCGATTAGCTTTTGATGAAGGCTGTTGGGCAATCAATACAAAAACACCCTATAATATCAATTACCAAGCGGCATTTGATGTCGAGAAAGTAGAAGATATCCAGAATCAAAAGGAAATTATAAGCACAGGATTAGATTTATTCGAACAAATTCATGGTTACAAATCAGTATTTTTTGTACCACCAAATGGAAAGTTCAACAACCAATTAGAGGAAATTTCAGCGCAGAAAGGCATCAAATTTATGGGTGCATCAAAAGTACAAAGTGAATCTCGAGGTAATAACAAATTCAAAAAGCACTTTCATTGGCTCGGACAAAAAAATAAACATGGACAAATTTATTTAACTAGGAATGCTTTTTTTGAACCCAACGCCCCAAATAAAGATTGGCACAATGACTGTCTTAACAACATATACTATGCTTTTAAATGGAACAAACCAGCAGTAATTAGCTCTCACAGAACAAATTACATAGGCTCACTAATTCAAAATAATAGAGAGCACGGATTAAAAGCTCTAGAAAAACTTTTAAAAGAAGTATTAAAGCGCTGGCCAGAGGTCAGGTTTGTAACCTCAACCCAATTAGGAGATGCTATGTAGTAGCGAAGACAAAAATTAGAAGGTTTTACTAACGACAAATCTAAATAATAAAAATGATTCGTTTTATGTTTTGTTGAGTTAAGACTAAAATTTTGCAAGAATATCAATATGCATTTTTTAAACGTTTTACTGCACTCATTGTCATTGGTTATATAAGACATTTAAAAAATAAGTTGGTACAACATGGTGACCTAGCACATTATTTAGGTACGATTAAATAATATCTTTTTAATTTCAAGAAGATTCAAGACACATAAATCAATCTATTGTTCAAACAATAACCTTAGTTTTTAATGAAAAACACTAAAATATACATCGCAGGTCATCGCAGTATGGTAGGCTCTGCTATTTGGAGGGCATTAGAGGGTAAAGGCTTTACCAATCTTATAGGAAGAACAAGTAAGGAATTAGATTTAAAAAATCAACAAGCAGTAACTGTTTTTTTTGAAACTGAAAAACCAAAGATTGTGATTGATGCAGCGGCTCGTGTGGGTGGAATTTTAGCCAATAAAGAGTATCCTTATCAATTTTTGATGGAGAATCTGCAAATTCAAAACAACCTGATTGTAACAGCACATCAAACAAAAGTTGAAAAGTTTATTTTTTTAGGATCTTCATGTATTTATCCCAAATTGGCACCACAACCGCTTAAAGAAGAATATTTGCTTACAGGTGCACTAGAGCCAACAAATGAATGGTACGCGATAGCAAAATTGCTGGGGTAAAAGCATGTCAGGCCATACGTCAACAATATGGAAAAGAGTATGTGAGTTTAATGCCGACGAATCTATACGGATCGCACGATAATTTTGATTTGCAAAAGTCCCACGTTTTACCAGCCATGTTACGAAAGTTCCACGATGCAAAAATCAAAGAAGGAAAAACAGGGATGAGTGAGCCTGTCGAACTCTGGGGGACAGGAAGTCCAAAAAGAGAATTTCTACATGTAGATGACTCAGCGCAAGCGGTTTACTATGCTTTAGAAAATCCTCTAGAAGAACATCTTTATAATGTAGGGACAGGTACAGACCTGAGTATTAAAGACCTAGCTGAAAAAATACAAAAAATTGTTGGTCACCAAGGTGAAATTCAATGGAATTCTAGTAAGCCAGATGGGACACCACGAAAACTATTAGATGTTTCAAGATTAAATGAACAAGGTTGGATACATGAAATTGATTTAGAAGGAAGTATAAAAATGACTTATAATTGGTTTTTAGAAAATGAATTTAAGGAAGTTAAAATAAAATAAATATTCTCTATATGAAAGATGTAATAGTATTTTCTCATTTAATGAAAACAGCGGGTAGTGCATTGTTAGGATCTTTGGCACAATATTATGGACCTAAAGTTTTATATATTAATAAAGGATCTCGTATAGAAGATACAAGATATAGTACTGATTATCTAGAGAGAGATCTTGATAAGAAAAAAGGTATAACAAAGGTTTTATTTGGACATTGTATAAGGCCTCATATTAATTTTAATGTATCTGGTTATAACTTTCGGTGGTCAACTTTTTTAAGAGAACCTAACAAACGGTATTTATCACATTATTATCATTCTTACCACTTTACGTCTAATAACTTTAAAAACAAACGTTATAATGGGATGAGTGAATTAAATATTGAAGAGTGGGAAAAAATAGACCAAAATTCCAATTACCAATGTAAATTCATCTCCGGTGAAGCTAATGCTCAAAAAGCTATAGATATTATTGAAAATAAATTTGAATGGGTTGGCATTACAGAAGAATTTGAAAGCGGTATTAATTCATTTAAAACCTATTTTGATATAGAAGATTTAGATTATAAAAACATAATCACCAATCAAAGTATAGCAAATAAGGAAGATAAAGAATTAATGAAAGCTAAATATGCTGGTTTTATTATGGACATGAATAAAGAGGATAAAATATTGTATGATTACGTTAAAAAAAATATTTGGCCAAGATTTAAAAGTATAGAGCCTAAAAGGGAGATGAGCTTGAAATCTAGTCCATTAATAAAGCAATATAACACATTGGCTTTCCATATTGATAATCAATTAAATTTTAATAAAACAAAATTAAGTAGGAAGAATCTTATGCGGTTTTACAAAAGATGGTTTTAAATAAAACTTGAATTCAACTAATAAATGCAATTTTCAGATTTGAGTTAAAATATTTTTCAAAATAGAAAAAGAGAAGAAAATCTCTCATTCGTATTTTGAAAGTGAGGCTATGTTTACTGCTTCAAATCGCTAAAATAAAGTTGCAATGAAACAACTTAACAATAAACAGAGATATACAATTTCAAGTATGCTTTAAGCTAGCTTTTCACAAAAGAAATTGCTAAAGCCATCAACAAGAGCAAGTCTGTTATTAGTAGGGGAATAAAGGGTAATGCTAATGGCCGAAATGAAGAGTATCGTCGTCATATATCATATAACGCAGGTACTGAAACTGACTTAAGTATTAAAGAATTAGCGCTAACCATACAACATATCGTTAAACACAAAGGTGAAATTCAATGGGATTCTAGCAAACCAGACGGGACACCACGAAAATTATTAGATGTCTCTAAACTGCATCAAGAAGGGTGGCGTCATCAAATCAATCTAGATGTAGGTATTCAAAGTAGATACGATTGGTTTCAAAGTCATATTGACACTATTAAGGACATTAAGGTAACCAAATAGATGTCAGAAGACTTATCATTTCGAGCCTGCCTGAGTTCCTTGGTAGGCAGTTGGTTTGAAGAGATTCGCAGAAATCTATTGAAAACGTATCGAGAAGTCATCGATAGCTCTTTTGAGTATAGTTGAAGTACATTTTACAAAGAAAACCTATAAAACCTAAGCTTAAAAAAACAATGCAGTAAAGCGCATAAACGATTAAACAAACAAAAAATGTCAAATAAAGTTCATGTCATACTATCAGGGGGCTCAGGAAGTCGTTTATGGCCTTTGTCAAAAAAGTCTAGAACCAAACAGTACATACCACTTTTCGATAAGAAAAACTTATTTGAAATTACCTTAGACAATAACCAAAAGTTTTGCGATGAAATCTTGGTGGTAGGCAATATCGATAACTACGAATTGTCGTTAAGTGCTTTACAAGAAAACGTCACCAATACGTACCAAGTTATTGTAGAGGCATTGTCTAAAAACACAGCGGCAGCCATTGCTTTTGCAGCACTATCTTTAGAAGAAGATGATTTTATGCTCGTGACGCCCTCTGACCATGTTATAGAAGATGAAAAAGCCTATGAAAAAGCCCTAAACGAAGCTTTTGATTTTGCAGAAAAAGACTACTTAGTAACTTTTGGAATTCAACCTACAAAACCAGAAACAGGTTATGGCTACATTCAAAGTGAGGGTTCCAATGTGGTTGCATTTCATGAAAAACCTAATAAAGACACAGCAAAATCATTTGTGGAGGCTGGGAATTACCTATGGAACAGTGGTATTTTTTGTTTTAAAGCCAAAACATACCTTGAGGAATTAAGTGCATTCCGCCCCGATATTCTAGAGGCCTGTAAAAGCGTGATGAATTTGAAGCAGACAGATTTTTTAGATGCTGTTGAATCAAAAAAAATTCCATCAGAAAGTATTGATTATGCAGTGATGGAACACTCCAAAAAGATAAAGGTGGTTAAAGGTACTTTTGAATGGTCTGATTTAGGTTCTTTTGAAGCATTGTTCGACTATTTTTCTTCAAAAAATGCTTATGTCCAAGATTCAAACCTCGTCATTGCAGAAACAGCTCATGTTGAGTTACATGGGTTAGAAAACACGATGGTTATTCAAAGCGGAGAAGCTATCTTAGTAATGCCTATTGAGCAATCGCAAGAAGTGAAAAAGATTTATCAAAGATTATTGAAAACAAATACTAAACTAATTGAATAATATGGAACACGAAGAGCGTCCTTGGGGAAAGTATTTTGTGCTTGAAGATGCACCAACACATAAAGTAAAACGAATTGAAGTAAAACCAGGTGGGAGACTTTCTTATCAATACCACCACAAACGTTCTGAAGTATGGACAATTGTTCAAGGTAAAGCGAGAATCACACTAAATGATGTGGATACGGATCATGCAGCAGGAAATGTCATTGAAATTCCATTAGATGCAAAACATCGTATTATGAACATTGGTGAAGAAACTCTTGTTTTTGTAGAAGTACAACTGGGAACCTACTTTGGCGAGGATGATATTGTTAGAATAGAAGATGATTACAACAGAGAATAAAAATTGTAAAAGCTGAATTTTTATACTGTAAAATGTTAATTTTGACAAAATGTTATAATAAGGTTTAGACCTTTGTTTGAATTACAAATTAAATAAGAGATACATAATCAAATAATTATATAATTGAAATTTTATGAAAAATGCACTAGTTCTAGGAGGTGGCGGTTTTATTGGTGGCCATTTAGCGAAGAGATTAAAAAAAGAAGGGTTCTATGTTAAAATAGTCGATATAAAGCCAAATCATGAGTTTTGGGATCACCAATTGATTTGTGATGAATATATGGAAGGGGATTTAAGAGACCCTCGCATAGTTGAAAAAGCTTTTGAAAACAAACAAAATGTGTCCTATGATGAGGTGTACCAGCTAGCTGCTGATATGGGTGGAGCACTTTATATTTTTACGGGTGAGAATGATGCCAATGTGATGCATAATTCAGCATTAATCAATCTAAATGTTGCCCATGAATGTGTTAAAAATAAAATTGGAAGGGTCTTTTACTCATCTTCTGCTTGTATGTATCCAGAACACAACCAATTGGATGCAGATAATCCAAACTGTGAAGAAAGTTCGGCCTATCCTGCCAACCCTGATTCTGAATACGGTTGGGAAAAACTTTTTTCAGAGCGTTTATTCTTAGCTTTTAGCAGGAACTATAAATTAAGCGTGAGAGTAGCAAGATTTCATAATATTTTTGGCCCAATGGGAACCTGGATTGGAGGTAAAGAAAAAGCACCAGCTGCCATGTGTCGTAAGGCTGCAGAAACAGCCGATGGTAGTTCAATTGAAGTTTGGGGTGATGGAAAACAAACAAGATCATTTTTACATGTTGATGAGTGCGTTGAAGCTGTTCTGAGATTTATGAGACAAGACCACTTCAATGGGCCTGTAAATATTGGCTCGGAAGAGATGGTTACGATTAATCAATTGGCAGAAATGGCTATTAAATTATCAGGTAAAAATATTTCAATTGATAATCTTGAAGGTGAAGAATTCATAGAAAAATATGGTTTCTCTTGTCCTGTTGGTGTGAAAGGGCGTAATAGTGACAACAAACTTTTCAAGGAAAAAATGGGTTGGGAAGCAAATCTTACCTTAATTGAAGGCATGAAGACTACTTTTGAATGGATTGACGAACAGGTAAAACTTCAAACAAATAAATGGCAAAGACGATACTGTTGTAATTTTAGATCAGCATCTGGCTATCTTCAATAGATATGCTAGATGCGCTGTCTAAAAAATACAAAAAGTGTGTTATTATTGCAGGAACAATCGTAGAGAGAGAAACAAAACTATCAGAAGATTATGTTTGGCATAAAATAGTTAAATATGATAAAAAAACACCTGTACGTAGAATTTATACATGGGTGCTAGCTTCTCTACAAATGTTTTGTTTGTTGCTTTTTAAATATAGAGCAGCAAGGGTTATTGCGATTACTAATCCACCTTTTGCGCCCTTTGTTCCTTATATGTTAAAACTGAATTATGACGTACTTGTCTATGATTTAATTTTAGATGCTTTGGTCAATTTTTCATATGTTAAAAAGAAAAGTTGGATTGTTGAACGAGCCGAAAGTCTCTCAAAAAAAATGTTTAAGAATGCTCAAAATATTTATACTCTTACACCTGAACTTGCCGAACAAGTCCGAAACTATACAGATAAAGACATTAAAATAGTACCGATATGGACCAACAATGACTTCTTTAAAATTATTAATAAAGATGAAAATTTAATTATTGATAAGCTACAAATCGATAAATCCAAATTTGTAGTCACTTATTCCGGAAACTTAGGTAAAACCCATCCAGTAGAATTAATTGTGGCATTAGCAGAAGTCTGCATTGAAGAAAATTTCTACTTTATCATTATTGGGGGGGGGCATAAATTTGAATTAATTAAATCTTTAATTGCAGAAAAAAATATCTCAAATATTACACTACTTCCATGGCAACCGATAGAATTATTACCTCACAATATGCAAGCAGGCGATGTAAATGTGGTAACCCTAGAGGATTATGCATCGCATCTCAGCATACCGAGTAAAACTTATAATTTACTTTCCGTTGGGAAACCTATTCTTGCAATTTGTTCAGAAGAATCTGCTTTAGCAAAATTAATTGATACCCGAGCGTGCGGAAAATCTTTCAAGTCTAGAGATTTATTATTGATTAAAGACTTTTTAATTGAATTAAGTATAAATCAAAAAAAGTATAATGATTATGCAGAAAATGCAAAAAAGGCATCGTTTAGCTTTACTAAAGAAAATGCAAAATCTTTTCTTTAATAAATCTTGATTTGACTTCATCGCTTTACTTTTGATGCTCGCAATTAAAACCGAAAAAATAAGCCTGATGTATTCTAAATAAAACAAATGGTTTAAGTTAGTCCGGTCTTTAATTTTATAAAATTGCCACAAGAACTAATATTATTTAATATAAATAATGTTAACAAATCATTATATGTACGAATTATATTTTAAAAGATTATTTGATTGGCTTTTTTCATTTTTCATGATCCTAATATTATTTATTCCTTTTATAATCGTTTCAATATTAATTAAAATTGATTCTAAAGGATCTATTTTCTTTATGCAAGAAAGACTAGGCAAAAACAAGATACCTTTCAATGTTTATAAATTAAGAACAATGTCACATAAGAAAAGAAAAATTGAACAGGTGTATAAGAATGATGCAGAAATTACAGGCGTTGGTTATTATTTACGTAGATTTAAAATAGATGAGATGCCTCAAGTTATTAATATATTTTTAGGGGATATGGCTATCATAGGGCCTCGACCATGTCTTCCAAATGTATTAGAAAAGTATAATTTAGATGATTATAGGTTTAAAGTTAGGCCAGGTTTAAGCAGTATTGCTGGTGTTAACGGGAGTATTTATTTGAGTTGGAAAGAAAAATGGTGGTATGACAAATACTATGTAGAGAATTTAAACTTTCTATTAGATTTAAAGATTTTTCTAAAAACATTTTTAATCATATTTCAAGGTGAAGATAAATTTATTAACAAGCCAAAATTATAAATATGGAAATCAGAAATTATGTTGAAGGAGATGAAGTCAAAATACTAGAGTTATTCGAATTAGTATTTAAACAAAAATTCAGTATTGAAAATTGGATGTGGCGCTTTAGGTATAACCCAGCAGGTAAACATTTGATTAAATTGATGTGGGATGGAGATGAATTAATCGGCCAATATGCTGTATCTCCAATCATTATGAAAGTTGACGGCGAAGATGTATTAACAACTCATTCACTATCTACCATGACCCATCCAGAATATGGAGGTAGAGGTATTTTTAAACAATTATCAACATCGCTATATGATGAATTAGAAAACAATTTGAATTGTAAAGCTGTATGGGGTTTTCCAAATAACAATTCCCATTACGGCTTTGTAAAAAGTTTAAAGTGGTCCAATTTATCTGTTTTACACACCTTAGGTTTAGACATAAAAAAAATTCAAAAAAAAGATGTTAAATTTAAAGTAAAAATAATTGATAAATTTGATGAACCTCACGCGAACTTTATAAATGAAAAGATTACTTCATTCGCTAGTGTTTATGTAAAAAAAGATGTAGCATACTTAAATTGGCGATTTACAGATAAACCAACTACGAAATATTGGTGTTATGAGTTTGAATCTGACTCCGGAAAAGCAGTGATTATAACTAAATTTTATCCAACAGGGAATAACAATAAATACGATTTAAATATAGTGGATTGCTACATGGATAATTATGAAGAAATACACGATTATATTGATTTTATTATTAAGGAATCAAAACTCGAATTTGATAGGGTATCTATGTGGACAAATTTATTTGATCCAAATCATTTACTTTTAGAAAGACAGGGATTTGTTCCTGTTTTACCTCAAACATATTTAGCAGCTAGAATACATCATTCTATGCCAGAACTATTTACTAATTATAAAAATTGGTACATATCAATGAGTGATTCAGATGTATTTTAAACAAAAAAAATGAAAAAAAAGTTAATTATTGCACCTCATCCAGATGACGAAGTGTTGGGTGCTGGCGGAGTTATTAAAAAATTTAGTAAAGAAGGCCATGAAGTTTATGTTTTGGTAATAACAAGAGGCACACCAAAGTATTATTCTGACGAAAAAATACAAAATGTTCGTAATGAAGCCTTAGAGGCACATAAAATTCTAGGTGTTAGGCAAACTGTTTTTTTAGATTTTCATGCACCTGAACTAGATATGACTAGCAATGCAGAAATTTCTAAAGCTATTTCAGAGTACATTTCAAAATGGAAAATAACAGACTTATTTATCCCACACAGAGGAGATATACACAATGATCATAGAAAAGTATTTGAGGCTTCTTTAGTAGCGGCTAGACCAGTTGGAAATTTTACGGTAAAAGCTATTTATGCATATGAAACCCTTTCCGAAACAGAGTGGGCAGCACCATTTAGTGATGATGCTTTTATTCCAAATCATTTCGTAAACATTTCTGAAACGATGTCTTATAAATTTGAAGCGATGCAATGTTTCAAAAGTCAGATAAGAGATTTTCCAAGTACAAGATCTTTGGAAACTATAGAGTCACTAGCCAAGTTCAGAGGTTCAACAGTCGGTTTTAATAGAGCTGAAGCCTTTATGACAATTAGAACAATCAAAAGTTAATTATTCAATAGTTAATTACTCTTAAAAAAGTAGTAAAATTTAATCTACATGTTGACTTCTCATTCGTAAGTAAGTTATTTTTGATGTAATAAAAACAAAGTTTTTTAGTTTGATTTTTATTACATATTCTTGTTTAGATCAAATATATGTTATAAAATTGTTTCAAAATTTACATATGAATGTATTTATAAATGGTACTGGGATGTGTGTTCCAAAAAAAATTATTTCAAATTTATATTTTGAAAAAGTAGGCTCCTCAGATAATTGGATATTTAATAACTTAGGAATAAAAGAAAGGAGAATCACAGTAAATGAATCCACAAGCGATTTAGCATCTATGGCTGGTATTGAAGCAATTTCTAATGCGGGTCTTACACCAGATGATATAGAATTAATTATAGTAGCAACTTCGACTCCAGACAAACAAGCGCCATCTTGTGCGTCTTATGTTCAAAATAAAATAAAAGCTTTTAATGCTGGTGCTTTTGATATTTCGGCAGTTTGTACAGGTGCTTTATATGCTTTGTCAGTTGCTTATCAATTTATTAAAACTGGTACTTATAAGAATGTCTTAGTAATTGGTGCTGACACTTTTTCAAAAGTTACAGATTGGAAAAGAAGAGATTCAGTTTTTTTTGGTGACGGTGCTGGCGCTATAGTTTTAAGTCAAACAGAGGAGAATAAAGGTTTTATAGATTTTAATCTATTTTCTGATGGTAGAGGTGCAGAAATATTTACTATAGAAAATAAAGAACCACAAAATTCTGAATCTAAATCTTATTTTCACATGGATGGAAAAGGAATTTATCAAGGGGCTACAACTGCAGTCCCAAAAGCTATAAATAAATTATTAGTTAAAAATAATTTTTCTATTGATGAAATTGATTTGTTAATACCTCATCAACCTAGTATTAGTATTTTAAAATCGATAGCTAAAGATATAGGCTTACCCTTTGAAAAAGTATTCACTAACATGGATAAATATGCAAATACATCTGGTGCTACTGTGTCTCTTGCATATCACGATGCTTTACAAAAAGGCCTTTTGAAGGATGCTAAATATATACTATTGGCTGCAGTAGGTTCAGGTATGGCTTGGGGTTCTGCATTATACAAATTCCAATAATATACGAAAAACAATATATTGTTTAGTTTTTAACAATAATATAATTAGTGTCTGTTTTCGACCTTACACTAATTATTTCAACTTGATTTAAAGCGAACACGTATTCAATAATAAATAATATTAAACTTGATTATTTATTACAAAATATGGCTCTAGTTTAATACAGCTATTATATGTATATTTAGATTATGAACATAGATAATCTAAAAGAGGAAATACTATCACTATCCACTCTAGATCGTGATAATCTGTTAAAGGATATTACAGATTCACTTGAGCATAATCAATTGGTTGAGCGGGCTTCCCGTCGCCATATTTTAGATAATAAAATGGGCGGATGCCCACATTGTTTACATGAAAAATATGTTCGTTTTGGAGTTGACAAAGGCTCGCAGCGCTATAAGTGCAAGTCTTGCAATAGAAGCTTTACTGAATATACTGGCACTTGGATGGCGGGACTTCAAAGAAAGGATATGATTTCATCTTATTTAAGTCTTATGGTTCAAGAAAAAAGTTTAGATAAAATAAGTTCAGAATTAGGCATCAATAAAAAGACAGCCTTTGATTGGCGTCATAAGATATTAGCTTCATTCGATACTAAAAATGACGATGACCAAGACAACTTTACAGGTATTACAGAGAGTGACGAAACCTTTTTCCTAAGATCAGAAAAAGGTATGGAGGTAAAAGATAGGGAATCAAGAAAAAGAGGCGGTAAGTCTAAAAAGAGAGGTATAAGTAAAGATCAAGTTGCGGTAATTGTAACACAGGATAGAAAATCAACATTAGACCTTAGCGTGGCTAAACTCGGTCGAATAGGAAAAGTAGATATAGAAAATGCTATCGGTAAACGTGTTATAAAGGATATAACCATATTGTGTAGCGATGCCCATCACAGTTATAAAGGGTTTGCCAAAGATAGCGAAACAGAGTTCCACATCGTAAATGCATCAAAAGGAGAAAGAGTAAAAGGAAAGTATCACATACAACACGTTAATTCTACTCACAATAGAGTTAAAAAATGGATTGAAAATACCTTTTGGGGAGTATCAACAAAATATCTACAACAATATATGAATTGGTATCGAATAAAGGAAAATATAAAGTCTAGAAGCGATAGAGCCAACGCCTTTGTGGAAGAAACAATTGCTCTAGGTACATTGAAACGGTATAATCAAATCGAATCTAGATATGAAAACTTAATATCAACGCAGACCTAAACTAGAGCCCAAAATATTTAAACATTTAGTTGGTTTTTTAATAGATCTCCTTGTTTTGATTCTAGGATTGGAAAAAACGATAGATTATTTAAAGTGATTAAATTAAGGGCCATGAAAGATGTTAAAGGTAATTTATTTCCAAATAAAATATTAATACTAGAATCGGAAGTTTCATTCGGAAAACGTCTTTGGATGAAATTCCACAATTGATAAATGTCATCATAGGGGATATGAGTTTAGTTGGGCCACGTCCATTATTGGTGAATTATTTACCCTTATATACAGATTTTCAAAAGCAAAGGCATTTGGTAAAACCAGGAATTACAGGCTGGGCACAAATCAATGGTAGAAACGCCATTTCTTGGGAACAAAAATTTAATCTTGATGTTTGGTATGTATAACACCAAAACTTCGCTCTGGATCTAAAGATTCTTTTTAGCACGGTGTTCAAAGTTATAAAATCTGAAGGTATCAATACCAAAGGACAAGCAACGACCAAGCCTTTTATTGGAACTAAAGTTTAGTGGTTTGCTTCTGCAAACTGTTTAGTCAGTAGCTTACGCTACTTGTTTGGTTAACAGCTTCGCTGTTGGTTTAGGAGTTTAGTTTGTGTCTTATGCTGCTGATTCATGAATTTAGTAAGTGTCTTATATTGCCTTTTTGAGAAATTAGCCACAGGCTAGCGGTTGAAGAATAAAATAATTGAATACACAATTAAACTAGCGAACCCGTTCGCGTCTAAACAGAAGACGCAGTCTTCAACTAAACAGGCAGCTTGCTGCCCAAACTAAACTAGCGAACCCGTTCGCGTCTAAACAGAAGACGAAGTATTCAACTAAACCAGCAACTTGTTGCCAACTCAACATAAATGAAAACCTACAGTTTCGAGAAGCTCAAAGTGTGGCAAAAATCTAAACAATGGATAATTCACCTCTACAAATTGACTGAAGCATTCCCTAGAGAAGAAAAGTATGGTTTGGTCTCACAATTAAGAAGAGCAAGTGTCTCAGTGAGTTCAAATATTGCAGAAGGATCTTCGAGGAAAACACCAAAAGACCAAAGACGTTTCTATATCATATCTTATAGTTCAATGATTGAAGTGTTGAACCAACTTTTAATAGCTGAAGAATTAGGTTACATCAAAAACAAAGACCTCCAAAAAAGCAGAGTAAGAATCGATGAAATATTAGCCATGTTGGACGCCTTAACGAAAAGTTTAAGGATATAGTTTAGTGGTTTGCTGCTGCAAATTGTTTAGTCAGCAACTGGCGTTGCTTGTTTAGACACAGCTTACGCTGTTGGTTTATAAGTTTAGTCAGTAGCTTACGCTACTTGTTTGGACACAGTTTTGTTGTTAGTTTAGGAGTTTAGTCAGTAGCTTACGCTACTTGTTTAGGCACAACTTACTTTGTCGGTTTGGGAGTTCAGTGAGTAGCTTTCGCTACTTTTTTGGACTCAGTTTCGTCGTTGGTTTAGGAGTTTAGTGAGTAGCTTTCGCTACTTGTTTAGGTACAAATTATGCTGTTGGTTCATGAATTTAGTAAGTGTTTTATACTTTTTTTTGAGAAATTAGCCACAGGTTAATGGTTAAAGAATAAAATAATTGAATACACAATTAAACTAGCGAACTAGTTCGCGTCTAAACAGAAGACGAAGTCTTCAACTAAACAGGCAGCTTGCTGCCCAAACTAAACCAGCGGACTCGTTTGCGTCTAAACAGAGGACGCAGTCCTCAATTAAACAGGTAGCTTGCTGCCCAAACTAAACCAGCAAACACGAATTTGCAACTAAATAAACCACAAACTACTCAACTCCAAAAAAACCATTAAATTTACAATTATAAATCTTAGATTATGAAAGAAAAATTCCTCAATGCATTTAAAGAAGCCTTAGAAATTGAAGAAGACAAAGTTGAAATGAGTGATGTTATGTCAGATTTTGACACTTGGGACTCTATGTCTAGATTGTCTCTTATTGCATTACTCGATGAACATTTTGAAATAGAAATTAGTGATGATGAATTTGAGAACATGACCACAGTTCAAGATTTATACGATAAAGTTCAAACCAAAGTTCAAGCTGATGGCTAATTTACAATTTAAGGATGTATCCATACTAGGGATGTCGGGGGCTGTGCCAAAGCACACCATAGTGAATAGAAACTATACAGCCCATTTCGATAAAGATACTGTTGGTGAGATTGTTGACAAAACAGGTGTAGAAGAGAGGCGCTTTGCACCAGACGGCATGACATCTTCAGACCTTTGCTTTGCAGCTGCAACGAAATTAATGGATGATTTGAAAATAGATAAATCTGAAATTGATATACTTTTATTTGTTTCTCAAACCCCTGATTACAGAATGCCTGCAACCTCTATAAATTTGCAACATCGGTTGGGTTTACCAAAATCTACAGCGGCATTTGACATTAGTTTAGGCTGCTCAGGCTTTATATACGGTCTATCTACTGCTTATGCTTATGCTCAAATGCCAGGCGTAAGAAAAGTGCTTTTATTGGATGGCGAAACCCGTTCCAAGGTTTATCATCCTAAAGACAGAAAAACTGGTTTTATTTTTGGAGATGCTGCAGTGGCTGCCATTATTGAAAAACAGACAGGAATAGGAGAAAGTTATTTTTCATTGAATTCTGATGGGTCAAAAGCAGATCTGATAAAAATAGATGCTGGTGGCTACAGAAATCCGAGTTCGGCTGAAACAATTAAGGAAAAAGTAGTTGATGAACATGGTAATATCCGGACAGATGAGCATGGATATATGAATGGTGCAGATGTGTTTAATTTTGTGCTGAGAGAAATCCCCAAGAACATTAAAGAGACTTTAAAGTTTGCAGACAAAAGCATAGATGATTTTGATTATTTAATCTTTCATCAAGCCAATAAATTCATGAATGATTACCTAGCTAAGAAACTAAAATTAGATGTAATAAAAGTTCCTTCAACAATAGCTAAATATGGTAACACCTCTTCTGTATCTATACCCATTACTATTGTCGATCAACTGAGACATAAGTTGGAAGGTGAAAAACAACTATTTTTATGTGGATTTGGCGTAGGAATGTCATGGGCATCAGCATGTTTGCCTGTAAGTAATATAAAAATTTCAGAGATTATAGAAGTTGAATGAATAACCCATTTACACTTAAAGGACGAACAATTTTAATCAGCGGTGCTTCATCTGGAATTGGTGAAGCAACGGCGATTGTTTGTGATCAATTAGGCGCAACTTTGCTTTTATTGGGTCGTAATGAGGTGCGTTTAGAAGAGGTTAAATCCAAATTATCTTTGGGTGCGCATAAATCTTTAGTTGTTGACTTGTCAGATTTTGAAGTTCTAGAACAGGTATTAAAACCTTTTTTAGAAAGCACAGGGGCAATTCATGGTTTAGTCAATGCTGCTGGTGTTACATCTACTTTCCCATTTAAATTGTTTAAACCAGAAAAACTTGAGGGACTTTTAAAAATCAATGTTCATGCGGCGTTTTATTTAAGCAAATTGATGCTTAAAAAGATGAGTAAATCAGGGGGGAGTATCGTTTTTATAAGCTCTATCATGGCAACACATGGCGAAAAAGCAAAAACACTTTATGCTATTAGTAAAGGTGCTGTCTCTGCTGGAGTAAAATCTATGGCTATTGAATTGGCAGCAAAAGGAATTAGAGTTAACTCTGTTGCACCAGGAATCGTAAATACGCCGATGACGGCCTCTGCAACCTATAAAAAGAATGAAGAATTACTAAAATTAACTTTAAGCAAATATCCGCTAGGCTTTGGTGAGCCAGAAGATGTAGCTAATGCCTGCGCCTATTTGCTTTCTGATGCATCAAGATGGGTGACTGGAACTGAAATGGTTCTGGATGGTGGATATACTGCGCAGTAGTTTAGTTAACAGCTGCGCTGTTTGTTTAGCGTTTTGCTATCGTAAATTGTTTAATTAGCAACTAGCGTTGTTTGTTTAGACATATCTTAGTTCTTAGTTTAGGAGTTTAGTGAGTAGCTTATGTTAGTTGTTTAGGCACAACTTCGTTGTTGGTTTAGGAGTTTAGTATAGCTTACGCTTTAGAGAATGTTCGCCCAAAATCAACTCCTGAACTAGCGAACTAGTCCGCTCTAAACAGAAGACGTAGTCTTCAACTCAACAGCCAACTTGTTGACGACAAAACTCCTAAATCAGTTACTCGTTGCCATCGCAAAATGTTTAGTCAGCAACTGGCGTTGTTTGTTTAAACATGTCTTCGTTGTTAGTTTAGGAGTTTAGTAGGTAGCTTGCGCTACTTGTTTAGGCACAGCTTACTTTGTTGGTTCATGAATTTAGCCATAGGCTAGTATTTAAATAATAAAATGCACAAGTAAACTAGCGAACTCGTTCGCTCTAAACAGAGGACGTAGTCCTTAACTAAACAAGGAGCTTGCTCCAAAACCAACTCCTAAACTAGCAAAATCGTTCGCTCTAAACAGAAGACGTAGTCTTCAACTAAACCAGTGAGCTTGCTCACCCTAAACCAATTACCCGTTGCTAACTCACAATACAAAAAATTAACTTTAAAAATATAAAAAATATGGACAGAATAATCATTGTAGGCTCAGGTGGACATGCCGCAGAATTAAGGGACTATATTAACCATAACAATAATGCAAGGCCAGCAGATCGCATTGAAGTCATAGGTTATATTGATGATGACAAATCAACCTACGAACATTATGGATTTTCAGAACCTTACTTGGGAGGGATTAAGGATCACAAAGTCCTAGAGAATGCCAAATACCTAATGGGCATTGCAAACTTAGAGTATAGAAAAAAAATCATTGAAACATTAGTGTCTGAGGGTGCGAGATTTAGAGGACTTATTCATCCCACAGCTATAATATCACCTTCGTGTGTTATCCATCCTACGACTGTTATTTCTCATAACGCTTCTGTTGGTGCTAAAGCTGAAATAGGTGCCTATAACATGCTAAATTCAAGATGTACAATAGGGCATGACACGAAAATGGGAGATTATAATTTCATCAGTCCACAAGTAGCGATCTCTGGTAATACGAGTATTGGAAATGGGAATTTAATCGGGACAAATGCCTGTACAATTCCAGGAATGAAAATAGGAAATAATAATAAAATTGCAGCTGGAATGGTCATTTATAAACCTATTGAAAATGATAGCACCGTTTTATTTAGACATAAGGAAAGATTGATTGTAAAGAAAGAATAAATACTTTTCAAGATTCTCAAACTTCAAACCCTACAGTTTTTAATATTGTATGGGTTTTTGTTTTAAAATTTATTATTTCAAATTCAAAGTAATACCAAATTAAACCTATAATGACGCAATAAATCGTTTCTTTTTCGCTTGCTTTTTATCAAAAATAATTACCGTAACTAAGACTATTCTAATTATTTTTAATTTCAATCAATTAAAAAACCTGTGCTGAGCCACGTCGTAGTATAATTAAATTTATTTATATGAAATTAAAATAGTAGAGGTAAGTATATAAATACCTATTTTAGTGTTAGTAAATATATATAATTATGGACGTATTTAAGGGTCAAAATCTTTTAGAGTTCTCTGATCGGTTCAAAACAGACGAAGATTGCAAGAAATATTTAGCTTCAGTGAAGTCAGAAATTCGATATAAATGTCTCAGGTGTAATCACACTGCTTGTCAAGTTCGTACTGATTTTGCAAGGCAGTGCAACATCTGCGGGCACATAGAATCTACTACTGCCAACACTCTTTTTCACAAAGTTAAGTTTGGAGTCAGAAAGGCATTTTTTATCTGCTTCGAAATGGCTACTAGCACTAAAAGTTTATCAGCAAGTTATATGGGTGTGCGTTATGGTGTGACTGAAAAAACTGCTCGACTATTTATGTTGAAAGTCAGAGAGGCTATGGCTTCTAGTGGGAAAAACCCTATGGATGGCGATGTTCACGTTGATGAGTTTGTCCTTGGGGGCCGAGAAGCAGGGAAAACAGGAAGAAGCTATGATAGCAAGAAAAAGAAGGCGATAACGGCCATCCAGCTTACAAAGGAGGGTAAGGTAAAGAGGATGTATGCTATGAAAATAGATGATTTTTCAGCCCGATCATTGCAATATATTTTTGTCAATCATATTAGCAGAGAAGCGATGGTCACAACAGATAAATGGAGAGGATATAGACCCATTTCAAAAGCTTATGACATAACACAGATTGAGAGTAACAGAGGATCGAATTTTAAAGCGCTCCATATAATGATACATCAAGTTAAATCTTGGATCAGAACGACCTATTCTTGGGTAAGTGATAATAATCTAAATAGATATTTCAGTGAATTTTGTTTTAGAATAAATCGATCACGGAGTAAAGCAACTATATTCAATAATCTAATTGTCAAAATGGTGGAAGGAGACAAAATATATCAATCAGAATTAATAAGTAACTAACTACTGACCTCTATAAATTTAATTTAGTAATAGTCAAATTCAAGATGTTTTATCCTAACATTTCATAACAATGAAAAAAATAACACTTTTTTTAGTACATGACAAAAATATAATTCATTGAAAACCAACAAATTAGGTGCCAAGAAATTAGAATAAAGCATTGATTTTCAGTATATTAGATGAATAATCTCACTTATTTTCTAATGAAGAAAACCAATGCATTCACTAAAAATAGTGAATTAACTTCAGTCCTGAACACTCATTTACAAGGAAAAATTAATAGAGGTAGCTATTTAGTTTCATAGTTTTTTGTATCTTGAATGTGAATAAAATAAGAGTTGTATGATTAATTTTGAAGGGCAAAATGCCCAAGAGTTTTATGTTCGGTTCAATTCTGTGCTTTCTTGTAAGGAATACCTATCAGAAATAAAATGGGAAAATGGTTTCAAATGTGTAAAATGTAGTCATAGTGCTTGTCAAATTCGTTCCAATTATGATCGTACCTGTAATAAATGTAGTCATACAGAATCAGCATCTGCAAACACGCTTTTTCATAAAGTAAAATTTGGATTAGATAAGGCTTTTATCATCTGTTTTGAAATGGCAACGACTACTCGTAGTTTATCAGCAAGTTATTTGGCAAAACGAGTAGGAGTTACACCTTATACTGCCCGAATGTTCATGTACAAGGTTCGTGATGCTATGAAGTCTAGTGAGAACTTTCCAATGATGAATCGCGTTGAGGTAGATGAATTTGTGGTAGGTGGAAAAGAAGATGGTAAGGTTGGGAGAAGCTATAATACCAAGAAATAAAAAGCTGTAGTAGCCCTTGAACTAACAGAAAATGGAAAAGTGAAAAGAATGTACGTGAATCAAATAAATGACTTTTCTGCTAAAGAATTGCGTCCAATATTTGATAAGCATATCTCAAAAACGGCAAGTATCAACACGGATTTGTGGCGCGGATATAGACCTATAGCTAAAGAATTTAATATCGAACAGATACCTAGTAATTCTGGGAAAAACTTCAAAATCTTACACACTATGATTCATCAAATCAAATCGTGGATTAGAACTACCTATTCATATGTAAGTTCTTTCCATATTAGTGGATATTTTGATGAATTTTGTTATCGATTGAATAGGTCTAGAAGTAAGAAAACCATCTTTCATAACCTTGTTTCTAGAATGATGCAAAAACCGAAATTATATCAATCCAAATTAATATGTACTTAAGTAGCTACCTCTAAAAATTAATTTAGCAAGACTCAAACTCATTTCACACTTTGTCATTGCTTTGTGTAAAGTGCAAACAGTTACTTTTGAAAAGCTTGCGAATGCTTTTAACAGCCAATCAGATTCAGGGTCGTCCTTGAGACGCATACAGCGCTTTATAGCAAGCTATAGTTTGGATTCTGATCTCATTGCGCTCCTTGTTTTTAATCTACTTCCCTCTCGAGATAAACTCATTTTAAGTATTGATAGAACGAACTGGAAGTTTGGACAAACGAACATTAATATTTTCATGCTTGGTGTTGTTTATAAAGGTGTTGCCTTTCCGTTATTGTTTACGATGCTTGATAAAAGAGGGAATTCTAATAGTCAGGAACGGATTGATTTACTCAATAGATTTATACGCCTTTTTGGTAAGCATGTTATTGAATCTGTTGTTGCAGATAGAGAATTTGTAGGTAAAGACTGGTTAGCATTTTTAAACAGAAATGAGATTAGATATTACATTCGTATTCGCAATAATTTCAAGGTGTTTCTACCGCACAAAAACAAAGAAATTAAAGCATCTCACTTGTTTAATAGATTTAAAACCAATGAGTTTGTGTATTATCATAAGATTGTACGAGTAAATGGAGAACTTTGCTATTTGTCAGGCTGTAAACTCAATCCAAAGACCTTAAAACAAGAATTTTTAATCATCGTATCCTTTAATAAACCTAAAAATGCACAACAAGATTATCAAAAACGATGGCAAATTGAGATGTGTTTTAAAGCAATGAAGTCTAGTGGATTTGATATTGAAAAAACACATCTACAAGATATTCAAAGAATAGAAAAATTAATTTTACTTGTTATGATAGCCTTTGTGTGGTGTTATAAAATTGGCATATATCTGCATCAAATAAATCCAATTAAAATTAAGAAACATGGTAGAAGGGCTAAAAGTATTTTTAAATATGGACTAACTTTTTTAGCTAATGTTCTACTAAACTCTGAAAATCAAGATGATACTGATATATTTCGTTTTTTGTCATGTACTTAGAACACTTTTAATACATTGCAAAGATAGTTTCAACATCATTGCTTCGGTAACAAATTTTATAGTCAATAAAAAGGGAAATATTGTTTATCTAGATCAACATGTTGATAGAGAACAAAATATATTTTTTATGAGGATTGAGTTCGAATTTGATGAAATAAATTTTTCTCCAGAAAATTTCAAGTTGAATTTTAAAAATAAATTGGCACAAAAGTTTAATATGATGTGGCGGTTATTTACGAGCGAAGAAAAGCCTAAAATGGGCCTATTTGTTTCAAAATATGACCACTGCTTATATGATTTACTTGGTCGTTATAATTCTAAAGAGCTTAATTTAGAAATTTCATTTATTGTAAGTAATCATACAGATTTAAAACATATAGCAGAAAAGTTCAATATACCATTCTATCATATTCCTGTAACTAAGGATACAAAAGCAATAGCTGAAGAAAAGCAGCTTGAACTACTTTCAAAGTATAAAGTAGATTTTATTGTTTTGGCTAGATATATGCAAATTATTACCAATAAAATAATAAGTGAATATCCCTATAATATTATTAACATACACCATTCCTTTTTACCCGCTTTCGTTGGTGCTAAACCTTATCACTCTGCTTTTAAACGTGGAGTAAAAATAATAGGGGCTACGAGTCATTATGTTACAGAAGAGCTAGACGCTGGTCCCATTATTGCTCAAGATGTTGCACATGTCTCCCACACTTTTGCTATAGAAGATCTAATAGCAAAAGGTCGAGATTTAGAAAAAATTGTCCTTTCAAACGCGGTTAAATTACATGCAGATAGAAAAGTAAAGTGATGGTCTACAATAATAAAACTGTTATTTTTTCATAAAATTATTTTTTTAAAATCTGCATCAATTTACCCCTTCACTGTTATCTCTCATAATGCTTCTGTTTGTGCTAAAGCTGAAATAGGTGCCTATAACATGCTAAATTCAAGATGTACAATAGGGCATGATACGAAAATGGGAGATTACAATTTCATCAGTCCACAAGTAGCGATCTCTGGTAATACTAGTATTGGAAATGGGAATTTAATCGGGACAAATGCCTGTACAATTCCAGGAATGAAAATAGGAAATAATAATAAAATTGCGGCTGGAATGGTCATTTATAAACCTATTGAAAATGATAGCACCGTTTTATTTAGACATAAGGAAAGATTGATTGTAAAGAAAGAATAAATACTTTTCAAGATTCTCGAACTTCAAACCCTACAGTTTTTCATATTGTGTGGGGTTTTTCTGTTTTAGTATTTATCACTCCAAATTTAAAGTAAAAGTCAGTAGTTTTTTGAACATTGCAGATAAGCGAAAATAGTAGAATATTAGAGAAGTGATCAATAACTAGCTTATGATCAAAAATCAAAATACCAGATTTAGAAAATTCAAAGTTACTAATCTTTAAAGTCACCGTTTAAACTTGACCACATATCCAATTCCTTGAAGTACCACCCAACATTCTTTTTTATTTACATATTGGACAGTCCCTTCTATGTTTTCAAAGCCTAATTCAGTCATGTCTAATTTTTGACCCGGACGCAACTGGTCTAGTTCGTGAGACTCGAATTTGCTATCTCCTAAAATTGACCTTAAAGTATCAACTTCCACTTGCGTGACTACAGAAGGTTTGCCGTTCCAGAATAAGTAACGGATAGCCAAAGGCGATTCTAAAGCCTTTGCTCTTTGCTTATTTTCAATTTTCACCAATAGCATTGATGGCAAAACAGGCATTTCTACTTTTTTCTTCCGATCACTCCAAACTCTAACTTCAGTTCGAGTTGGGCAGTAAGCTTCAATACCTGACCTATTTAATTGCTCTGATAGCTTTTTTTCTCCACGTGGTTTTGTGTAAAGTACAAACCATTTTTTTTTAGCGTCTTTTTGCATTATTAATTTAGGATTGAAGTTTTTTTTCCAAATTAAACCTATAATGTCGCAATAAATCGTTTCTTTCTTATCTGCTTTTTAATCACAAATAATTTCAATAACTAAGGCTATGATAATTATTTTTAATTTCAACCAATCAAAAAACCTGTGATGAGCTACGTCGTAGTATGATTCAATTTATTCGCAGGATATTATAAATTTAATTTTGCATCATTTTATGAAAGTGCAAGTTAAAATATAATCGCTTTCTTGCAAACTTAAATTTTTTATTAAAATGAAAGATGACACTCTTATAGACCTCATCCAACCTGTTTTATATTCAATTTTGGCTACTAAAACAGCGAGGTTTAGTGAGACTTTTACATAAATTTAACTGCTAAATCAAAGTTGATGATGGAATTTATTAAATCCTTACCTACACTCAGTAATCTATTCGTTATCTGGGTGTTATTGTATTTGTGGCTTCGATTCAGAACATATAAGTTTCAGCGATTAGTCTTGATTACTGGGTCTATATGTCTTTTGATTTGCATAACAAGTTATGTCCCGAAATTGATAGTCACAACTATCGAAAAGCACTATTCAGTGCTTGACCCTCAAGCTTTAGATCAAAATAAAACCTACTTTATTCATGTTCTCGGTGCAGGATATAATCTAAACCCAGATTTACCGGCACTAACACAGCTAGGATCCACAAGTCTTTCTCGTTTAAGTGAAGGGATACGTGTCTTTCGCTTACTAGACAAGCCTGTATTAGTAACTTCAGCCTATTCTAAATATGGTTTAGAAAGTCAGGCTTCAGTCACTCGAAAAGCAGCAATTGAACTGGGTGTTTCCTCGCAACATATCAGAATGTTAGAAAACCCGTCCACTACTTTGGAAGAAGCCCAAGCTTTCAAATCGAGATTTGGAACCTCTGCTCAAGTCATCATTGCCACAGATGCTATGCATATGTCACGTGCTATGGATATTTATCGCGATCTGGGCTACGAGCCAATTGCTGCCCCAACCAATTTTCAGGTTCACTTCGGTCCAAAAGCTTATAATGGACTTAGCATGCCTAGCTACCAATCTTTTCAGCTGAGTAATCGGATTTTTAGGACAGTTTTAAAGCAAGGCTATTATTTGGCATTCCGTGCAAGACAATAGTCGCGATGCGGAATCTCTCCCATTCCGTGCAAGGCGATAGCCGCGATACGGAATCTTTTTAGGTGATGTAATTTCTTATTTAAGCTATAGCTACCTTTTTGTTGTTTTTATTAAAATTTGAATTGTCAATTTTTAAATATAGGTCGTCTACCAGTTCGAGGTTGTCACTTCGAGTGATTTTCGTTAGAAAATTGTATCGAGAAGTGGTTTTAAGTTATTAGCTTAATTGAGGTCTCTATATCATTTATATTCTCATTCATTTTTTCCATTGATGAATCCCGAAGGGTCGGGAGAACCAAAAAAGACTAGGCTTATTTTTATGTCTTTGAAAACTACAAAAGCGGTTCCCCCACGCAAAGCAAACCGTTTCACTAGTGCTTTAATCCTTCATCCTTTCTTCACCACTTTTTTGTTTTCTAACCTCCATAAAAAGTAGGCCGTTTTCTAACTTTCGTGAAACTTGAAGCCAGCATTGTCATCTCGATGGAAACGCAGTGACGAGAGATCTTTGTCACAAGTCGTGTATTTGAATAATAAGTCATTATTAAATTTGAATTGTCAATTTTGAAATTTTAAATATGAAATCTGGTCATTGAGTGTTCTGTTGACAAACAGAATGTATCGAAATGACGTTTCTCAACGTGGCTTCGATGCACCCCGCTACAAAAAAAGCGGGTCACTCAGCCACCAATTCACTATTGTCATTCTCCCATTCCGTGCAAGGCGGTAGCCGCGATACGGAATCTTTTTAAGTGTAATTTCTTATTTAAGCTCTCTATATCATTTATGTTCTCTTTCTTTTTTGCATCGCCCAAAAAAGAAACAAAAAAGACTAGGCTGTTTGAAAAAAACTAGAAAATCCTACGGAACCCCCAGCCACAGATGAAAAATAACTCATCACGCAAAAGCGTAATTCAAACAGATTTTCATCTCTTTTCCCAAGCTGCTTCCTTGATTTTTAACTTTTTTTCAATAGGCCGTTTTCTAACTTTCGAGAAACTTGTCACTTCGAGTGATTTTTGATAGAAAATCGTATCGAGAAGTGCTTTGAAGTTGGCTACTTAACCGAGTTCTCGATACAAATTTCACTTTTTTCAAAAGTAAAATTCACCTGCCTACCAAGGAACGCAGGCAGGCTCGAACTGACATTCATTTAATTAAAAATTCTTAATTATGAATTCGAAATTATTTTGCGTCCCATTAACTTAATCATTTCATAACAGTAAATACATGACTTAGATCGAAGAAAAGCAGCACTTTTGCGGTTGATTTTTTGGAATGCAAACGCTATATATTTCCCTTATTGTTCTCTTATTTTTACTAGCTATCGCCGATTTGGTGGTAGGGGTAAGTAATGATGCGGTAAATTTTCTAAATTCTGCGATTGGCTCCAAGGCAGTTCCCATGCGTACGATTCTGATTGTAGCAGGTCTTGGTGTGTTGGTTGGGGCTGTTTTTTCTTCAGGTCTCATGGAGGTAGCTAGGAAGGGAATCTTTAATCCTGAACTCTTCTTTTTTGATGAAATCATCATCATTTTTCTAGCGGTCCTTATCACCGATATTCTTTTGCTGGATTTTTTTAATTCTATTGGCATTCCTACGTCGACAACCGTTTCCGTGGTGTTCGAATTGTTGGGCGCTGCCGTAGTGATTTCATTGCTTAAGCTATATGAAACAGGCGAAGGCCTTGGAGGCCTTAAGCAGTTTATAAATGTCCAAAAAGCCTCTGAAATTAGCTTTGGCATCTTGATTTCGGTCTTCGTTGCTTTTGGGGTTGGCGCTGTGGTTCAGTTTGTCTCCAGATTGATTTTTACTTTTGACTACCATAGAAAACTAAAATACATTGGCGCTCTTTACGGGGGCGTTTCTCTGTCTGCGATTACTTATTTTATACTTCTGAAAGGAACCAATTCTATCACCTTTTTAGACCAAAATATCATAGAGAGTGTCTTAGATAATAAGCTCTTAATTATTGGCTTTAGTTTTGTGTTCTGGGTGGCAATCTCCCAAATTCTCATTCAAGTTTTTCGTTGTCATATTCTGAAGGTGATTGTCGTTATAGGTACTTTTGCTTTAGCCCTAGCTTTTGCAGGAAACGATTTAGTCAACTTTATTGGAGTGAGCATCGCCGCTTGGCAATCCTTTATCTTATGGCAAGAGGCTTTTTTAACCTCGGGGGTATTACCTTCAGAGTTTCTGATGGATGGCTTATCGGGTGAAGTCCAAACGCCTGTATTCTTGTTGGTGATTGCTGGAGCAATTATGGTGGTGACCCTTTGGTTCTCTAGTAAAGCTCAGTATGTTATTCAAACAGGAGTCAACTTAGGTAGACAAGGAGAGGGCCAGGAACGCTTTAAACCTAACTTCTTATCTAGAACCGTGGTAAGGTATTCTGTTTTTGTTGGTCAGACGTTTTCTCAAGTGCTGTCTGAACCTGTTCAAAATAAAATCAACAGTAGGTTTACCTATCCTGAAAAGGCTTTTGGTTATAAAAAGGGAGTTGCTAAGCCAGCATTTGATTTGTTGAGAGCGTCCGTTAATTTAGTTTTAGCGAGTATTCTGATTTCTTTGGGGACAAGTTATACTTTGCCTCTATCAACCACCTACGTCACGTTTATGGTAGCTATGGGAACTTCTTTTGGAGATCGAGCTTGGGGGAGAGAAAGCGCCGTCTATAGGGTTTCAGGGGTGTTTAATGTTATTGGAAGTTGGATCGCCACAGCGGCCATCGCCTTTACCGCAGCAGGAGTTTTATCGCTTATCATTTGGTTTGGTTCCTACTATGCGATTGCAGTTTTATTGGTTTTTGCCTTAGTGTCCATCATTAAAAGTGCTTTAAAACACTCTAAACGGGTCAAGTTTGAACGAGATCATAAGAAATTCAATAAAACTGATATCATTACGATTAATGAAATCACCAAAGAATCTTCTGAAAACATTGTAAAGGTGATTTCAGGAATTAATAATTTGCTTTTAGACGTTGTGAATAACTTGGGCTATCATGACTTAAGTCGACTTAAAAAGAGCTTGAAAAGTCAGGATGAGTTAGATGTTGTGATTGATGAATTGAAAGATAATGTTTTTTACTACATCAAGTCTTTAGAAGAGACCAACGTAGAAGCCTCCAAGTTTTATGTGCTGACTTTAGATTATCTTCAGGATATGGTTCAGTCTTTGGCCCATATCACAAGAAGTAGTCATACTCACGTGAGCAACAATCACAAGAATCTGTTATTCAATCAAATTCGGGATTTAAAAAGTGTACAAAGGGATCTTGATGAGGTTTACGGTCATCTTGTAAAAGCTTTTCAATCACAAGAATTCGACAGTATTCAACAGCTTATCGCAGACGAACGTAAAGTTTTAGAGAAAATATCCAATCTGTTACAGAAGCAAATTGAAAGAATTCGGGACACTGAAAATAGTCCCAAAAATTCTAAACTTTACTTTGGAATTTTACTCGAGACCAAAAATTTGACTAAAACTTCTATTGCTTTACTTGAATTGTTCAGGGAGTATTACGAAGAAGCTAAGCAGGAGTTTTAATTTCTCCCATTCCGTGCAAGGTGATAGCCGCGACACGGAATCTTTTTAGGTGTAACTCTTTATTTAAGATTTAGATGGAATTAATGTATTTAGGCTTAAAGTGTAACTGCTTATTTAAGCTTTAGATAGAATTAGTACTTCTATTCATTTTTTCCATTGATGAATCCCGAGGTGTCGGGAGAACCAAAAAAATCTAGGCTTATTTTTATGTCTTAGAAAACTACAAAAGCGTTTCCTCCACGCAAAGCAAACCGTTTCACTAGTGCTTTGCTCCTTCATCCTTTCTTCACCACTTTTTTGTTTTCTAACCTCCATTAAAAGTAGGCCGTTTTCTAACTATTGAGAAATTTCTGTCATTCCGTGCAAGGCGATAGCTGCGATGCGGAATCTTTATAATTGATGTATTTAGGTTTAAAGTGTAACTCTTTATTTAAGATTTAGATAAAATTATTACTTTCATTCATTTTTTCCATTGATGAATCCCGAAGGTTCGGGAGAACCAAAAAAATCTAGGCTTACAAAATTCTTCCTAAAATTATCGCTCACCCTCTAAATTTTAGAAACTCGGCTGAAAAACAGCCTCAAACAGTCTAAAATTTCACGAGGCTCTTGCTTCAATTTTTACAGCTGAATTTAGTAGGCCGTTTTTCTTTGTATCTAGAAATTTGACGCCTCAAGGTTGTCACTTCGAGTGATTTTCGATAGAAAATTGTATCGAGAAGTAGTTTTAAGTTATTAGCTAAAAAGAGTTCTCGATACAAATTTCACTTTTTTCAAAAGCAAAATTCACTCGAACTGACATTTATCCAGTTAAAAATTCAAAATTATGAATTTGTTTAGAGGTCTTCTTATACCCTTCATATCGTTATCTTTGATGAAAAATTGAGAGCAATGAAAATATATACTAAAACTGGAGATAAAGGGACGACTTCGCTGTTTGGCGGTAAACGTGTTGCTAAACACAATATCCGTATCGATAGTTATGGAACAGTCGATGAGTTAAATGCAAACCTCGGCTTGGTCCGTGATCAGGATCTAGATGCAGACTCTAAAATGGGTTTAATCATTATACAAGAAAAGCTATTTACCGTTGGTGCTATTTTGGCTTCAGATCCGGGGAAAGCCTCCAATGCAAATAAAATTCCAAAGCTTAAAGAAGAAGACATTCTCTTTTTGGAGAATGAAATCGACAGGATGAATGCAGATTTACCAGAAATGACTCATTTCGTTTTGCCAGGTGGACATGCATCAGTGTCTCATTGCCATGTTGCCAGAACAGTGTGTCGACGTGCAGAGCGTGTTTGTACGGCCTTGTTCAATTTAGAGCCTTTCGATGATAAGGTACTTCAGTATTTAAATCGACTTTCAGATTACCTTTTTGTCTTAGCAAGATGTATCGCTAAGCAGAAAAATGCCGATGAGGTAAAGTGGATTCCTGATACTTCTAAGTAGGAGATGATGGTTTAATAGTGGTGAGTTTGCGAGTTAAAAAGTTTCGAGTTAGCGAGTAATTGCATAGTTGATTATTTTGAAGTGTTTGACTCTTATAAAACAGGAGTGTTTTCTTAAACTTCTTTACTTCAATATTAATTATTCGATATTCAGTATTTGTTTTTGTTTTGACTCTTATAAAATAGAAGTATTCTTTTAAATTTCTTTACTTCAATATTAATTATTCACTATTCGTTATTTTATCGAGTTGAGGAGTTTTGTGTATTCGAGTAACCGCATAGTCGAATGATAAAACGAAAGTGTAATTTTAAATGTCTCTAATTCGATATTCTTTATTCTGTGTTCAGTGTTCAGCAATCTTTATTCAATAGGGCGTTTTCTAACTATCCTTTTGTCTTTTTTTATTAAAATTTGAATTGTCATTCCGTGCAAGGTGATAGCCGCGATGCGGAATCTTTTTAGGTGATGTATTTTGGCTTTAAGCGTAATTGCTTATTTAAGCTTTAGATAAAATTACTTTCCTTTTCTTTTTTGAATCGCCCAATCCCGAAGGGTCGGGAGAAACAAAAAAGACTAGGCTCACGAAATTCTTCCTAAAATTATCGCTCACCCTCTAAATTTTAGAAACTCAGCTGTAAAAAACAGCTTCAAACAGTCTAAAATTTTACGAGGCTTTTGCTTCAATTTTTACGGCTTAATTTAGTAGGCCGTTTCCTAGCTTTCGAGAAACTTTAAGCCTCGAAGCTGCAATTGTCATCTCGAAGGAAACGCAGTGACGAGAGATCTCAGCCACTAGTCTACCAGTTCACCTCTCAAGACTCACCACTGACTTGTCACTTCGAGTGATTTTCGACAGAAAATTGTATCGAGAAGTGCTTTGAAGTTATGAGTTTTATCGAGTTCTCGATACAAATTTCACTCGAACTGACATATATTCAAACTCACCTCTCAAGACTATTCATGCGAATCAAGGTTTGAAATAAAGATAAAAAACAAGTTTAATTAGTTGAAAATCAACCTCTTAAACTTGTTTAAGAGGTTGATTTTCAGTATCTTAATAGTCAATTTCAACGAGATTATTTTGAATACAAAGAGCAATAACAAGGATTATAAGTTAGTAAAATTATATGATTATGTATGTAAAAAGTTTGATGAACAGCTACAATTCGAATCTATGCGTTTTAGCAATAATAATACTCCAAAACTTACAGATCAAGAAATCGTCACGATTTATCTATTTGTAATGGAGCATCAAGGGATTTTTAAAATGAATAAAATACATCAATTTGCAAGTGAGTATTTATTGAGTTGGTTTCCAGATTTAGGTAGCTATCAAGCTTTTAACCGCAGAATAAATAGGCTTTCTAATGTTATGAATACTCTTGTAAGTATGATTTTAACCGAATTTACACCAAAGGAATGTTCGACAAAATTTAGCGTATTAGATTCAATGCCTATTGTCACTTGCTCTGGAAAACGCTCGGGTAAAGTTGCACCCGAGATTACAGATAAAGGATTTTGCTCCACAAAAAGCATGTATTATTATGGAATGAAATTGCATGCTTTAGGGTTTTGTAACCCAACTAAATTACCACATCCAGAACAAATTATATTTACTGCGGCTTCTGTAAACGACTTTGCGCTATTTAAAGAAGCTTGGTCAGAAAAAGAAAATCGAACGTTTTTTGGGGATAAAATATATCAATCTAAAAGTTTTTTCACAGATATGTATGCTAATTTTAATTCGGAAATGTTAACACCAGTGAAGGCTGTAAAAGGAATGCCCGATGTTTTAAAAAAGTTTGATCGCGCTGCAAACGATTTATATTCAAGAGCTGTATCCAAAATTAGACAACCAATTGAAGCGCTATTTAGTTGGCTTATTGAAAAATCAGACATACAAAAAGCTAGCAAAGTAAGATCTACTAAAGGCTTAAATCTACATGTTTATGGTCGACTGGCAGCAGCATTTATAACACTATTGTTTAACTCTTGATTCGCATTATTCACTGTTCATTATTCGTTATTTTTTATTCGTTATTCTGTATTCAGCAATCTTTATTCAATAGGTCGTTTTCTAACTTTCGAGAAACTTGTTATTCCGTGCAAGGTGATAGCCGCGATGCGGAATCTTTTTAGGTGATGTATTTTGGCTTTAAGCGTAACTGCTTATTTAAGCTTTAGATAAAATTACTTTCCTTTTCTTTTTTGCATCGCCCAATCCCGAAGGGTCGGGAGAAACAAAAAAGACTAGGCTCACGAAATTCTTCCTAAAATTATCGCTCACCCTCTAAATTTTAGAAACTCAGCTGTAAAAACAGCTTCAAACAGTCTAAAATTTTACGAGGCTTTTGCTTCAATTTTTACGGCTTAATTTAGTAGGCCGTTTCCTAGCTTTCGAGAAACTTTAAGCCTCGAGGCTGCAATTGTCATCTCGAGGGAAACGCAGTGACGAGAGATCTCAGCCACTAGTCTACCAGTTCACCTCTCAAGACTCACCACTCACGACTCACTTGTCACTTCGAGTGATTTTCGATAGAAAATTTTATCGAGAAGTGCTTTGAAGTCTTGAGATTAGACGAGCTCTAGATAAAATTAGTGCTTTCATTCATTTTTTCCATTGATGAAAAAACGAACCAAAAAAATCTAGGCTCACGAAATTCTTCCTAAAATTATCGCTCACCCTCTAAATTTTAGAAACTCAGCTGTAAAAACAGCTTCAAACAGTCTAAAATTTTGCGAGGCTTTTGCTTCAATTTTTACGGCTTAATTTAGTAGGCCGGTTTTCTTTGTATCGTGGAACTTTAAGCCTCGAGGCTGAAATTGTCATTCCGACAGAAACGCAGTGACGAGAGATCTCAGCCACTAGTCTACCAGTTCACCTCTCACCACTCATGACTCACTTGTCACTTCGAGTGATTTTCGTTAGAAAATTGTATCGAGAAGTGCTTTGAAGTTATGAGTTTTATCGAGTTCTAGATAAAATTAGTGCTTTCATTCATTTTTTCCATTGATGAAAAAACGAACCAAAAAAATCTAGGCTTACGAAATTCTTCCTAAAATTATCGCTCACCCTCTAAATTTTAGAAACTCAGCTGTAAAAAACAGCTTCAAACAGTCTAAAATTTTACGAGGCTTTTGCTTCAATTTTTACGGCTTAATTTAGTAGGCCGTTTCCTAGCTTTCGAGAAACTTTAAGCCTCGAGGCTGCAATTGTCATCTCGAGGGAAACGCAGTGACGAGAGATCTCAGCCACTAGTCTACCAGTTCACCTCTCAAGACTCACGACTCACTTGTCACTTCGAGTGATTTTCGACAGAAAATTGTATCGAGAAGTGCTTTGAAGTTATGAGCTAAAAAGAGTTCTCGATACAAATCCCACTTTTTTCAAAAGCAAAATTCACTCGAACGGACATTCGTTAAATTAATAATTTTTAATTAAGAATTCAAAATTATTTTAACTCACCACTCACCTCTCAAGACTATTCACTGTTCATCATTCGTTATTCAGTGTTCAGTATTCGACATTAATTATTCCGTTTACCATCCAGTATATTCAGAAGCAACTAAATTTAAAATCCTTTAACTACTAAATTTGAAATTTGAAATGATCAAATTCAAAAGCATTTTGAAATCAGAGGCTTAGCTAAATTTTAGGTTGAAATAATTCTTAAAAATGTTGACCGTTTAGCTAAAAAAATTACATTTGCAAAAATTAAAATATCCTTACAATGTATTGGACTTTAGAACTTGCTTCCTACCTAAGTGATGCCCCTTGGCCAGCAACCAAAGATGAATTGATTGATTATGCCATACGAACTGGTGCACCACTTGAGGTTGTAGAAAATTTACAATCCATAGAAGATGAAGGCGACACGTACGACTCTATAGAGGAAATCTGGCCAGATTATCCCACAGATGACGATTATCTTTGGAACGAAGACGAATATTAACTTTCCTTTTCTCAAATTCACACTAAAAGTCTCGTAAAGAGACTTTTTTTTTTCGTTACCTTTGGATTACTAAATTAATAAAACCACATATGGGTGTTTTAGATTCTGTATTAAAAGTATTTGTAGGCGATAAGACCAAGAAAGATCTTAAAGCTATTACTCCAATTGTTGATCAAATCAAAAGTTTCGAAAGTCAGTTTGAAGCGCTAAGCATAGACGAACTCCGTCAAAACACCTCTCGTTTTAAGACGATTATTAAAGAAGCCACAGCAGACTTGCAGTCTCAAATCGATGCGCTTGAGGAGAAGGCTGAAGATGAGCCAGATATTGATGTGAAAGAAAACTTTTATGGTGAAATCGATGATTTAAAGGCTGAAATTTATAAAACGACTGAAGAGGTTCTTAATGATATTCTTCCTGAAGCTTTTGCGACGGTGAAAGAAACTGCCAAACGTTTTTTTCATAATACAAGTCTAGAAGCCAGTGCTACAGAATTTGACAGAACACTTTCAGCTTCCAAAGGCTATGTGAGCCTAGACGGCGACAAAGCCATTTGGAATAATTCTTGGGATGCCGCTGGTAAGCCAATTACTTGGGACATGATTCATTATGATGTTCAATTGATAGGAGGTATTGCTATGCACCAAGGCATAATTGCTGAAATGCAAACGGGAGAAGGTAAAACCTTAGTGGCGACCTTGCCGATGTACCTAAACGCTTTAAGTGGTGATGGCGTTCACTTAGTTACAGTGAATGATTACTTGGCTAAAAGAGATAGTGCTTGGATGGCCCCTATGTTTGAATTTCATGGTTTAAGCGTGGATTGTATAGACTACTATAAGCCTAATTCCGAAGCTAGACGGAAAGCTTATAATGCTGATATCACCTATGGCACCAACAACGAATTTGGTTTTGATTATCTGAGAGATAACATGAGTCATTCTCCAGATGATTTGGTACAGCGTCCACACCATTATGCGATTGTGGATGAGGTGGATTCTGTGTTGATCGATGATGCTAGAACACCTTTAATTATTTCTGGACCGGTCCCAAAAGGAGACGTGCATGAGTTTGAAAATTTAAAACCGCAAATTGCTCAAATTGTTGAAGTTCAACGTAAACACTTAACTGGTGTTTTAGCAATAGCCAAAAAACAGATCAAAGAAGGCGAAACCAAAGAAGGTGGACTACAACTGCTGAGAGTATTTCGTGGTTTGCCAAAAAATAAGGCCTTAATTAAATTTTTAAGTGAAGAAGGGGTGAAGCAATTGCTCCAGAAAACTGAAAACTTTTATATGCAAGACAACAATAGGGAAATGCATAAGGTTGATGCCGAACTGTATTTTACTATTGAAGAGAAAAGCAACCAGATAGACCTGACCGATAAAGGAATCGATTTCCTTTCTGGAGAGGATAATAAAGACTTCTTTGTAATGCCTGAAATCGGGGTGGAAATCGCTCAAATCGAAAAGCAAGGTTTACTTAAAGAAGAAGAAGCAGAGAAAAAAGAAGAGTTATATAGAGATTTTAGCATTAAGAGTGAACGAATCCATACGCTAAGACAGTTGCTGAAAGCCTATACCTTGTTTGAAAAAGACACCGAATATGTGGTGATGGAAAACAAGGTGAAAATTGTGGATGAGCAAACCGGTAGGATTATGGACGGGCGTCGTTATTCTGATGGTCTTCATCAAGCGATTGAAGCCAAAGAAAATGTAAAGATTGAAGATGCAACCCAAACATTTGCTACGGTAACACTTCAGAATTACTTTAGAATGTACAACAAGTTATCTGGGATGACGGGTACAGCAATGACGGAAGCTGGAGAATTCTGGGAGATCTACAAGTTGGATGTCATGGAAATTCCAACTAATAAGCCCATCTCTAGAGACGATAAACAAGACAAAGTCTTTAAGACTAAGCGTGAAAAATACAATGCCATTATCGACGAAGTGGCATTACTTTCGGCAAAAGGCAGACCTATATTAATAGGAACTACTTCTGTAGAAATTTCAGAATTACTGAGTCGTATGTTGAAATTACGCTCGGTTCCCCATAATGTATTGAATGCTAAATTGCACAAACGCGAAGCAGACATTGTCGCGGAAGCTGGTAAAGGAGGTATTGTAACTATAGCAACCAATATGGCTGGCCGTGGTACGGATATTAAATTGTCTAAAGATGTAAAAGATGCTGGTGGTTTAGCTATCATCGGTACAGAGCGCCACGATTCTAGACGTGTCGATAGACAGTTGAGAGGACGTGCTGGTCGTCAAGGAGACCCAGGAAGCTCTCAGTTTTATGTATCCCTAGAAGATAATTTGATGCGTTTATTTGGTAGTGAGAAGATTGCCAAATTGATGGATAGAATGGGCTTGGAAGAGGGAGAAGTGATCCAGCATTCTATGATCTCAAAATCTATAGAACGCGCTCAGAAAAAAGTAGAAGAAAACAACTTCGGCATCCGTAAGCGTTTGCTGGAGTATGATGATGTGATGAACGCTCAAAGAGAAGTTATCTATAAGAGACGTTATAACGCACTTTATGGTGAGCGATTGAGAATCGATATTGCCAATATGATTTTCGACACTGCCGAGGTGATCACAGATTTCAATAATGCCAATACTGACTTTGAAAACTTTGAGTTTGAGTTGATTCGTTTCTTTTCGATGAACTCTCCAGTATCTAAAGCAGAATTTGAAAAACAACCTGTTCAAAAAACGGCTGGAATTGTTTATAAACAAGCTTATGAAAACTACAAAGCTAAGATGATAAACAATGCTGAAGAGGCTTTTCCAGTGATCAAACAAGTGTTTGAGAAGCGGGGAGAAAAATTTGAACGTATTGCAGTTCCATTTACCGATGGCCAAAAGACACTTCAAGTCGTTACAAACTTAAAGAGAGCTTACGAAACTGAAGGTAAAGACTTGATTACAGACTTTGAAAAGAATATTTCTTTAGCCATTATCGATGAAGCTTGGAAAAACCACCTTCGTAAAATGGATGAGTTAAAGCAAAGTGTTCAATTGGCTGTTCACGAACAAAAAGACCCTTTATTGATCTATAAGTTCGAAGCTTTTGAACTTTTTAAAGTCATGATTGAAGAGGTGAATAAAGAGGTGATTTCTTTCTTGTTGAAAGGAGAGTTACCGCAGCGTGAACCAGATCAAATCACCGAGGCTAGGCAGCGAAATTCCAAAGAGCAGCTACAGACAGAAAAAGAAGAGATCCAAAATTTAGACGAGCGTGCAGCTCAATCTAGAAAGGCTGGTGCTCAGGCTAGCCAACAACAGCAGGTTGTCGAAACCATTGTTAGAGAGCAGCCAAAAATTGGGAGAAATGATAAAGTGACTATAAAGCATGTGGGTTCTGGAGAAGAAAAATCCATGAAGTATAAGCAAGCGATTCCTTTAATCGATAAAGGAGAGTGGGTATTGATGAACCATTAATGTCAAGATTCAAGGATGAAGAAATTTGAAATTGAATTAAAGTGGGCTTCTGTATACACGGCTATTAGTATCGCTTGGGTTTATTTAGAAAAATACTTAGGCTACCATGATGAACACGTCAGTAGTCAAGCTATATTTTCGTTCTGGCTGATGGTTCCTCAAATTTTGGTGTATGTGTTAGCGATACGTGAAAAGCGAGAGCGTTATTACAAAGGTGAAATTACCTGGCAAAAGGCATTTATTTCAGGTGTAGTCCTTTCAGCGGTAATTGGAGGCTTGTCTCCAGCATCTGTTTACACCATGGTAGAACTTGTGACCCCAGAATTCTTTTCAAATATTGTAGAGGTAAGAGCAGCGCAAGGGATTCCGAGGGAAGGCTTAGAACAAATTTACAATCTCAACAGCTATATCAGTCAAGCGATTTTTAATAACTTAGGATCTGGAGTTTTCTTTTCGGCAATCATCGCGTTAGTTCTAAAGAATAAAAAGCCTTGATATAGCCAGAATGGAAAGATTGCGGATCAAACAATATTTTAGGGGAGCAGTCTCGATTAAGCAAATAATTTAGTTAATCTATATAGAAAGAATTTCACATCTCTAACGCCTCTAAACTGTGCTCTGAACTCTTTAATTTTGGCATTAAAAGATTCTGCTGAAGCGTTTGTGCTTCTATTATTGAAGTAGTTCAATATGGGTACATAATGCATTTGGATAGACCTGGCAATCGTACTAAATGATTTGAACTGAGATTTTTCAACTTTATCATACCAATGTGCTAACTTTAATCTGGCAACATCTTTATGTGTATTGTTTTCAAAGATATAGGTTAATCCTTGCGCTAAATTGTATGCTTTTTCAATGCTTGGGTATAATTTAAATAGAATTTCAGCCCTTTCTCTCTGTCTTACTGTCCATTTTGTTTTGGATTTGAACAATAAATATCTGCTTCTAGCGAGTAGTTGTTTGTGCGTATCTCCATTGCCCAGAAGTTCAAACTTATATGTACGTCCTTTCTTACGAGCCTCTAGTATATCGCTGTTTTCCTGCTCCATGATTTCCCACCTTAATCGTATACGCTCTTCTTGTACTGCTTCTGAGGCTAATTTTTGGACATGAAATCTATCGGTAACTAGTTCTGTTTTAGGAAAACATTTTTTAGCAATTAAATTCATGCTACCTGCCATATCAACTGTAACTTCTTCTACCACATTTCGTCTCTCTAGAGGGATCTTATTGAGTATATTAATGACATCAATGGCTCTGGTTCCTTTTACAATAGCAACTATACTCCCTTTTTTACCCTGAGCATTCTTGTTGGTTAAGATGGTGTATAGCTCACCATTAGATAAAGAGGTTTCGTCTAGACTTAAATATGTGCCGATATTCTCTGGGTAGAGTAGCCAATCTTGTGCATGTTCTTTTTGTATCCAATCTTTAAAATCGCTAAGATGGTTTTTGTAATGATATTGAAGAATCCTACCATTGATTTTATAATAATCTCCAAAACGCTTGGCACTCACAGCATGGGTATCAAGCGATACCTTTTAAAAAAGAGGCAAACTCGCTGGTGATACGAGTGCCTTTTGCTATTAAATTCCAATCCCTTTTTACAATCTTACCTGTATCAACAAGCGTCCAGCGCCTCCGTTTTATGTGAAGTAATACTGATTTTCCTCTGAGTGGAAAATCCTCAATTATTATTTCAGGGGAGAAACCTTTGGAATGAGAGAGTTCCGATTCATAGTCTTGGGGTAGTGTATTCTTCTCTTCCAAATAGAAATGAATCTTATCCTCAGTAGACTCATGTTTTATAATATCAAAGTACTCTAAGATGCCTTTTGGCAATAAATAACTAACTAAATCTAGACTCAAATTCTATTATTTTATAAGGCTAAGATAAACGAATCCCCCTAAAATAAATCTTGACCCAAGATTGCTTGAAATTTCAAGTGGTTTTCAGTTTTTCCATACTATCAAATAGTCAGGATCCCAGGTATTAGTGGAGGAGTTTATGTCGTCACTTATCTAAAATCTAACAGATTCTTTATGATTATCAGAAGCAAACATAGAATAACCGATGCTTGGGCCACTATGGAATTGATAAAGTTCGAGTTTTGCAACATCTTAAAGATCCCAGGTTCATTTAAATCAATTGTTTGATTTTTATTAAAAAACTCTACTTATGATGTTCTATAATTAATGGATAAATCAACATAAAACCTATCTTCATTTTCAATTTGTATACTATTCCTAAGATAACTTGGCATTATGCCATATCAAAAGCTTAGCGTAAATATAATAGGAAGTAAGTGTTACCAGTAAAGTTTGGAGGCTATAGCTTCAGCAGTTTCTTGTTTAAGACGCTTACGGTTTTTAAAAGTGAGTTCAACTCCTTTGGTATGAATTAGAGGGTGAACAACAGCTCTTAAAACACCTGGACTTCCTGAGGTAAAGCAATAGCGGAATCTTTTTTTACTATCGGGAAATGAGATGGGCACAATAGGAATTTGATGCTCTATGGAGAGTCGAAAGGCACCGTCTTTAAATTCATCTAGAACCTTTGTAATATCATCGGGGACGCCACCTTCAGGGAAAATACAGATACTAACCCCATTTTTTAGGCGTCTTTGGGCTTCAACAAAAGCATTTTTTCTGCTTTTTGCATTTCCTCTGTTGACCAAGATACAAGAGCGTTTAAAGATCAATCCAAAAACAGGAAGTCTTGCTAATTCTCCCTTTCCGATGAATACAAAAGGAGTTTTGGAGACATAGATCATCATCATAATATCGATCATACTCGAGTGGTTAGCGGTGAGCATATAGCTCTTTCGCTTATCGAGATGAGTATTGTAGGTTACTTTTGGAAAAAAGCCCATGCCATATAATACGATGGTCGCCCAAAATTTACCAATACGGAAGGTACCAGGATACCATTTTTCTTTTGATGTGGTGACGAGTAGAAAAGGCAATAGAATTACAAGGGTTATAAACACAATGACGTAAAACCAAATCCTCCAAACAACTATCAAAATATTCTTAATCCATGTCATAGATGGCAAATTTAATAAATTGAATGGGTTCGGTTGAACAAAACATTTATCTTTGACTCAATTTGTAATATATCCATTTTATGTCTAGAATATTAACGGGTGTCCAGAGCACTGGGACTCCACATTTGGGAAATTTATTAGGGGCAATTATCCCTGCTATCGAAATGGCTAATTCTCCAAAGAATGAGTCGTTTCTATTTATTGCTAATCTACATTCTCTAACCCAAATAAAGGACGCTGAAGTCTTAAAAGAAAACACCTATGCAACTGCTGCCACCTGGCTTGCCTTTGGATTAGATGTCGAAAAGTCCACCTTTTATAGGCAAAGTGACGTCCCACAAGTGACTGAACTCATGTGGTACTTAAACTGTATGTTTCCATACCAGCGCCTTACTCTAGCTCATTCGTTTAAAGACAAATCAGATCGGTTGAGCGATGTTAATGCTGGCTTATTCAGCTATCCTATGTTGATGGCAGCAGATATTTTGCTCTATGATGCTGAATTTATTCCCGTTGGTAAAGATCAATTACAACATATAGAAATGACCAGAGATGTGGCCGAACGTTTCCATGCTCAATATGGCGAGACCTTTGTGCTGCCTGAAGCCAAATTATCTGAATCTTCAAAATATGTCCTTGGGACCGATGGTGCTAAAATGAGTAAGTCTAAAGGCAATGCGATTATTATTTTCCAGACCGATAAGAAATTGCGCAAACAAATCATGCAGATCGAAACGGACAGTACGCCATTAGAAGACCCCAAAGATCCTGAAACGTGTAATGTATTTCAGATTTATAAATTAATAGGCTCTAAAACTCAAGTCGAAGAGTTAAAGTCAAACTACTTAGCTGGAGGTTTTGGGTATGGTCATGCGAAGCAAGCTTTATTCGATTTGATTGTCACTACTTATTCTGAAGAACGGAAAAAGTTTGATTATTTTATGAACAATAAACCAGAACTCGACGCACTGTTAAATATAGGCGCTAGTAAAGCAAAAGAGGTTGCTGGAGGAGTCTTAGATCGGGTAAGACATAAACTTGGTTATTAACAACAAAAAAATTACGGATGTATACTTCTAAACTTATACAAGGATGTATGACTTGGGGTAGATGGGGGAAACAATTGTCCACCAGCCAAATGGCAAGTCAAATTGAAGACTGTCTCAGCCTTGGTGTAACCACCTTCGATCATGCTGATATTTATGGTGATTATACCACAGAAGCAGAGTTTGGTATAGCTTTTACAGAAAGTAAAATCAAACGAGAATCCATTCAGTTAATTTCTAAATGTGGGTTACAATTGTCAAACTCCGCTCGAAATAATAGAGTGAAGCACTATCAATATGACTCAGAATATATTATAGCACAAGTAGAGCAATCTATCTCTAATTTGAATTGTGACTATTTAGATGCGTTTCTACTCCATAGGCCAAGTCCGTTGATGGATCTGCAAGAGATTGCTAAATCTATTATCTATTTGAAAGAACAAGGCAAAATTAAACACTTTGGTGTTTCTAATTTTACAGCACAGCAAATCGATTTATTAAGCGCGCATGTCGAAGTAGAAGGACACCAGTTGCAATGTTCATTAAACTATTGTAAGCCTTTTACAAATGATATCCTTCAGCACCATCTTTCTAAACAAATTCTAACGATGGCTTGGAGTCCTTTAGGAAGCTTACATAGGCTACATGAAGATAATCTACCTCTAGATAAAGTGCTAGGAGAAATGGCAACAAGGTATGAGTGTGAAAAAGCTCAACTTGCTATCGCATTTTTAAATAAGCATCCTGTTGGGATTAGGTCTGTTGTGGGCACTACACAACCTAAAAGGTTAGAGGCTCTAAAAGAAGCTTTAGCTATGGAGTTAAGTTTACAGGATTGGTTTTTGATATTGGAGGCTTCACGGGGTCACGAAGTTGACTAATTCTTAACTTTAGATAAATTTATTTTTTAGGATCTTGGCTAGTATTAAAGATATCTGCCATCTCTACACGAGGAAAGTCAAAATTTATCCAGTAATATTTTTTATAACTTTTGTAAACTGGATATCTGACTTTTTTTTACGACTTAAGTTATCCTACAATTGACTTTAATCTTAGCGTATTTATTGTCAATTCTGTATATTTTCTTCTGAAAGAGTTTTAATTATATTTCCTGTTTAAGATAGTCGCTTTTTTATAGGGCTTCTCCTTTTTTCCAGATCGTTTTTAGTTACAAAACTAAAGCCCACGTATAAAATCAGTGAAATGGAAATGCCGATTAAGGCTTGTGAAACCGAGGCTATTTTTCAGGCAGCGGGAAGGGAGCACCAAAAGCTATCAAGAGATTATAACTTGAAAACACCAACCCGAATAATATAGAAATTGTAGCAGCTGTAGCTGTTCCCTTTGCCCATAAAAAAACCAGGATTAAAGTTATGAATGTTCCGCTAGTCAGAAAATCAGTTTCTATCCATGCGAAAGTTAAAACAGATTTTATTTCTAAAGCCATCAATAAAGCGATCGCACCAATAATAGAGGTAGAGATTCTAAAGATGGTAACGTTATGAGTCACACTCGCCCCAAGATTCATGAATTTTCATAAACATCTTAGGTTAAAGAAAGCTCACCGGTATTGATAAGGGAATCCATGGTAGACATAACAGCTTGGTTTTTCTTCAGTTTAAAAGTCGTTTTTCATTACCCAATTTTAGCCTTGGCGTAAGCGTGCTAATTTCTATAAACTCGAAATCAAGGTTGGATAGCTCTTTATGAGATTTCGCCTCTTTATCTAAATCTGTGGCTAAACTTACAGAATTCTAAAACTTAAGGCCAAAAACTTTGTGTTATAATCGCAGATCTTCCAGCTTAAAATTCCTCTTTAAATAATTCTGAAAAGCGAAAGATTTCCTGCAATTCTCAAGGTATTTAAAGGATCATTTTTAAGTGATTTTCCTGGTTCTGATCAATAAAAAAAGTAGCTGTTTAAAACGATTTAGAAGTCTAATGATCACTGAAGCTACAGAACTGTTAAGCCTTGAAAAATAACTTTTAGACTTGCTTCAATTATCGATGTATATTTCGCTTTTAAACAGCTACTTTAAATTTTTAATGATACTATTTCAAGTTTATACTTACCCTTGCAAATAAAAACCGTCCAGAAAAACCAAATTGTTGGGCACTTCTGGACCAATCAAACCTTCCACTACTTCGATTTCCAAAAGCAGGATCTGCTGCCTCAGGATAAATATCGAAAATATTATTTGATCCAATGGTTAGCGTTAAGGCCTCAGTTGCTTTAAAGCTTACAGACAGGTCGGTAATTACTTTTCCACTAAATTCCTGTTGCCTCAAGGGGTCTGATGATGCTTCGGTCACTTTTCCGAAGTAAACATTTCTAAGGAAAAAATTGAATTTTCCAGCAGCAAGGCTATTGCTTAAATTAACCTTTGTTCTCGGCACAGCCTCTTCTAAATAAATGCGGCTATCTTCAGGGAAATAGGTGTCTACCAAACCGGCCCGTTCCAATTCGGGAGAAGCCAGAATATCGCCAACTTGTTTTGTCTTAGAAAAAGTGGCAGCAAGATCTGATTTTAACCGAAGATTTTTACCAAAAACAGTATTATGGGTAATCACCGCATCTATACCTTTAGATTCGGTATTTATGGCGTTGGCAAAAAAGGCGGCCGCTGTTGCATTGGCTTGAGAAAGCAATTGATCTAATTCTGTACCCGTTCCTGGCCCTCTAAATTGCCCAGTATAAACCACCCTGTCGTCTATAGCAACAAAATAACCATCTACCGTGAAAGAAAGATTGGCATCGGGAATTTTTGCGGTAAGTCCTACACTCAAACTACTGGAAGTTTCTTCTTTCAACTCTGGAATACCAAGTAATTGTGCTGCGCGGCTATCGTTTGAAAATGTGCCCACTTGTACGGGTTCCCCTTCATCGTTAAAAATGGTAGAGGTTGAATTGAAATTTAATTGATGTAAAGATGGCGCCCTGAAACCAGTATTGACTGAACCCCTAATATTTACGTTTTCACTGAGTTTATACCGTGAGGCTATCTTGAAATTAATAGTAGATCCAAAATCTGAATAGTTCTCAAATCTCGTGGCAAAGGCCAATAAAAATTTATCTGTAAAGTCGACTTCCACGTCAAAATAACCACCTATACTAGTACGTTCCCGTGAAATTTCGTTCTCTGGACTAAACCCTGGAAATACCTGAGAACCTCCTCTCCTTGTATTTCCGAAGAAATCCTGTGCTGGAATTTGAGTAGCATTGTTTATGACATCACCATTTTCTGTATACTGCTCGTAAGAAGCTCTTTCCCCTGCAACAATATCGTATTTCTCCAAACGATGTTCTGCACCAAAAGCTACGTTAAGACCTTTATAGATATCTACAAAATATTGAGAAATATCTAGATTCGTCGTGTTTTGGGCGAAAGAAAATCCGCCAGCATCAAAACTTGTAGGTGATGCACTTTCTAAAGAGGCATTGGAAGTATTTGAAATTAAATAGTCAAACCGATTTTGCCCGTAGGTATTGCTAAAGTCTACATTCCAATCACCCACTATACCTTTAATACCAACTGCTAAAGATTGATCTTTTATTTTTGAATTAATTCGTGGAAGAAATCCGTTGATATAAACCGGTGTATACGTTCGACTTTGATTTGGTAATCTGTAGAAACCTGCAGATTCCCCTCTTCTGGAGCTAATTCCTGCAAAAGAATAAAGTTCTGTCCCCGCATCATCGATTGGTAGGGAAAGATTAGCGAAAAAACGTCCCCCACGAAGGGCGGATTGTCCTACTCTCATGTTATAATCACTGCGTTGTTGCCCTCGTGCATCCAGTTCAGATTCGGTTACATCCATACTGAGTAAATCCTGCAAAGCCGACCTATCATTCGCGGATGCAATCTCATTTTTAAAATTGGAGTCGAAATAAGAAACTTGCTGTCCTAATTGCTGAATTTGGCTATTGCTTAAATTTGAAATATCAATTCCATTGCTCAATCCTACACGCTCTATGGCATTATACGCATTAAAAATAGAGCCTTCCCATTCTGCCATGCGATTAAAAGGTTCGCGATAATCAAAATCCCCAGAAAAGTTTATAAACCCACCTTTATCTCCCAGACCTATTCCATAACTGGCAGCAACGTTTATGGTTTCTCCATCTATACCACCGGTTTGCTTATTCGCATTTTTAGAAAAATTTGCTCCCGAAGTTATATTTAGGTCCAGTTCTCCAACGGATTCATTCAATACAATATTGATTACTCCCGCAATGGCATCAGATCCATATTGTGCTGCAGCACCATCTCTTAAGACTTCAATTCTTTGTATAGCTACAACTGGGATTGCATTAAGGTCTGTACCGACACTTCCACGGCCAAATGAACCATTCACATTTATTAAAGAAGAGTTATGCCTTCTTTTGCCATTGATAAGCACTAAAACCTGATCTGGTCCAAGTCCTCTTAAAGACGCTGGATCAATATGATCTGTACCATCTGCAATAGTTTGGGTATTAGAAGTAAATGAGGGGGCCACATAATTAAGCATCTGATTGAGATTCACCTGAGGTACAGCTGTTGAAATTTTCTTAATATCGAGAACATCTACTGGCACAGCCGATTCTATGACTGTTCGGCTAGGGCTACGGGAACCTATCAAGACTACTTCCCCCAACATTGTTCCAGCGACCATCTGTATATCTATGAGGGTTTGATCTATTACTACTTCACGAGGATCGAACCCCATAAAAGTGAAAACAAGGGTTTGCCCCAGAGAAGCTTCAACAGCATATTCTCCATCAAAATTTGTTATAGTACCCTTATTAGTTCCCTTAATAGCTATAGATACTCCAGGCATTGGTTGCGATAGATTATCTAACACCGTTCCACTAATTTTTGACTCTTGTGAAAAAACAAGATTTCCCAAAAAAAGAAAGCAGATTAACAAATAATTTTTCATTATAATTTTTTCGGCAAATCTAAAATTTTTCACTGCCTCAGTAGATTAATAACGATTTAAAGACTGCTATTTAACTCCCCTTATAGTATTTTTAATCAGTATCCTTTCGCAGAATCATCCCCTCGTCTATCTGCTCCCCCTTCTAATCGATTATCGGGTAATACTCTTATGGCATCTACTTTCCCAATAATCCTAGATTCTCCTTCATCAATATTGAAGCCTTTTCGCTTTAAAGAATCCAAGATTGCGGCATCAAATGAATTTGGCTCAAAAAGCACCTCATCTGGCAACCACTGGTGGTGAAAACGAGGAGCATCTACAGCTTCTTGCATACTCATTCCAAATGTTTCCACATTAAGAATGGTCTGCAAAACAGATGTAATAATAGTAGAACCTCCGGGAGAGCCTAGCGTCATATATAGTTTTCCTTTTTTCTCTACGATGGTTGGTGTCATAGAACTTAACATTCTTTTACCGGGTGCTATAGAGTTTGCCTCAGCACCAATAAGTCCAAACATATTGGGCACTCCAGGTTTGGAGCTGAAATCGTTCATTTCATTATTCAGAAAAAAGCCAAGTTCTTCTACATACATTTTAGAACCATAAGCGCCATTTAAGGTGGTGGTCACTGCTATGGCATTTCCAAATTTATCTACTATAGAATAATGGGTCGTTTCATCGCTTTCATAGCCTGGAATTTCTCCATAGCTTATGCTTGAAGAAGACGTTGCTTTATCAAAACTAAAATCGTCCATTCTGCCAGAAAGATAAGCTTCGCTTAAAAGAGTATCAACAGGAATATCTACAAAATCTGGATCTCCCAAATAGAAACTTCTGTCGGCATAAGCTCTTCTTTCGGCTTCGACTAACAACTGTATACTTTTTATAGAATTATGACCAAATTCTTTTAGGGAATGCGATTCCAGCATTTTTAAGATTTGACCCAGCACAATTCCACCACTTGAAGGTGGCGGCATAGAAATTATGCTAAGATCATTATATTTTATCTTGATGGGATCACGCCAGTGGGTTTGATAGCTTTGCAAATCTTCCATGCTCATAATTCCATTTTTTTCTTTCAGGTATTCAATCATAATTTTACCTGTTTCTCCACCATAAAATTCCTCCCTGCCGTTTGCAACTATACGTTCTAGGGTTTTGGCCAACTGTAGATTTTTAATAGTATCGCCTGCCTTATAAGGTTTGGCAAATAAAATGGTATCCTTATTTTCCTTAAGAAATAAATCCCGGTAATTAGCCAGTGTTTTACTTTGCTTCTCAGTCACGACAAATCCTCGTTTTGCTAACGCAATTACCGGTTTTAAGATTTCCCCTACGGGCATAGAGCCCATTTTCTGGTGAACAGCAAAAATTCCCGCCACAGTACCAGGTACCCCTACTGCAAGACCTCCCAACTTGCTTTTTTCAGAAATAACATTACCCTCTTTATCCAGGTACATTGTTTTTGAAGATGCCAGAGGTGCCTTTTCACGATAATCTAAAGATCCCGTTTCTCCGTTAGCTTTTCGGTAAACCATAAATCCTCCTCCTCCTAAATTTCCAGCAAAAGGATAAGAAACTGCTAGGGCCATCTCGGTAGCCATCATGGCATCAAAGGCATTACCTCCCTCTTTTAGAATTTCTAGTCCAATACTCGAAGATTCTTCTCGGGCTGAAACCACCATGGCACTATCGGAAATAGGTCCAAATTTAGTTTCTGAAGTATTTATTGGTTTTTCGGTGTTCTTACAAGCGCCAAGACTTAAAATGACAAAAAGTAGCAGTAGTTTTTTCATAAAGTGCACGGAATAGCTATTCGGGTTGATTTTATTATTCAAAATTCTAAATAAATTTTGAATAATAAAAAAGAATCACAGACTTTCTTAAGGTTATATTACTATAGATACATAAAGCAATCACAAAAGCCAGCTTATGCCAATTTAGCATTCAAATGTCATATAAAATCAGTTTCTTTTTCACTTACTAATCGTCATAAAATAGAACCATAACTATGGCTATGCTTATATTTTTTTCATCAATTAAGTAAAAAACCTGTGCTGAGCTACGTCGTAGTATAATTCAAATTTTTAATGCAACATTTAAAAACTAAATTGGTATTACTTTAATTAAACAGAAGAAATGGATTTTATCCCGAAAATGAATATAAGAAAGTTTAGCTAAAGACATGACCTAGTTAAGTACGGATGAGCACGCTTAAGTTATTATTAGATTCTTGTTAAATGAAATCTATGAGGCTTTCGGAATTGGTTTTATCTACTACTTTTTTACTTATCACCCTCTTAACGCAATCCTTACAAAACGCCAATTTATTCCAAACTTTTTATGAAAAAGACATTGTTTTTCGCACAACACTTATAATTTTCTTAAGCTCTTCACGTGAACGTTATTTGCACACATTAACATTATCAATTTTGTATTTTTTTTTCTGAAAGAGTTTTAATCGTATCTCTTGTTTAAGATATTCGCTTTTCTTATAAAGCTTCTGCTTTTTTCCATATCGTTTTTAGTTATAAAACTGAAGCCCACGTACAAAATCAGTGAAATGGAAATGCCGATTACGGCTTGTGAAATCGATGCTATTTCCCAGGCAACGGGAAAGGGAGCACCAAGAGCTACCATGAGATTATAACTAGAAAACACCAACCCGAATAACATAGAAATTGTAGCCGCTGTAGCGGTACCCCTTGCCCATAAAAATCCGAGTATAAGAGGTATAAATGCTCCGCTAGTTAAAAAATCAGATCCTATCCATGCGATGGTTAAAACAGATTTTATCTCTAAAGCTATCAATAAAGCGATGGCACCAACAATAAAGGTAGAGATTCTTCCTACAGTAACGTTATGAGCAGCACTCGCCCCAGGATTTATATACACCTTATAAATATCCAAGGTTAAAGAAAGCGCGCCGGTATTGATAAGAGAATCCATGGTAGACATAATTGCCGCACTTAGACCTACAAAAAGAAGAGCGCTAATTACTGGATTTGAAATATTACTAATCATATTGGGAACAATTCCGCTTTTTGGAACGCTTTCATAAAATACAGAAGCAAACATGCCTGTATAGGTCACCATAAGATAGAGCGGAACAAAAGCGAAAAAACTAATGATCATCATCTTTCTGGCGTCTGTAGATTTCTTTGCAGCAGAAATGCGTTGCCAAATATTCGCCTGAATCATCCACGAAGTACCAAAAGTTATAACATAGGCCAAATTATCAGAAACGTCACTAAAAAATGAAGTGTACCCGCTTTTATTATTGAGAAGTGCTGTCGCTTTTACAGCTTCCATACCGCCAGACTGGGTGTAGGCCGTATAAAACAAAAATATACCGGTAAATAAAAAGAATACAAACTGAAGTAAATCTGTGAGCACTACGCCTTTAAAGCCGCCAAATAAGGAATAGGTCAATACGATTAGAGTACCTATAATAGCCCCGGTTTGATAGCTGAGATCAAAAAATGCCTGGAAGAATTTACCCACGACAATGACCTGAACTGTTGTTGCAATTACCATAAAAATGATAATAAAAATAGTAAGTAGCAGTGAAACTGTGCTGTTGTAGCGCTGCTTCATAAGTTGTGGTTGCGAAATAGAACCTATATTTCTAATTCCTCTCGCAAATAGAAACAAAAGGGCAGTCGCTATCAATACAGGTACTCCATAAATCCAAAAAGAGCTAATGCCATTTCTGTGAGCATGATCTACAAGATCTATAGCAGAACCACCGCCCCACCAAGAGGCTATAAAAGTAATGGCCAATAACCAAGCAGGGAGTTTTCTAGAAGCCAAAAAGAAATCTTCACTGCTTTCACTCTTTCTATTCCAAATACCTACGGCGATGATTCCCACAACGTAAATTATTAAAAAAAGGATACTAATATTTGTACTTTGCATATGTATTCACTAAATCAGATTTGATAGCAGACCCGTTCTCCTAGCTGAATTGAATTCATTCAGGCTATCTTGTTTTCGGAAAAATAAGGGAGTCGGATTTTTCCTTAAGACTTCTCGTTGTGCCACATAATTTTTTGAAAACATCTATGGAGTTTGTTATTTAAGTGCATATTAATTTGTCATGATATAATCCGGGTTTATTCGTCATTTTAGGAATAAGGTGCATATCCATAATTGTTCCAATATTACTGACTAATTCCTAATATTTGTTAGAATTGAGTTTAATATAAGGATATTTTTTCATTTGTAGTACCATTTTACAAATGAGCAGAGTTGTAAATTACACTATAAAAAACAGACCGACAAAGAGGGAGTTATTTGAAATAGATGCTGGGATTCCCAGCACTACTGGCTAAGAAATAAATGGGCTTATTAGTACAAATCTTGTGAGGCTAGATAGACTTTGAAAAGCGGAACACTAATGGAAAATTCTAATCCTTCTTTTATGATTTGGTATAAGACCATTTGCCTTATGACTTCAACAAAAAAGGGGTTTTTTAAGTACGGAGATTGAACGACAGTTAGGACTAAAACACTAAGAGCCTTTTTGGGCAATGGTACATAAAATCAGAAAAGCGATGGAGCAAATAGATTTATACACTTGAGGGAATGATTTAGGCTGATGAATGGTATTTCTGTAGAAAAAAACCTTCCTGCATCCTTAGGTAGTCAGGAATGACTTGTCTTACTATAAAAAAACTCCTAAATTCAGTTGCCACCGATTAAAATTAACTTGTCAAGCTATCGTATAACTCAAACCTGACTTTGTTGGTATGCAGGTAGTTTTTCATTCCTTAGTCCAGACGACTTCTTTGATCTTCAATATTTTTATAGATAGGATGATTTTTTAGATACTAACTCTAATAGTATGTCATGTTTATTCACTTACAAAAAAGCTTTTATTAAGGTCTCGATCCGACCTATTTTTAGTTGCCTTTAATACACATTTTGGTGTCAACAATTCCATTAACTAAATTTTTGAGTTACTCTTTTATAAGCTTTTACAGAATAATTACTATTAATATTTTTGAGTTTACTTTTGGCAAATTCTAACTAATAAACTTCTAATTCCACTTTTGAATTATTGTTTTTAAATCTGTCGTTTTTATCATTTTGCCATTTTTAGAATCTACCATTGCTCAATCAATCTTGCATTGTAGTTGACCTCTACTTATTGGATTTAATTATTTTTTTGAGTTCAGTTTTGTTCTTGCCTTAATTTCTGAAGACTGTTTATAACTTCATCATTTTGAAGTTTTAAAAATTTTTGAACAAATGATTTTTTTTTAGATTATAAACCCATTTTATGTAAGTTAAATTGAAGTACATGTATTCACTAATTTTAAAGACTTTTTGTTATGCCGACTTCAGTTTACCTAAACACATCATTTGAATTTTACTAGCTTACTTTTCCTGAATTTCAGCATCCTATCCAAGTCATTTCTTCACCTTAAAACTAATTAACTTTCCCTATTATTGATTAACTTACAGCAAATTCAGAAGAAAAAACAATGATAAAAAATATATTAGGTACTGAGTTATTAGCCTGCTCTTACGATCCTATGACTGGGGCTTTCCGAGATGGGTTTTGTAAATATTCCGATCTCGATCCCGGTCTCCATATTGTTGCGGCAAAAGTGACTGAGGGATTTTTAGAGTGGAACAAAGCTAGAGGGAACGATTTGGTAAGCCCTAAACCGCAATGGAGTTTTCCAGGTCTGAAACCAGGAGATTGGTGGTGTATTTGTATGGGAGTGTGGTTAAAAAGTAAAGAAGCCGGACATCCTCTTCACCTTCGATTAGAATCTTGTAATGAAAAAATGCTTGAGTATGTCTCGTTAGAGACTTTGAAGGCTTGGGAATATAAGGAGTAAAAAAAATCCCCTTTTGAAATGATTTCAAAAGGGGATTAAACTTGTATCTAACGAATACTCGTTTTTAGTCTTTTAAAGATTGCATGTCAATGACAAATCTGTATTTGACGTCTGAACTCACTATTCGTTCAAAGGCAGTATTGATGTTTTGCATATCGATCATCTCCACATCGGAAACAATATTATGTTCACCACAGAAATCTAACATGTCTTGAGTTTCTTGAATTCCTCCAATAAGAGAACCTGCTAGTCGTTTTCTTTTTACGATTAAAGCTCCGCCATTCACTCCTTTGAGTGGCTCAATGGCGCCAACCAAACACATGGTTTTGTCTCGCTTAAGTAAGTTTAAATATGGATTCACATCATGACCCACAGGGACAGTGTTTAATATAAAGTCGAATGAATTGGCATGCTTCTTCATGTCTTCTTCATTTTTAGAAACCAATACTTCATCTGCTCCAAGGCGTTCCGCATCTTCACTCTTGTTTGGTGAAGTTGTAATCATAACGACATGAGTTCCAAGGGCATGAGCGAATTTAATCCCCATATGTCCAAGACCTCCAAGACCAACAACACCAACTTTATCTCCTTTTTGTACGTTCCATTGTTTTAGTGGTGACCACGTTGTAATACCAGCACATAATAAAGGGGCTACTGCTTTCATGTCCAATTTCTCTGAGACATTTAATACAAATTTCTCGTCTACTACGACTTCCTCTGAATAACCACCGAAAGTGTGTCCTCCTAAATGTTTATCAGGACTATTGTAAGTAGCTGTCATTCCTTTTTCACAATATTGTTCTAGGCCTTCATCACAAGCGTCACAATCTTGGCAAGAATCTACCATACATCCAACCCCTACTTTTTGTCCCTCTTTAAATTTAGTAACCTCTTTTCCAACAGCGACAACATGCCCTATTATTTCATGACCTGGGATAACGGGATATTTAGAATTTTTCCAATCGTTTCTAACTTGGTGTATATCACTATGGCAAACACCACAATAATCTATTTCTATATGTATATCATTAGGAAGAATTTCTCTCCTTTTGATGTCTAACTGTTTTAAATCTGCATCATTGGCTTCAGCGCCATAGGCTTTTACTTGACTCATAAATTTCCATTTTTTTCAATATAAGATGTATTTGGCAGTTTTTATAATTTTTGACTTCGATTTAACCTAAACACTAAATCTTTATTAATTTTTCTTTTATTGGTATATCATACAGAAGTTAAAAGGCCAATATAGAGATGTAAGTTGTTTTTGAGATTTCTCAATTTGCCTTCAACTATAATTTATCCTTTTGCTAGAGAGATTTAAACTCAAAGTAGCTAGCCGTCATTTCTAGATCGGATAGCTCTAAAAATTATTATTATTTACTCGTTTAATCTTTATATTAGTAACTTCCACCATAGTAGTGTATAATTGTGAACCTGTACAAGATTAAAACTACAAAAATCTCTATCGATATAGTGATGTATATTTGAAATATGTTTTCTATTTTGCTTAACAAAAATTAATAGATGAAGTCCAAAACGTTTTTATTGCTCATTACCTCCGTATCTGCACTTGGTGGATTTTTGTTTGGTTATGATACAGGTGTTATTAATGGTGCTCAATACTTTCTGAGTCAACACTTTGACTTAGATCCAGCTTTAAAGGGTTGGGTCGTTGGGTCGGCCTTAATAGGGTGTCTTGTAGGGGCCCTGAGTGCGGGTTACCTAAGTATGAAAATTGGTAGAAAGTACTCATTAATTATCTCTGCAGCTTTATTTACAATTTCAGCATGGGGCTCAGGCTTACCTTCTTTTCTACCTGATTCAGTTAGCTTATTGGTGGTTTTTAGAATTATAGGTGGGCTTGGTATAGGTATTGCCTCTATGTCTGCTCCTATGTATATTGCCGAAATTGCCCCCTCACACAGGCGTGGAACTTTAGTTACCTTTTACCAATTGGCTATTGTTATTGGTTTTTTTGTAGTGTTTTTGGTAACTTACTTTATTGGTGATAAGTTAAGTGTCGCTGAGAACATTTCCTTTGGCTGGCGACGAATGTTTTGGTCGGAGTTAATTCCTAGTAGCTTGTTTTTGGTTCTGCTATTTTTTGTCCCTAAAAGTCCAAGATGGTTATACCTGATGCAAAGACCTGAAGAAGGGTATGGCACTCTTTTAAAAATCCATGGTAGTGAATTGGCCAAGATAGAGGCTCATCAAATTCAGGATTCGATTGATCAAAATCTAGAAAAGCCTAAAGTCAACTTTTTTTCGAAAGCAATTTTAGGTATTATACTCATAGGGACTATATTTTCAATGTTACAACAATTTACTGGGATTAACGCCGTGTTATATTATGGCTCAGATATTTTTGAAAAAGCTTTAGGTTTTGGGAAAGATGACGTTATTGAACAACAAATTCTTTTAGCTTTTATTAATTTGATTTTCACTTTTATCGCTATGTTCTCTGTAGATAAATTTGGAAGAAAACCTTTGGTTTATATTGGATGCGTCGGTATGATAATTGGATTTTCTTTACTCGGTATTAGTCTTCAACAACAAAGTGTTGGGTTGGTTTCTCTGATAGGCGTATTGCTTTTTATCGCTTCTTTTGCCATGTCTATGGGACCTGTAGTTTGGGTTTTGCTTTCCGAGATGTTTCCTAATCGAATTAGAAGTGCCGCCATGTCTATTGCTGTTGCAGCCCAATGGGCTTCGAATTACGTTGTATCACAATTTTTTCCTGTTGTTTCTGAAAGTGAGACTAATATGAATAGCTTTTGGAATGGATCATTACCCTATTTTATTTTTATAGGATTTATAATACTTATCATAGTGTTTACTTACAAATTTTTACCAGAAACCAAAAACAAATCACTTGAAGAGCTTGAGGATATTTGGGATTAAGACTTACAATCTTTACAATGTTAAGTTTCATGTATCCCTACATGTTTGCCTATTCTTTTGCTTTCTAGGATCCAGTCACTCTCAGGAATTGCCTCCTGTTTTAAGTTTTTCGCCAAAAGACTATCAAGCTGATAACCAGAACTGGTCCATTACACAAGGAGAAAACAAGCACATCTATATAGCCAATAATAAAGGACTATTGGAGTATGATGGGGAGGCATGGGCGCTATACCTTTCTCCTAACCAAACCATTCTTCGCTCTGTTTTTTTTCATGATGACAAAATATATTCAGGGAGTTATCGGGAATTTGGATTTTGGGAAAAACAGTCTACAGGTGCTTTAGTCTACAATTCACTATCTCTCGATATTATCGATTCTATTGGTACAGATGAACAATTCTGGACCATTGAAAGGCTTGAAGACTGGATCATTTTTCAATCTTTAGATCATATATACACTTACCATACTGATGATAAGTTCGTAAATAAAATTCCTATTGAAGGTTCAATTTCAAAAATGTTTAAGTTAGAGTCAGATCTTTATTTTCAGATTGTAAATAAGGGGCTTTTCAAAATTGAAGATGGCAACCCTTTATTGGTTTCAGATCATGCCTTCTTTACAACCAATCTTATCACTAATCTTTATACCTATAAGAATCAAATCTTGGTGCAAACCGAAACAGAAGGCATTTATACATTAGAGGAAGTCCCTCAATTATGGCCTTCAAATTCTACTAGCCTTAACACCTTTAATGTATATGCGAGTTTACAAAAGACTGACGGAGGTATAGTTTTAGGGACTATTTCTCAGGGCGTTATTTTTCTTACTCCCGAAGGTCTTATTACGAATCAAATTTCACAGCAAGAGGGCCTTACCAATAATACAGTTTTATCTGTCTTTGAGGATAAAGACAGTAATATTTGGCTTGGACTCGATAATGGTATTGATTGTGTTAATATAAACTCTTCAATTAGTGTTTTTAATGATGATAAAGGAATTTTAGGCACCATATATACTTCCATCGTTCACCATAATCGTCTCTATTTAGGAACAAATCAGGGTCTTTTCTTTAGAACAGTTGAAAGTCCTGGCGAGGACTTTCAACTTGTGGAAGGGTCTAAGGGACAAGTATGGACTCTTAAAACCATTGATGACACCTTATTTTGTGGCCATAACAACGGGACGTTTGTGGTGGGAGATACCGACTTTGAGCAACTTTCTGAGTTGCTAGGTACATGGTGTTTCAAGTCGGTTCCAAACCAACCAAGCCTTATTATACAAGGTAATTATTCAGGATTGAGTGTTTTAGAGAAGGTGACTGGTCAATGGCAGTTTCGTAACAAAATCAAAAATTTTGACGTGTCTTCAAAATTTGTTGAATTTATATCACCCACTGAAGTTTTAATTGATCACGAGTATAAAGGTGTTTATCGCATAAGCTTAGATAAAGATTTTACTCAAGTTTCTAAAATTCACCAATACGTAGATCTAGAAAAAGGCCTATATTCTAGTTTGGCTAAATTTAAAGGCCAAGTCTATTACGCCCAACAAAAAGGCATTTGGAAATTTCAGATGGAAAATAATACTTTTCAAAAAGACAGTTTATTAAGCCAGATGTATTCTGAAGAGACTTATTCCTCTGGGAAATTGTCAGTAACTGAAGGAGAAATTGGACTCTGGAGTTTTAATAAAAATAGTGTAGATTTTACCTTACAAGGTAAATTGAATGAGAATTACAGGTTAGCTTCCATTCCAATTACCTCGGATTCTAGAGGAACGATGGCTGGTTATGAAAATATTCTTCAGTTAAGTGACGATGAATACTTATTAGGCTTTACACAAGGCTATATGGTCATCAATTATGATAAATTTTCTAAATCAAAAATTGATCAACCTCTAAATTTAACTTCTATAAAGTACTGGGAAAATGGAAAAGAATCCGTCTTTCTGGCTAAAGATCAACCAGCAGTATTAAAGAATAAGTTCAATAATATTCATTTTAATTTTAGTGTACCACACTTTGAAAAATACTTTTCTTCCGAATATCAATTTCGGCTTAAGGGGTTTTTAGAAGACTGGACCGCATGGGGGTCACAAAATGAAATAACATACAGTAATCTGGCTTCCGGCGATTACGAATTTCAGGTGAGAGCAAGAATTGGAGAGAGTTATCAAAAGAGCTCCAAATCGTTTATATTTACTGTAGAGCGTCCTTTTTCTTTTTCAAACCTTATGCTTATTGTTTATCTTTTAACTTCAATTGTTTTCTTTTTAGTGATTCACACTATTTATAAACGCTATTATAAAAAACAAAAAATTGAACTAAAGCGGAAAGCCAATCAAGAATTAGAACTTAAAGAACTAGAAAGTGAGCAAGAGCTTATGCAAGTTAAAAATGAACAGCTCAAACAGGACATAGAAACTAAGAATAGAGAGTTGGCTGTCTCTACGATGAGCTTAATCAAGAAAAATGAATTTCTAAATTCAATTAAAGAGGAACTCCAAAAATCAAAACCATTACAAGCTTCTTCTAGGAATGTGATTAAGATTATCGATAAAAATATCAACAATTCAGACGATTGGAAGATCTTCGAAGAAGCCTTTAATAATGCAGATAAAGACTTTTTGAAAAAGATGAAATCCAAACATAATTCTCTAACACCAAATGATTTAAGACTTAGCGCTTACTTGCGTTTGAATTTATCGTCCAAAGAGATCGCACCGCTCTTCAACATATCTACGAAAAGTGTTGAAGTGAAGCGATATCGTTTGCGTAAAAAAATGGACTTACCGCGTGAAATTGGCTTAGCAGATTATATTTTGGAAATTTAGAACCAATACAATTGCTAATTTTAACTCTACATTACCACTACAAAAGGCTTAAAAAACACAAATATAACGTTGTAGTTAAAAATTTAACAATTCTATTTAGCTTACTACAAATGGGCTATGAGGTAGTGTTATAATTCAGAAATCCAGAATTTTAACATCTTGTAGTTTTTTTGTAATTCCTATAAAACTAATTGTGACGTACTTAGTGTTAGATTTACTTTAAACAAACAACAGATATGATTAAAAATTTTTTGTTATCGACGTTTTGCTTTTTTTCGCTTTGTCTGTTTTCGCAGGTGAGAGATATTGAAGGCAGTGTGGCAGATAAAGAATCTGGGATGCCATTATTAGGGGTGAATGTCATTGTAGAAGGCACTTCACAAGGGACAACCACAGATTTTGACGGTAACTTTATATTGCCTTCCGTCCAAGAGGACGCAACTCTTGTATTTTCCTATTTGGGGTTTAAAACTTTAAAGAGGAAAGTGGCAGGAAAATTCCAATTTGAAGTCCAACTAGAGGCAGATACTGAAGCTTTAGACGATGTAGTCGTTATTGGATATGGTTCGAGTAGTAAACGAAAAATCACGGGTTCTATTTCTACTGTTAACTCTGAATCAATACAGGATCTTGAACCTATCAATGCCGCAACTGCACTACAGGGAACTTCTGCAGGAGTAACTGTAACTCCTCAATCTGGTGCGCCTGGGGCAGAATCTAATATTAGAATTAGAGGAGTGTCAACCAACGGAAATAGTTCTCCACTAATTATCCTAAATGGTGCCCAGTACGACGGAGGTTTAAACTCCATTAATCCACAGGATATTGAGTCAATCACAGTTTTAAAAGATGCACAAGCTGCCATTTATGGTTCCATAGGAGCCAACGGGGTTGTTCTTATTGAAACTAAGAGAGGAGAAAGAAATCAATCTGCAGTGATAACATATAATACTTATGTTGGCATACAAGAAACAACAAGGGAATTGTCTTTATTGAATGCCAATGAATATGTGCTACTGACCAATGAAAAATATGCTAACGCAGGTCAGGATTTGCCATTTACTAATCTATCTCAAATTAACAATAATACAGATTGGCAAGATCAAGTCTTTGAAACTCCTACAGTTGTTAGCAATAATGTATCCATAAGAGGAGGGTCTGAGAATACAGATTACTCCTTCAGCGCATCTCACCTAGACCAAGGTGGTATTGTTGCTCCAGATAAATCTAATTTTAAGAGGTCCACAGCCAGCATCTCCATAAACACAGATGTGAGGGATTTTTTAAATGTGAGTGCTAATGTGTTTTTTACAAATAATAGATCTCAAGGCATAAATTCATTTGGACTTGGCTCTGTTCTTTTTAACGCCATTAATATTGCCCCAGTAATCAATCGGAACCAGAATAATTTGGATGGAACTATAGATTTGGGAAACGAAGTGGTTAACCCACTAGCGCAAATTAATAATACCTTCAATGATTTTGAGAGCAATCGATTAAGTGGTTCTTTTAAAGCTGAATTGGAATATATCAAGGATTTTAAATTAACTGCCAGATATGGATTCAATTCTTCTAAACTAAACAATAGGGAGTTCTTCCCAGAGTTTAATTTTGGTAATGGAAAGGTTTTTAATCGTCCCTTTAATCAAGTCAATCTCAACCAACAAGATTTCTACGATTATACGTTTGATTTATTTAATACGATCGAAAAAACGTTCTTCGACGATTTAGATGTAAACTTTACACTAGGAACAACAGTTTTTAGAGCTCATGGTGAGGGACTTTTTGGTTCTAGAACAGGAGTCCCTAGAAATAGCTTTCAGTTTGCAGATTTAGATTCTGCTATTGGAGTTGGAGATAATCAAACCAATGGTTCATTCGTTAACGAATTCAGGAGATTATCTTATTTCAGTAGAGTAGAGTTTTCGTATTTAGATCGCTATTTATTATCGGGGATTATACGCCGTGATACCTCTTCTAATTTTGGACCAAATAATGCCTCTGCATGGTTTCCTTCGGTTACTGCAGGTTGGATTATGACTGAAGAAGATTTTATAGGAACTAATAATTTTATAAATTTTGCAAAATTAAGAGGGAGTTACGGTCAATTAGGAAATGATCAAATTGGTAATTTTCTTTTTCTTTCAAGACTCAACGGCGAAGCGACCTATGTTTTTGGAGAAGACCAAAGTTTAACAGAAGGCCAAGCTTTAGGTCCTCTGGCTAATCCGAACGTCAAGTGGGAAATTTCAACAAAATTAGACCTTGGACTTGATCTTGAATTTTTAAACAGGGACTTACGAGTAACATTCGATTATTATAGAAATGAAAGAGAGGATTTGTTAATACCTAGTATACCAACCTCTGGTATTTTTGGAACTTCCGCGCCAGGGAGTTTAGCTCCTACAATTAATGCAGGTACTGTTGTAAATAAGGGTATTGAATTGTCTTTAAACTATAGTAAAGAAGTTAATGATGATTTCTCCTTTAGTGTGAATTATAATTTGAGTACTGTAGATAACGAAGTTACCCAAATAAACGGAGCACCATTTCTTGAAGGTGGACAGTTTAGTGTAGGACAACTTCCACCCTCAAGAATGGAGGTTGGTCTACCAATAGGTTATTTTTATGGTCTAAAAACCGATGGGATTTTTCAGTCCCAAGCTGAAGTAGATGCACATCCTTCTCAAGCTTTGCTTGGAGCAACGGCAAGACCTGGTGATATAAGGTTTGTGGATGTAAATGGTGACGGGACAATAAGCCAAGATGATAGAACCTATATTGGAGATCCTATTCCTGACGTTACTATGGGTTTTAATTTATCTTTCAATTACAAAAACTTTGATTTTAGTGCCTACTCATTTGCTAATCTTGGTAGCGAAATTGTAAGAAATTTTGAGCGTGATCAAGTTAATGTGAACATGTTAAGTCGCAGATTAGATCGTTGGACAGGGCCAGGTACTTCCTCTACAGAGCCTAGAGTTTCCGCAGGGGCAACTGCAAACAAATTATTCTCAGACTATTTTGTTGAAGATGGTTCTTTCCTTAGGATCCAGACCATCTCTTTTGGATACTCTTTACCAACGGAGGCTTTAAAAACTGTAGGACTCACTTCTGTAAAAATCTATGCAAAAGTAGATAATGCTTTTACATTTACAGAATACTCAGGTTACGACCCAACTGCATCTACTGGTGCTCCAATAGGAGGTGGAATTGACTTAGGCTTTTACCCCCTTCCTAGAACATATACATTAGGACTAAATGTTAAACTTTAATACAGAACAATGATGAACACTTTTTATAATAAATGCGTATTGATTTTAATAGCATTTGCTTTGGTATCTTGTAGTGATGATTTTGTAGATGTAGATCCTCCTTTTCAGTTAACTTCGGGAACATTTTTTGAAACGGAAGACGATTTTCGAAATTCTCTAGTAGGCGCTTACGATCTTTTGCAAGCGACATACATCAATGTGATACTTGGAGAAATAGCATCTGATAATGCCAATGCTGGAGGAGAAAGTGCTACAGATGTTGTAGGATGGCAGCAAGTGGACAGAATGATACATACTCCTGTAAATGACGATATTGATAATGTTTGGGATTTTAATTTCGCTGGTGTGTTTAGAGCGTCTTATATTATTGAAAATAAAGATAAGATAGACTTTGACGGAAAAGAACAGATTATAGCTGAAGTCCGCTTCTTAAGAGCTTACTTCAATTTCGAATTAGTGAAATGGTTTGGACCTATCCCCATTAAACCAGAAGGGCGTTTTGAATTAGGAGAAGAGACTTCTATACCAAGAGCTTCTGTTGAAGATGTTTATGCCTACATTGAAAATGATTTGAGTTTAGCAATTCTAAATTTATCCCCACAACCACTTCAAGTTGGACGGGCCTCCAAAGCTTCTGCCCAGGCTTTACTCGGCAAAGTACACTTATTTCAGGATGAGTTTGGCTTAGCAGCAGCTCAACTTAACGATGTTGTAAATTCAGGATTCCGTCTTTATGGAACCATACCAGAAGAAGATGTTTTAAATCTATTCGAATATGAAGCAGAAAATAGCGCTGAAGCTGTATTTGAAATTCAATATACAGGTACAGAAGGTGCTGGATTTGGTTGTCTTCAGTGTAGTGAAGGAAATGTGATGGTTGGATTTAGTGGAGTAAGAGGGTATGATGGACCGCGTTATGAATCTGGCTTCGGATTTAATTTGCCTACACAAGAAATGTTTGATGCTTTTGAAACAAACGATTTACGAAGAGAACTAAGTATTTTAGATATTGAAACTTGGGCTGCAGACACTGGAGCAACTTTTACTATAGGAAATCAAGACCCACAAACAGGTCATACAGGATATTACAATAGAAAATATATTCCTCGGCAAAACGATAATCTTGGAGATCCTAATTTGACACAGCCTAATAATTATAGAGCTATACGTTTTGCAGATGTTTTACTGATGGCTGCAGAGGCCTTAAATAGAGGAAACATCAATGATGTTTTAGCTTTAGATTACGTGAACCAAGTTAGAAATAGAGCAGGCTTGCCAGATATAAATGTTTCTGGAAGTCAGCTTACAGATGAAATATACAGACAAAGGCGCTTAGAGCTAGTTGGTGAGGGACATCGTTTTTTCGATTTGGTAAGAACGGGCAGAGCTGCTCAACAAATAGAGGGCTTTACAGCAGGGAAAAATGAAGTTTTTCCAATACCCCTAGAAGAAATTCAATTTTCTCAAGGCAATTGGGAACAAAATCCTAACTACTAAAAAAACAAACATGAAAAAGCATATTTATATACTTTGGCTTAGCATCATCACAGTGTTCACCGTGGGATGCTCTGAGGATGAAGGCCTACAAGAGGTGTCTATAGCAGCACCCTCTAATGTGGAAGCTAAAGTCACGTTATCTCAGGACAATTCTGGAAATGTAGAAGTCCTTCCTTCAGCGGAAAATGCCAATACTTTTTTTATTGATTATGGAGATGGAAGTCCAGTTTCAGATACATTGAGCTCTGGAGAAACGTTCTCCCATATTTATTCAGAAGGAAATTTCGATTTGATCATTGTGGCCTTAAATGTCTCGGGAAAAACCACTAAACTTATTAAACCTGTAGAAATTTCGTTTTTACCCCCAGAAAACCTAGAAGTGGTCATAGAAAACGATAATATACAATCTAAAACAGTTAACGTTACCGTAAATGCTGATTTCGCGTCTAGTTTCGAAGTCGATTTTGGAGAAGATGGAAACGATTCAATTTTAATTGGAAATATTGAAGAAACTGTTTCTTTCACTTATCAAGAGGTTGGCTTTTATACAATTACTTTAGTTGTGAGTGGATCCTCTTCTGAATCAACCACATTTGTTGAAGAAGGTTTTGAGGTTACTGAAGTACTACAACCCGTAGTGGCAGCTCCTACACCAACAACACCTGCACCTAATGTTATTGCTATATATAGTGATGCATATACACCTATTACTGTGAATGAATTTCCAACTGAGTGGTCCAATACTGGTTTTGAAGAAATACAAGTGGAAGGCGATAATATTGTCAAGTATTCGAACCTAGCTTTTACAGGTATCGTTACAGACTATGAGAATCCAACGAATTTAACTAACATGGATTTTGTTCATTTTGATTACTGGTCTACAGATGCTACTGCGTTAAGCTTTAAACTTGTCAATACCGCTTTAAACCCAGTTCAGGAAGATATTGAATCTGCTGGTTCAATTGTTCTTGGGGAATGGGTGAGTGTTGATATCCCACTAGATGATTTTGATATGGACAGGTCTCAAGTCACACAATTGTTATTTGATACTTTAGGTAACCTATCTACCGTTTTCATCGATAATATCTACTTTTATACCGATGCTCCTACAGAACCGCTATTACCAGCCCCGGAGCCTACTGTGGATGCAGCAAATGTGATTTCAATATACAGTGATACATACACGTCCATTACAACAACTGAGTTTCCTACTCCTTGGTCAGGTTCAGGTTTTGAAGAAGTTCAAATTGAGGGTAATAATACAATAAGATATTTTGATCTCGATTTTACGGGTATTGTAACAGATTATGATAATCCAACAGATTTAACAGCCATGACTCACTTGCATTTTGACTACTGGACCCCAGATGCTCAAGGGCTCGGAATAAAACTTGTCAATACAGCTTTAGATCCACTTCAGGAAGATTTAGCTTCGGTTGGTGATGTAAGCTTAGGACAATGGGTTAGTGTAGATATTCCTTTAGCAGATTTTGACATGGATAGGTCTCAAGTCACACAGCTAATTTTTGATAATTTAGTGGAAGATGATGCTAGCATTACTGTGTATATAGACAACTTTTACTTCTATAATTAAAATATATTTAAATGAAAAATTACAGGTATTTTACTTTAAGCTTATTAGCTTTCATTTTGATTATAAGTTGTCAAGATGACGATAATCAGTTCGGGACTACAGAAGCTCCTTCCAATTTACAGATTGACTTTTCTATAGTTAATGCCGATACAGAAAATGAATTTGGAGATGGAAGTGGTGCTGTAGAATTTACTGCCACTGCTGATAATGCTATCAATTACAAATACATTTTTGGAGATACCCAAGAAGCTCCAGAAACCAATGGCAGTATTTCGCATACTTTTAATTTAAATGGAGTAAATACGTACACGGTTACGGTCATAGCTTCTGGTAAAGGAGGAACTCAAACCAGCACTTCTTCAGAGGTGACTGTTTTAAGTTTATTTGACGATCCCGCGACTAGAGCCTTTCTTATTGGAGATAATCCTCCAGAAGATAACAATAATGACCCTGTTGCTACAAAAACGTGGTATGTTGCTTTTCAGGAGCCAGGTCACTTAGGAGTTGGTCCACTTGATTCTTCAACGCCAGACTTCTTTGCAGCTCCTGCTAATGGGTTAGCTCAATGCTTTTATGATGATAATTTTACCATAGCAAACGCACCAAATGGAATGTCATTTAACCACTTCAATCTAGATCCAGATGGGGTAGGAGTCACATTTTTTAATGCTGAGTTTAATACTGTTGGTGGTGGTGGTGGCCCAGATGATCAATGCTTACCTTTTGATGTTTCTGGTGAAAAATCCTTAAGTTTATCTTCAGCGACCTCTGGCTTACCAGAAGGAGTGAGTACTGGAACTCAATTCTCTGTTACAGATGGAGGCTTTATGGGTTATTATATCAATACAAGTTCTTATGAAGTTTTAGAAATTAGCGAAAGCTACCTTTACGTCAGAGCAATTTCTGGATCACCAGGAGGACCTTTAGCATGGTATCAGAAATTCACTACCAATCCTGATGGATCTGTAGAGGGAGGTGATGGGGGACCTAATCTCTTAGAAACTGAATATGAAAATTTACTCTTTGAAGAGGAATTTAATGTAGATGGTGTTCCAGATCCAAACATTTGGAATATCGAAATTGGTAATGGTGATAATGGATGGGGTAACGAAGAATTACAATATTATACAGAAGATAACGTGACTGTTGAAGATGGTGTTTTGAAAATCACAGTTAAAAGAGAACCTACTAATGGGTTTGATTTTTCATCGACACGTATGACGACTTTAAATAATTTTTCTTATGAATATGGTAGAGTAGAAGTCAGAGCAAAACTTCCTGAAGGAGGGGGGACATGGCCAGCGATTTGGATGCTAGGAGAAAATTTCCCTGATGTTGGCTGGCCTGAAACTGGAGAAATTGACATTATGGAGCATAGAGGAAATCAACAAGATGTGATTCATGGTTCTTTACACTTGCCAGGTAACTTTGGGGGTAATGCTATTACTGAATCAACAACTGTAGCTGGAGTTTCACAAGAATTTAATAATTACACAGTAGAGTGGTCTGCAGAACGTATTTTATTTGCTGTTAATGATGTTGTGTATCATGAATTCGAAAATACATCAGGGACGCCCTTCAATAATCCATTCTTTTTAATTTTAAATGTGGCAATGGGTGGTACTTTTGGTGGTGCAGCAGATCCTGCATTCACAGAAAGCACAATGGAAGTGGATTACATAAAAGTTTATCAATAAATGAAGTATTTACGATTGATGTATTTGGGGCTTGTGGTATTGTTTTTAGCATGCCAACACTCTCCAAACAGTGAAAAAGACGCCTCAAAAGAAATAGATCAACAGGTCGATGAACTCCTTTCTAAAATGACTTTAGAGGAGAAAATCGGTCAGATGAATCAATATTCTGGCTTTATGGACTTTACAGGTCCTCAACCCAATGAAGGAAAAGCGGCCAATAAGTTAGAACAGATTAAAAAAGGTTTGGTTGGTTCGATGCTAAACGTTCATGGAGTAGAAAACATAAAGGCTGTTCAAAAAATAGCAGTTGAAGAAAGCAGATTGGGGATTCCGCTAATTTTTGGCTTCGACGTGATTCATGGATATAAGACTGTAAGCCCTATTCCTCTTGCTGAAGCGGCAAGTTGGGATTTAAAAGCCATCCAAAGATCTGCAGAAGTTGCAGCAGAAGAAGCTTCAGCGGCGGGAATTAATTGGACGTTTGCACCCATGGTTGATATTTCTAGAGACGCCCGTTGGGGCCGTGTCATGGAAGGAGCTGGTGAAGACCCCTTTTTAGGAAGTGAAATTGCTAAAGCTAGAATACAAGGGTTTCAAGGTGATGATTTATCTGCTGTTAACACGGTTGCAGCTACTGCAAAACATTTTGCAGCCTATGGTTTTGCTGAGGCAGGTAGAGAATATAACACAGTAGATATTGGAACTTCAACTCTTTATAATGTGGTGTTCCCCCCTTTTCGAGCTTCTTTAGAAGCAGAGGTAAAGACAGTGATGAACGCTTTTAATGTGGTTAATGGGATTCCTTCTACTGGAGATAAATTTCTGCTAAGAGATATCCTTAAAGGGAAATGGAATTTTCAAGGCTTTGTGGTTTCAGACTGGGATTCCGTAGGTGAAATGGTTGCGCATGGTTTTGCAAAAAATGGCCGTGAAGCAGCTAAGTCAGGAGTCATTGCAGGATCCGATATGGATATGGAATCCTACCACTATGTAGAGCAATTGGCTAGCCTTGTTAAGGATGGTGAAGTCGACGAAGCACTTATCACTGATGCTGCACGTCGTATTCTGAAAGTTAAATTCGAATTAGGTCTTTTTGAAGATCCCTATAAATATTGTTCAGTAGAAAGGGAAAAGGAAACAATTTACAATCCAAAATTCAAAAAAGATGTTTTGGATATGGCTAAAAAATCAATTGTTCTCTTAAAAAATGAGAACAATACGTTACCTCTAATATCTTCAGGACTAAACATTGCAGTAATTGGAGCTTTAGCTGATGATAAAACGTCTCCTTTGGGAAATTGGAGAATCGCTGCAGATGATGGCACTGCTGTTTCTGTTTTAGAAGGATTAAATGCGTATAATAAAAACAATTATACTTATTCTAAAGGTGCAGATGTGGTTACGGGTGAAAAGCGATTTACCAGAGAGCTAACTATAAACAACACCGATAAAAGTGGTTTTTCTAAGGCTATTGCTACAGCTAAATCTGCAGATGTAGTCATCATGGTTTTAGGAGAGCATGGTTTACAGAGCGGAGAAGGCCGAAGCAGAACTCGATTGGATTTACCAGGAGTACAACAAGACCTTTTAGAGGAAGTGTATAAGGTAAACCCCAATATTGTCTTGGTTTTACAAAATGGAAGACCTTTAGCTTTACCTTGGGCAGATGAGCACATTCCCGCTATATTAGAAGCATGGCATTTAGGATCTGAAAGTGGTAACGCTATTGCTGAAATCCTTTATGGAGATTACAATCCTAGTGGAAAATTACCGATGACGTTTCCGCGTCATGTCGGGCAAGTTCCTATTTATTACAACCATAAATCGACCGGCAGACCTAAGCTCCCCTCTCCTGGAGAAGTATTTTGGTCACATTACACCGATGAAAAGCACACGCCCTTATATCTTTTTGGATTTGGATTAAGTTATACCACTTTTGATTTTGAGGAGTTAACAATTGATAATTCATATACAGAAAACAAAACAGTAAGTGTTTCAGTAAAGGTGACTAACACGGGGCGAAAATCAGGAAAAGTCACTACACAACTTTATCTGCAGGATGAATTTGCAAGCGTCACTAGACCCGTTAGAGAATTAAAAGCTTTTGAACAGGTGGACCTAAACCCGGGAGAAAGTAGGGTTTTAAGCTTCCAACTTCAAGATAAAGAGCTTGGATTTTATAACAACGAAGGTGAATTTTTAATAGAAGAAGGTGGTTTCCAAGTTTATGTTGGTGAAGACTCTCAAGCTCAGCTTTCAAATTCTTTTGAACTTTAAAAGTTTTGAAGGGGGTTGTGTAAATGCCTCTATTTGTAGGATAACTATACTGGTATTGTTTTCCCAAGATTATGTGTTTGGGATACAATAATTGAGAAGCCTACTAGGCTAATAATCGGGTAAATGGTGTGTTGAATTGTACTAAATTAATAAAAAATTAAATTTAAAGACTTCTTAAAATAGCTTATGTTTGATAATTTTAACTTTATGCTACTCTGTTATGATCACTTTAAAGGAACTTGCTAAACAACTAAATGTCTCTGTCTCTACCGTGTCTAAAGCACTTCATGATGCTAAAGATATCAGTGAAGGCACCAAAAAGCGCATCAAAGAAGCTGCGCAACTTTATAATTATAGACCCAATAAAACGGCTCTTGCACTTAAAGTTAATAAAACCAACACGATAGGGGTCATTATACCTGATATCTTAAATCCTTTTTTTGCTCAAGTACTTCATGGCATCGAAGATTATGCAACAGAACATAATTACGATACCATTGTTTGCGTAAGCCATGATCAGTTGAAAAAAGAGGCGCAAAGCCTTGATTTATTGATGCAAGGACGAGTGGATGGGTTTATTCTTTCCTTATCTTCAGAAAGTCTAGCTCAGGATAATTTTTTACACATAGACCAAATTGCACTAAATAAAAAAGGATTAGTTTTATTTGATCGGACTACAGATCAAGTTGACTGCGACAAGGTCGTCATTGATGATAAGAGATCGGTTTATGATGCCACACGAATTTTAATTTCTAAAGGCAAAACCAAAATTGCTTTTGTAAGCAATATAGAGGACCTAAACTTAGGTCAGTTGAGGAAAGAAGGCTATGAAAATGCACTTAGGGATCATGGCATAGAAGTTAACTACAGTTTAAATTTGGATCTTACGGGATCTTCAGACCCTCATGGTCTTATTAAAGCCTTCCTGTCTATGCAGGAGATCGATGGTGTCATTTCAGCAGATAATACCTCTTCCCTGATGTTTAAGAGTATTTTAAAATCAGAAAGGCCTGATACCAATTCTGAAATCCCGCTGATTGGATTTTCAGATGAGAAAAACTCACTTTTGAGCTACCCAAGAATCGACTATATAGATCAAAATGCAATGAAAATTGGATCTAAAGCTGCTGAATTACTCATTAATAGACTGGAGTCTAAAGACCTTACCTCCAAGCCTATTACTTTTGAAATGCCTACTGAAATACATCTTTATTAAAGACTTAACTTTTTTGTTTTTCAGTTTAAATGAAAATTATTAAAGAATTTAAAGAGTTCGCTATTAAAGGGAATAGGTTCGATATAGCTATTATTATTTGAACGGCTTTTAGTAAAATTGTCACCTCTTAAGTGAATGATTTGGTTATGCCCATTCTAGGAGTATTATTAGGTAAAGTCAACTTCAAGGAGTTAAGCATTATATTACGAGAGTAAATACAAAAGGATGGAGTGGTGCTGTATCCAGTTTTAGAATTTTCCTACGGTAACTTTATCCAAACCCTTACAGATTTTTAATCATCACTTTATGTACACTAGCAGTGATTAAGATCTTTAATAGATAACACCAATTTATTTATACGACATTATAAATTAAATTTGGTAAGAGAACAAAATCCGAGGATCAAACCAATACTATTGAAACTACTCCCAAAAACATTGAGCTTTTAGCTGAAATTCGAGACTTACTGAAGGCACAAAATAAGTCTTAGAAATAATACCTATCCATGATTTATAAAGTAAAACAATCCTAAACGAATTATTAATCTTTAGTATCTTTACTTTTTTAATCAATACATCTATGGGTTTTATTACTGCTAGTGAAATTGCAAATGGTCTCAATTTATCCAAATTTGGGATACTTGGGAATGTAATGGGTAACTTCATTATGCAGACGACTAGGATTTCAGAACTCAATGAAATTTATGATCAATATGCTCACTTGAAAGGGCTTGAATTTGTAGATGCTGTTCTTCTGCATCTCGATGTAGAGTTTGAAATTCCCGAAAAAGACCTCAAGCGTATTCCTAAAACAGGACCTTTTGTTACGATTTCTAATCATCCTTTAGGAGCTGTAGATGGCTTAATCCTTATTAAATTATTTTTAGAACGCCGTCCTGACTTTAAGGTAGTCGCTAATTTTTTGCTTCATCGGTTATTGCCTTTAAGGCCCTACATCATGCCAGTAAACCCTTTTGAAACTAGAAAAGAGGTCAAGTCGAGCCTTTCTGGATTAAAGCAAGCCCTAGCTCACATAAAGTCGGGAAGTCCTTTTGGGGTTTTCCCTGCAGGAGAAGTTTCGACCTATCAGGAAGGTCGACGGGTGGTTGATAAACCCTGGTCTGACGAGGCGATTAAGTTGATTAAAAAAGTAGAAGTCCCTGTGATTCCAGTATATTTTCACGCTAGGAATTCCGCTTCTTTTTATCGCTTATCCAAGCTGAATGACGCGCTCAGAACTGCAAAGCTTCCCAGCGAAATGCTTAATCAAGGGCATAGACCTATTCGTGTAAGGATAGGAAATCCAATTTCGGTAGCAGATCAAAATGATTTACCAGATTTGAATGATTATTCAAGTTTTTTAAGGCAAAAAACCTATTTCCTAGCAAATTCATTCGAAAAGAAATCGCTATTGAAAAATCTCCCTAAGCAGATTATATTTCCTATAAAACGACAACCAAAGACCATTGCTAACGAAATAGCTTGTGAAGCCCTAGAAAGAGAAGTACAAGCCTGTAGAGATGAGTCAAAACGGCTTTTGGTGAGTCATAATTATGAGGTTTTTATTTCAGAGCGTAAGTACATCCCAAATATAGTCTTAGAAATAGGTAGGTTAAGGGAAATTACCTTTAGGTCTGTAGGGGAGGGAACTAATAAATCGGTAGACCTAGATCGTTATGATGATTTCTATCAGCATATGTTTTTGTGGGATAATCAAGCCAAGAAATTAGCGGGAGCTTATAGAATGGGTCTAGGAAAGGATATCTATAAAAAACATGGGATTGATGGTTTTTACCTCAATGAGCTTTTCCGATTTGAACCCGAATTGCATAAGATGTTAAGCGAGTCCATAGAAATGGGTCGTGCGTTTATAACCGCTGAGTATCAACAAAAGCCAATGCCTCTTTTCTTACTCTGGAAAGGAATTGTTCACTGTACGTTGAGGTATCCAGAACATAAATACCTTATTGGAGGAGTGAGCATCAGTAATAAATTCTCTAACTTTTCAAAATCCATGATGATTGAATTTATGAAATCCAATTATTACGATCCCTACGTGGCTCAATTTGTAAGACCCAAAAAAGAGTTTAAAGTCAAGCTAAAAGATGCTGACAAAGATTTTATTTTTGATTCTACTAAGGCTAATTTAAATAAATTTGATAAAATTATAGATGAAATTGAACCTGGTAACCTTAGGCTTCCAGTTCTCATCAAAAAGTATATTAAGCAAAATGCTAAAGTTGTTGCTTTTAATGTCGATCCACTATTCAATAATTCTGTAGACGGGCTAATGTATATTCTTATAGAAGATATCCCTGAAAGTACTGTGAGGCCTGTTATGGAAGAATTTCAGGCCGAATTGGAACAACGTAACTCTAATTAAACCGAAACCTATGCCAACATTATTTTCTAAAATTATTTCAGGAGATATACCGTCTTATAAAGTAGCAGAAGACGATGACTTTATCGCTTTTCTGGATATCAATCCTAATGCTAAAGGCCATACACTTTGCGTTCCGAAGAAGGAAGTTAATAAGATTTTTGATCTAGACGATAAGAGCTATTTAAGTCTAATGGCCTTCTCCAAGACAGTAGCTCATGGTCTTGAGTCTGTCGTCAATTGTAAACGAATTGGTATGGCTGTAGTTGGTCTTGAAGTCCCACACGTCCATGTTCACCTTATTCCTTTACAAACGATGGATGATATGCGTTTTGAAAAGAAAGTGTCTTTAACAGAAGATGAGTTTCAAGAGTTAGCCAAATCGATTAGAGAAAAAATAACTATTTAATGCAAGAGATTGAACGTAAATTTCTAGTCCATTCCGATGTTTATAAGCGAGAAGCTTTTAAAAGCTCAAAAATTGCACAGGGCTTTCTCAATTCTGAAAAGTCCAGAACAGTTAGGGTTCGTATTACTGATAAAAAAGGATTTTTGACGGTCAAGGGGCTAAGCTCAGCTTCCGGATTATCTAGATTTGAGTGGGAAACTGAAGTTCCTTATGAAGAGGCTAAAGCCCTACTTAAATTATGCGAGCCTGGTCAAATTGAAAAGAGGCGCTATTATGTTAATGTGGGAAAACACATTTTTGAAGTCGACGAATTTTATGGAGAAAACCAAGGATTAACCATCGCTGAAATTGAACTCTCTACTGAGGATGAAACTTTTGAGACGCCTGATTGGTTAGCCAAAGAGGTTACAGGCGAGGTCAAGTATTTCAATTCAATGCTTTCTAAAACTCCCTACAAACAGTGGACATAAAAAACTTCCTAAAAGGGAGGTTTTTATGTCCAGTCTTGATAGGTTAGGACCGTGACTTCTAAACTTATTATTGTTTGTTTTTAGCCTCCATGCTCAAGGTGGCATGCGGGACTAATATCAAACGTTCTTTACGAATCAATTTGCCAGTCACACGGCAGATTCCATATGTCTTATTTTCAATACGGATTAGAGCATTTTTCAAATCACGGATAAATTTACCTTGGCGAATAGCCAATTGAGAATTGGCCTCTTTACTTAAGGTGTTACTCCCGTCGTCAAACGATTTAAAGGTTGGAGCGGTATCTTCTGTGTCGTTGTTGCTTCCGTTCTTGTAAGCATCTTCGTATAACTGAAGTTGCTTTTGAGCTTTTTCAATTTTGTCTAGAATCAGTTTTTTGAATTCTGCTAGGTCGTTATCGGAATAATATTCCTTTTGTCTTCTTTGTTCTGTCATTTTATGTTTGTTTTTCAATAGCTAAAACGGTAACCACATCATCAAATTCTATCGGTATTCCGTTTTCAACTTTCTCTGTTAGATTTATAGTATTGGTTAGGGTTTCTGTTTTTATATAGTCTAAGTTATCGTGAACAGCTTTAGAAAGAAATTTTCCATCTTGAAGTTTGATAGCGATTCTATCGGTCACTTCAAGGCCAGAATCTTTCCTTAAGTTTTGAATTCTGTTGACCAGCTCTCTTGCAATTCCTTCATTTATAAGTTCTTCGTTAAGAGTGACATCAAGTGCCACTGTCAATCCATTTCCACTAGCAACCAACCATCCTTCAATGTCTTGAGAAAGGATTTCAACTTCTTCGAGGCTGATCATAGTAGCTTCTCCATTTACCTGTAGCTCAATCACTTTTTGGCTTTCAATGTGTGAGATATCCTTAGCATCCATCTTTTGGATAGCTTGTGCTACATGCCTCATTTCCTTGCCAAATCGAGGGCCTAATACTTTAAAGTTAGGCTTAACGTCTTTCACGAGAATGCCGGAGGTATCATCTATAAACTCTATTGTTTTCACATTAATTTCAGATTTAATAAGCTCAGCCACTTCAGCGATTTGTTCTTTAATATTAGAGTCCAAAACTGGAATCATTATCCTTTTTAAAGGCTGCCTTACTTTAATCATTTCTTTCTTTCGCAAGGATAAAGCAAGCGATGAGATGCTCTGTGCCATCTGCATCTTGTGTTCTAATTCTTTGTCAATATATACAAGATCTTGTTTTGGAAATTTATCTAAATGTACACTCTCTTTGTGATCCCCATGTGTACTTGATGTTAAATCTTTATAGAGTCTGTCTGAAAAGAAAGGGGCTACTGGAGCAGAAAGCTGTGCAATCGTCTTTAAACAGGTGAACAAGGTTTGGTAGGCTGAAATTTTATCGCTTTCATATTCTCCTTTCCAGAAGCGTCTTCGACTCAATCTCACATACCAGTTACTCATATTTTCTTGAACAAATTCTGAAATTGCTCGTGTGGCCTTTGTAGGTTCGTAACTCGCAAAGAACTCATCAACGGTTTGTATAAGCGTGTTTAATTCTGAAAGTATCCAACGGTCAATTTCAGGCCGCTTAGACAATTCAATATCCTCTTCTTTGTACTCAAAATGATCCAAATTGGCATACATAGAGAAAAAGGAATAGGTGTTGTAAAGCGTTCCGAAAAATTTACGTTGAACTTCTCCAATTCCATCTAAATCAAACTTCAAATTATCCCATGGGTTAGCATTGGTAATCATATACCAGCGAGTAGCATCTGGGCCATAGGTTTTTAAAGTTTCAAAAGGATCGGCAGCATTCCCTAAACGCTTGGACATTTTTTGTCCTTTTTTATCTAAAACCAGTCCGTTGGAGACTACATTTTTATAGGCTACATCATCAAAAATCATAGTAGCAATGGCATGTAAGGTATAAAACCAACCTCGGGTTTGGTCTACACCTTCAGCAATAAAGTCTGCAGATCGCCAGGTGTTTTCGACCTTTTCTTTATTTTCAAAAGGATAATGCCATTGTGCATAAGGCATAGATCCAGAATCGAACCACACATCTATCAGGTCTGCCTCTCTCTTCATAGGGTGTCCAGAAGGAGATACCAAGGTGATTTGATCAACGATGTTTTTATGTAGGTCTACAGTTTCATAATTTTCATCACTGAGGTCGTTGATATCGAATTCTGCAAAAGGATCAAACTCCATGACACCTGCGTCTATAGCTTTTTGAATTTCTTCTTTAAGCTCTTTTATAGACCCAATGATGATTTCTTCTTTGCCTTCTTCAGTTCTCCAAATCGGGAGAGGGATTCCCCAGTATCTTGAGCGAGATAGGTTCCAATCGTTAGCATTTGCAAGCCAGTTCCCAAAACGACCTTCGCCAGTAGAAACCGGTTTCCAGTTGATTGTTTTGTTGAGGTCGTGCATTCTATCTTTAAAGTCAGTTACTTTAATAAACCAAGAATCTAGAGGATAATAAAGGATAGGCTTATCAGTTCTCCAACAATTTGGATAAGAGTGAACATATTTTTCTACTAAAAAGGCTTTATTTTCCTCCTTCATCTGAATGGCTATTTCAACATCTACAGATTTTTCGGGAGCTTCTCCATCCTCGTAGTATTCGTTTTTGACATATTTGCCACTTAGATGACCAACTTCTGGTCGGAATCTTCCTTTCAAATCGACAAGAGGAACCAGGTTATCATTCTCATCTTTCACCAGCATCCCCGGAACTTCTGGTTGAGCTTGTTTACAAACCATGGCATCATCTGCACCAAAAGTAGGAGCGGTATGAACTATTCCTGTCCCATCTTGTGTCGTAACAAAGTCACCCACGATAACTCTAAATGCGTTTTCTGGGGTGTAATAGGGTTGAGCAAACTTCATTAATTGCTCATATCTAGATTCTACTAGATCTTTTCCTTTAACAGCTTTGGAAATAAAATAAGGGATTTTTTTATCGCCTTCTTTATAACTTTTAAGTTCTTCTTCTGAGTCGACTTTCAAAAACTTCTTTTTGAAGAGCGAAGAGATAAGATCTTTGGCAGCTATAATATTGGTAGGTTCGAACGTGTATTGATTGTAAGATTTCACCACGACATAATCAATCTTTTTTCCTACGGTAAGTGCAGTATTACTTGGCAGTGTCCAAGGTGTTGTGGTCCAAGCTAAGAAATAAATCTCCCCTTCTATATCGTGTAAGTCTTTTGGCAATGTAGATTTAATAGCTTTGAACTGAGCGGTCACCGTTGTATCGGTAACATCTTGATAGGTTCCTGGCTGATTAAGTTCATGAGAACTTAGTCCAGTTCCTGCTTTAGGCGAGTAAGGCTGTATAGTGTAACCTTTGTAAACTAAACCTTTTTTATAAATCTCGGATAATAACCACCATACGGTTTCCATGTATTTTGACTTGTAGGTAACGTATGGATTTTCCATATCTACCCAATAGCCTATCTTCTTGGTTAAGTCATTCCATACATCGGTGTATCGCATTACAGCTTCCTTACAGGCTTTGTTGTAATCTTCTACCGAAATTTTGGTTCCAATATCTTCTTTTGAAATTCCAAGTTCTTTTTCAACTTTAAGTTCTACAGGTAAACCATGGGTATCCCACCCTGCTTTACGTTTAACTTGAAATCCCTTTTGAGTTTTATATCTGCAAAAAATGTCTTTAATGCTTCGAGCCATCACGTGATGTATTCCAGGCATCCCGTTAGCAGATGGTGGGCCCTCAAAGAAAATAAAGGGCTCCGCGCCTTCTCGCTCGTCTACACTTTTCTTAAAAATAGCATTTTCATCCCAAAAAGTGATGATATCATCTGCGATTCTTGGAAGGTCAAGTCCTTTATACTCAGGAAATTTGTTGCTCATTTTTGCTCGATTTCAAATAGGTCGCAAAAATAAGGATTTTATCTAAATGACACTGCTGTAATTGGAAAATCTAAAATGAACTTTATATTAAATTTTTGTGGCGAGGATAAAGCTAAAAACCATGAATTTAGATACTTTAAATTGATGCAAATTTAGTTTGTGATCTCCAGACGCAAGATTAAAACCTAAAAAAAGTTGAGGGAGGTACATAGGCTTTTAAACCAGCTGCCTTAAATTCCGAAGAAAAAAGCATCCATAAAAAATCTTTAAAATAAAACATCGACGACGTCTTCAATTTTAGCGACACGAAGGATATTAATTTTATAATCGGTTTTAGGAAGCTTGCTCTGTTTAGCGATTAATATGGAGGCGAAGCCAAGTTTTTCTGCTTCTATAACGCGCTGTTCCACGCGAGTTACCGGCCTTATCTCCCCAGCTAATCCGACTTCGGCTGCAAAGCAAATATCTTTTGAAATAGAAATATCTTCATTGGAAGATAAAATGGCAGCGACGACTGCCAAGTCTATGGCGGGGTCGTCTATACTAATACCTCCTGTGATATTCAAAAACACATCTTTGGCTCCTAGTCGAAATCCTGCTCTCTTCTCTAAAACTGCTAAAATCATGTTGAGCCGTTTGAGGTTGTACCCTGTTGCCGAGCGTTGAGGAGTGCCGTAAACAGCAGAGCTAACTAGTGCTTGGATTTCAATCATCATAGGCCTCATCCCTTCTAGAGTCGCGGCAATGGCGGTTCCACTTAGGTGAGTTTCAGTTTTTGAAATAAGCAAGTCTGAGGGGTTGGAAACTTCTACCAATCCCCCTGCTTGCATTTCATATATACCCAATTCATGGGTGGAGCCAAACCGATTTTTGTGAGCTCTTAGAATTCTGTAGGCGTAGTTTTTGTCTCCCTCAAATTGAAGGACAGTGTCTACCATATGTTCTAAAACTTTGGGCCCTGCAATACTCCCTTCCTTGTTGATATGTCCTATCAAAATGACGGGGACATTGGTCTCTTTGGCGTACTTTATAAGTTCGGCGGTACATTCTCTTATTTGAGATACAGTCCCTGGCGAGCTTTCCGCGTAATCTGTATGTAGGGTTTGTATAGAATCTATGATTAAAATTTCTGGCTCTAAAGCTTCTATTTGTGAGAAAATATGTTGGGTTTTGGTCTCAGAAAGAATAAAACAGTTGGACTCCTGTTTATTGATTCGTTCTGCACGCATTTTAATCTGCTGTTGACTTTCTTCTCCCGAAACATAGAGGACTTTTTGTTTGAAGCTCAAGGATAGCTGGAGTAATAATGTACTTTTACCAACACCGGGTTCACCTCCTAGTAAAGTGATGCTGCCGGGGACTATTCCCCCTCCTAAAACCCTATTGAATTCTTGATTGGAAGTCGGAATTCTTATTTCTTTTCCAATCTTGATATCATTGATACGTTGTGGTTTCGAAATCTTTTTTGGGGTACTGGAGGTGAAGGGTTTCCAGGTTTTCTCAGGTTTCTTTTCTATGACTTCTTCTACTAGCGTATTCCACTCTTTACAGGCATTACACTGTCCTTGCCATCTGGCATATTGAGCCCCGCAGTTTTGACATAAATAGGTGGTTTTGGTTTTTGCCATAAAACTAATATCCAAATGTTTGTATGAGTGCATCTGCTTTTCCTAGCAGAACATCACTGTCGAGGTATCCAGCACTTTCTAGGCCATAAGCCCCTTGATACTCTCTGATAGCTCTTTTTGGCTGGCCAGATTTTTCAAAATAACGCCCTTGAAAGTAGTGGTATAAAACAGTATCAGAAACTTCCCTTTTGGCTAGTCTACTCAAGTTTTGGTAATCATCCCACAGTTCTTTTTCCTCTATAGCATCAGCTGTTTTAAGAAAATCAACAATTCTTATTGGGATTTCTAAAGCATATAGTTCTTGGATTGTAAAATATCTGTCTTCTAAGTAATTTGTAGGAGATGAAGATGTGAGCAATTTAGATTGATATTCTAAGTCAGAGATTGGTCCATAGGCTTCGAAAATAGAGTTTAGGGCTTTTGGAATCGCATCTGCTACAAAGCTAAAATGATCTTTATTTTTAAAAATTTCAAAGCGATAATTGACGTTAGGATTGTTACAAATCGCTAAGTAGGAATCCACGGTTTTGATTTTGTTTTTTAATTCAGGGATATCGTTTTCTGAAGTGGCTAGGTAGTACCAAATCTTAGTGTCAATTTTATCTAATTTTCCTTTAAGCCGTTCTGGTAATAATGGGGTGAAGTCTGGACTGAAATTTATATAGCCGCTGAAAAGAGGGTTTTGTTTTAGAAGGAAAAAGTTTGAAAAGTTGGCCATATAGTCCATGCCTGCAATAATAGCAAATGGAGTAGTTCTATAGTTATCGTCTAGATACTTTAAAACTTCTAAACTAATAAACTCATAGAAATCTGCTCCTGTGGATGTGGGCAACTCTTCAACTTCGTCTAGAAGTCCATCTTTACGACGGTGTCCAACTTGATTTATTCCTACAACAATGGCTTCTGGAATGATCCCCCAATAACTCAAATAGTCAACATTGCCTGCAAAGGGTTCAAATAAATAATCACCATCCAAGACAATAAGAATAGGATACTCTTTTTCACTTGCGTTATAATTTCTGGGTAATTGAAGTTTGATTTGTCGGGACTCCTTCAAAATAGATGAATTTACATCTATGTATTCAGTTTGCGAAACAACTTTAGAGGGTTGTAATAAAAAGCAAATTAATAGAATTGAAATTAACCTCATAGGTCTTGGTTTAAATCACAAATGTACTAAAATTATCGTCTATTTAATAGGGGTAAAATTATGAAGGAAAGCCCTCCCAAGACAATCACTAGCGCAGTTTGTGTTCCCCACATCACCCATCCAAAGGCTTCTCCTGTGGCGTTGGAGACACCAAAAGTATTGAACGCTATACCAATGGCGATAGGATACAAGCCTATACCGCCATTGGTAATAGACATTGCAAAGGCTCCAAAGATAAAGGCGACCAAAGTGGCCTGTAATCCTAAATCCTGTGTATCTGGGAATGCAAATTTCAAGACGTAAAACATACCTAAATAGAGTCCCCAGATAAAAAACGTATGCAGTAAAAACTGCTTTTTTTTCTTCATTGAAAACACACTCTTCATTCCTTTAAAGAGTTCTTCAATGAAACTTTTGACTTTTTGGATTAAGGTATTTCCGCTATTTTTTATAATTCTAAAGCCGATGACAAGCATTAAAATCATAGAGACAATAATAATTCCTCCAAAAAAAGGATTTATATTTTGGTCTTTGAAAAAACCAAAAATTTTATCACTTTGTGAGAGGGAGGCTATTCCTACAATAGAAAGCAGCATGATAAGGTCCACGAGCCTTTCGGTAATGATTGTCCCAAATGTTTTTTCGAACTTCACGTCTTCATAAGAAGCTAAAGTAGCGCCTCTTAAAACTTCGCCAGATCTGGGGATGCCTAAATTCGCCAAATACCCTAGCATTAAGGATAGGAAACAATTGTAAAACTTTGGAAAGATTTGAACAGGTTCCAGTAGAAACCTCCAGCGATATGCCCTAGACAAATGAGAGGCAATACCCATAACGAAGGACAAAGCAACCCATGTGATATCTACATTTCGAATATTAAACCACAATTGACCGAGTTCTTCCGAGGAAAATTTGGATAAGGAAAACCATATAAGAAATAGGCCTAATACCATTGGGCCAAGTGTTCTTACCCATTTTTTTATGGCTTTTTTCATAAAGATTATTTCAATAGATTCTTCTCATTAGGGAAGACTAACTTTGGTTGAAATGTTTTCGCTTCTTCCGGAGTCATTATTGCATAAGCCATCAAGATAAGAATATCTCCAGGCGATACTTTTCTAGCAGCAGCACCATTTAAAGTGATTTCACCACTTCCTCTTTCACCAGGTATTGCATAGGTTTCAAGTCGTTCGCCATTAGAATTATTAACAACTTGTATTTTTTCTCCTTCTACTAGGTTAGCAGCATCCATAAGATTTTCATCTATAGTGATACTCCCAATATAATTGAGGTTTGCACCAGTGACGGTCACTCGGTGTATTTTAGATTTAATAAGGTGTATTTGCATATTAAAATTAGTTAAGAGCCATATTATCTATAAGTCTTACATCGCCAAGGAATGCGGCTATAAATCCTCTGTAGGCTTCTTTTGGTTCTTTGGTTGTTGTTGGGATAAGGTCTTTCGTTTTTACAATCGAAAAGTACTCCAGCTTCAGTGTGCTTTGTTGAAACTTCTTATTGACTTCTCTTTCAATGTCTAGAATACTATAATCATCAAACATACTTTTGGCTTGAGATAAAGCTTCAAAAATCAATTCACCCTCTTTAAGCTGAGTGTCGCTAAGCCTGAAGTTTCGAGAACTTTGTGCAAGACCAAATTCGTTTCTATTTGTTGGGCATCCTATAATCTCGACTTTCTGCCCAGTGATGTTTACCAGTGTTTTGACTGCTATGAGCTGTTGATAGTCTTTTTCACCAAAAAAGGCTTTGTCTGGACTAACAATAGCGAATAATCTTTTTAAGACACTACCAACACCATCAAAATGACCAGCTCTAAACTCGCCTTCCATATGGTCCACAATGCTGCCAAAGTTATAGGATTCAGATTTAAGGCCATCTGCATACACCTCTTCTACATTTGGAGTGAAAACTAGAGTTTTAAAGTTGTGTTTTTTTAAGAAAGCAGCATCTTTTTCTACATGTCTAGGGTATTTTTCCAAATCTGAGGAGTTATTAAACTGCGTTGGATTTACAAAAATACTAACGACGACGACATCGCAAAACTTATAGGCAAAGTCGATAAGGGCAAGGTGCCCATCGTGAAGAGCGCCCATTGTTGGTACTAGCCCGATAGTCTTTTCTTTATTCTTATGAATCTCCAAAGTCTTATGAAGGGATTCTTTTGATTTTATAACCACAAGTAATGTATCTGTTTTGGATTTGCAATATTAATATTTTAACGGGAATCCACATAAATTTTTGTAAATTTGCCAACTTTTTGACATTAATCTGTAATGTAAATATTTTATGAAAGATAAACGCATTTTATACGTTTCATCCGAGGTTGTGCCTTACTTGCCAGAAAACGATATTTCTTCAACTGCTTTTGAAGCTCCAAAATTGATAAACGCCGCTGGTGGACAAACGCGTATTTTTATGCCAAGGTTTGGTAATATCAATGAGAGGAGGCATCAGCTTCATGAGGTCATCCGTTTGTCTGGAATGAATTTGGTAATCAATGATTTAGATATGCCCCTAATTATAAAGGTGGCTTCTATTCCAAAAGAAAGAATGCAAGTTTATTTTATCGATAATGAAGACTACTTCAAGAGGAAAGCTACGTTTTCTGATGAAGATGGTGAGTTATTTGAAGATAATGATGAGCGAGCAATTTTCTTTGCAAAAGGAGTTATAGAAACCGTAAAGAAATTGAACTGGTCTCCAGATATTATTCACGTTCATGGTTGGATGTCTTCTTTACTTCCTATGTATTTGAGGCATTATTATGGAAATGAGCCCTTGTTTTCTGAATCTAAAATTGTGACGTCCATATACAATCAAAGCTTTGATGGCGCGTTAGATGAAGATATGAAAAAGAAAGTTTTGTTTGATGGAATAGAAGATGATGCTATCGCTCATTTGGATAATCCAACTTACAGCAATATACTAAAAGTTGCGATAGACAACTCTGATGGTTTGGTGATTGGAAGCGAGGAAATTTCAGAAGATTTAAAGGCGTATATCGAAAAGCTAGATCTTCCTACTTTGCCTTACATAAAACGAGAAGAAATGTCAAATGCCTATCAAACCTACTACTTGAAAGATATTTTAAATGAAGAAGAAGATTAATTCTATGTATAAAGTTACCTTAAGAAGTTTAGCCTCAGTTTTTGCCCTAGTTTTGTTATTATCCTGTGAAAATGAATATTCAGAAGTCGGCATAGACTTTATTAATAGTTTAGAAGTACCTCCACCTTACGAGTTGGAAAATATAGTTGCTTACAGCGAAAAATATACTTCGATACAAACCAACGGATTTAATAATTACTTTTTAGGAGGATACGTAGACCCCGTCTTTGGTATTTTTGAAACCAAAATTCTTACACAAGTGAGTTTATCACAAACAAGACCTGATTTTGGAGAAAATCCTACAATAGATTCAGTTGTGTTTACTCTTCCTTTTTTTAGTAGAGAGGTAGAATCTGGGATTTATGAATTGGATTCTATTTACGGAGAGGGAAGTTTCAAAATCAATATTTATGAGTCCAATCAATTCCTTAGAGATTTAGATCCTGGTGAAAATGGAGAGTTTGAAGAGAATCAAAACTACTATTCAGATCAAGAGACTGAATTCAGTCCAAATATAGAAAATACGCCATTGGTCACTTCAGATGTAATAAAGCCATCAGATCTAACAAGCAGCGTTATTCTTTTTGAGCAAATAGAAGCAGATGCTGTCGATACTTTAAATCTTTCTCCTAGAATTCGTATTAATATGCCAACAGAGTATTTTCAAGAAAAAATATTGAACCCTGATAATTCTCAATTTTTAGTTAGTAATAACGTGTTTAGAAACTATTTAAGAGGTTTTTTAATTGAGGCGGAGCAACAACAGCCAGTATATTCCATGTCAATGTTCAATCTTGCAGATGCAGATGCAAATATCACGATTTATTATAACAATGAAACTCAGGTTGAGGAAGAGGACGGAACGACTACAACTGACACCCTTTATAGTCAGTATGCTTTGAGTTTTAGTGGAAATAAGTTGAATTTATACGATAACAATTTCAATGTAGATTTGTCTAATCAAAATCTAGAAGAAGGAGAAGAAAATATTTATTTGAAAGGAGGAGAAGGGTCTTCTGCAGTGATCGAGCTTTTTACGGGGCCAGATACAGATGGTAATGGCGTATCCGATGAGTTAGATCAATTAAGAGAAAACAACTGGTTGATTAACGAGGCGAATTTAAATCTTTATATCAATGAAGAACTAACACCATCTACAAAAAATAGAATTAATAGAGTCTTTTTAATAAACTTAGAAGATGAGACAGTCCTTGAGGATTATAGAAGAGACCCTACAGGTGCTGATAATCCTAACATATCTAGACAAGTTCATCTAGGTCCTTTAAATATTGATGAAAATGGGGATCCATTCTATAAAATAAGGTTAACATTTCATATCAATAATATTATTAACAACGATTCAACTAACGTTAGACTTGGCCTTTATGTTTCTCCAAACGTGAATCAAACTGAACTTGTCGAAACTAGAAATTCTCAATCAGAGGCTTTTGAGTTTGTTCCAAGAAGCATGATAGAGACTCCTAGAGGTATTGTTATTCATGGTAATCAATCTGCTGTAGAAGCAAAAAAACTCAAGTTGAAAATACTTTATACAGAAACTAACTAAATACTATATTATGTGTGGAATTGTAGGTTACATAGGAAAAGAGCAAGCTTACCCTATCATATTAAAAGGTTTAAAGCGCCTTGAATATAGAGGATATGACAGTGCTGGCATTGCTATTTATGATGGTAAAGACCTTAATATTTGTAAAACAAAGGGTAAAGTGGCCGATTTACAACTCAAATGTGATTCTGAAATTGAGCTTAAAGGAACCGTTGGAATAGGTCATACCCGCTGGGCTACTCACGGAGAACCTAATGACGCGAACTCGCATCCTCATTTTTCTAATTCTGGTAAAGTAGCGATTATTCATAATGGAATTATTGAAAATTATGAATCTTTAAAAACAGAATTGCAAAATAGGGGTTATACATTTTCATCAGATACAGATACTGAAGTGTTGGTCAATTTGATAGAAGATATCATGATCAATGAGGAAGTAAAGCTTGGTAAAGCAGTACAAATCGCTCTTAACCAAACCATAGGGGCTTATGCTATAGCTGCTTTTGACAAAACCAAACCCAATGAGATTGTGGTAGCTAGACTCGGTAGCCCTTTAGCTATTGGAGTAGGTGACGACGAATATTATATAGCTTCCGACGCTTCCCCATTTATTGAATATACCAAAAAGGCCATATATCTTGAAGATGGTGAAATGGCTGTTGTGAGACTAGGAAAGAAGGTGAAGGTTAGAAAGATCAAGGATGATTCTTTAGTAGATCCTTATGTTCAAAAGCTTCAATTGAATCTCGGTCAAATAGAGAAAGCGGGGTACGAGCATTTTATGCTGAAGGAAATTTATGAGCAACCTAGCGCCATTAAAGATACCTACAGGGGTAGAATGCTTGCAGATCGTGGAATCATAAGAATGGCAGGTGTTGACGATAATTTAGAAAAATTTTTAAACGCTAAACGAATTATAGTCGTGGCTTGTGGGACCTCTTGGCATGCTGGCTTGGTCTCTGAATATATTTTTGAAGACTTGGCTAGAATCCCTTTTGAAGTTGAATATGCATCAGAATTCAGGTATCGTAACCCTGTTATTAACAAAGACGATGTCGTGATTGCAATTTCCCAGAGTGGTGAAACCGCAGATACGATGGCGGCCATCAAATTGGCTAAAGAAAATGGAGCTTTTGTTTTTGGAGTTTGTAATGTAGTAGGATCTTCAATATCTAGAGAAACCCATGCAGGTGCTTATACCCATGCTGGTCCAGAAATAGGCGTAGCTTCGACAAAAGCCTTTACCACTCAAATTACGATTTTGAGTTTAATGGCACTAAAACTAGGAAAAGCTAAAGGCTCAATCTCCAATTCAGATTATCATATGTATTTGAATGAAATGGAGCAAATACCTTCAAAAATAGAGAAAGCTTTACAGTCCAACGATCATATCATGGAAGTTGCTGCTGTTTATAAAAATGCAAAAAATTGCTTATACCTCGGTAGAGGTTATAACTTCCCTGTTGCTCTTGAAGGGGCGCTTAAGCTTAAAGAAATTTCATATATCCATGCAGAAGGTTACCCAGCTGCCGAGATGAAACATGGCCCGATTGCTCTTATAGATGAACATATGCCTGTAGTAGTTATTGCTACTAAAAAAGGGCATTATGAAAAGGTAGTAAGTAATATCCAAGAAATTAAATCTCGTAAGGGTAAAATTATAGCGGTAGTCACTGAAGGGGATACGTCTGTGAAGAACATGGCAGACCACGTTATAGAGGTGCCCGAAACTCTTGAAGCGCTTACTCCTTTGCTAACGACAATTCCTTTACAACTTTTCTCTTATCATATTGCAGTTATGCTTGGTAAGAACGTCGATCAACCTAGGAATCTTGCAAAATCTGTAACCGTAGAATAGAATCGATCAATTTTTTATAAAAAAGGTTTCAGTCATAAAAGGTTTATTTAAATAATATATATTTGCAAAAATTTTAAATACGTCTTTTTTAGAAAAGTCATCAAATAAAATCCTTAGTTAATGTCTAAAGTTAAAGGTAAAATCACCCAAATTATAGGTCCAGTTATCGATGTAGAATTCGAAAACACTAAAGACTTGCCTAGAATCTACGATTCACTGGAAGTTAAACGTGAAAACAAATCTGACTTAATTCTTGAAGTTCAATCTCATATTGGTGAAAACACTGTGAGAACCATTGCGATGGATTCTGCAGATGGATTAAGCCGTGGAGTTGAAGTCTTGAGTACAGGATATCCCATACAAATGCCAATAGGTAAAGATATCTATGGCCGTTTGTTTAATGTCACAGGAGATGCTATTGATGGATTAGGAGATCTTCCAAAAACTGGAAAAGATGGAATGTCTATTCATAGAGAGGCTCCTAAGTTTGAGGATTTAGCGGTCTCTACGGAAGTGCTTTTTACTGGGATTAAAGTTATTGATTTGATCGAACCTTACTCAAAAGGGGGTAAGATTGGACTGTTTGGTGGTGCTGGTGTTGGTAAAACCGTTCTTATTCAAGAATTGATTAACAATATCGCTAAAGGTCACGGTGGTCTTTCTGTATTTGCTGGCGTTGGGGAACGAACAAGAGAAGGAAATGATCTGTTAAGGGAGATGCTCGAATCTGGTATTATCAAATACGGAGATGATTTTATGCACTCTATGGAAAAAGGTGGATGGGACTTGAAAAAAGTAGACAAAGCTGGAATGAAAGAATCAAAAGCGACTTTCGTTTTTGGACAAATGAACGAACCTCCTGGAGCTCGTGCTCGTGTGGCTTTATCGGGCTTAACTATTGCAGAATATTTCCGTGATGGTGCAGGGGAGTCCCAAGGAAAAGACGTTCTTTTCTTTGTCGATAATATCTTTAGGTTTACCCAAGCAGGTTCAGAAGTGTCTGCATTACTTGGACGTATGCCTTCTGCCGTTGGTTACCAACCTACCTTAGCGACAGAAATGGGAGCTATGCAAGAGCGTATTACATCGACCAAAAAAGGATCCATTACTTCCGTACAGGCGGTTTATGTTCCTGCAGATGATTTAACCGATCCAGCTCCAGCAACAACATTCTCTCACTTGGACGCTACTACTGTATTATCTAGAAAAATTGCGGAACTTGGTATTTATCCAGCTGTAGATCCATTGGATTCTACCTCGAGAATTTTGACGAGAGATATTCTTGGAGATGACCACTACGACTGTGCACAAAAAGTGAAAGAATTACTTCAAAAATATAAAGAATTACAAGATATTATCGCCATTTTAGGGATGGAAGAATTGTCTGAAGAGGATAAACTCTCTGTGTCTAGAGCACGTCGTGTACAACGATTCCTTTCACAGCCCTTCCATGTTGCTGAGCAATTTACAGGTCTAAAAGGAGTTTTGGTGGATATTAAAGAGACGATCAAAGGATTTAATATGATTATGGATGGTGAATTAGATCATATCCCAGAAGCTGCCTTCAACTTGAAAGGCTCTATTGAAGAGGCGATTGAAGCAGGTGAGAAAATGTTGAACGAAAACTAGTCTGAAACTTAAGCACATGCATTTAGAAATAGTAAGTCCAGAGCAAATTATTCTAAGCGGCGAGGTAAAAACCGTCAGCGTTCCAGGAATCAATGGAGAGTTCCAGATGTTGGATAATCACGCACCCGTGGTTTCTGTCTTAAAAAATGGATCTATAAAGCTAGACTCTTCTGTAAACTTACCTAAGGGTTCAAAGGATAAGTTTTATCAAGAAAATTCAAAAATGTGTTTTGATATTTCTGGAGGTGTTATAGAATTGAACGACAATAAAGTTGTTATTCTTATAGATTAAACAACTTTGGTTTCATAAAAAAAAGCGCTAATCCTAAGGTTAGCGCTTTTTAGTTTTTATAAAATAAATAGCCTATAATTCCATTTCAGGAATATCTCCTTCCACGATTAAATCTCCTTCGGTTGCTTTTTGAATAGCCTCTACACTTACTCCAGGAGCTCTTTCCAAGAGTCTGAATTTTTTATCTACAATATCAAGCACAGCCATATTGGTCACTATTTTAGTAACGCATTCAACTCCTGTTAAAGGTAAAGAACAGGTCTTTAAAAGCTTAGAGTCTCCAGCTTTATTGGTGTGCATCATGGCTACAATTATTTTTTTTGCAGAGCCTACAAGATCCATAGCGCCGCCCATTCCTTTCACCATTTTACCTGGGATTTTCCAATTGGCTATATTTCCATTTTGAGCGACTTCCATCGCCCCTAAAATGGTTAAGTCAACGTGTTGTCCGCGTATCATCCCAAAGCTAAGAGCTGAGTCGAAAAAACTAGCGCTGGGTAATGCCGTAATTGTCTGCTTTCCAGCGTTGATGAGGTCTGCATCTACATCTTCTTCCGTCGGGAAAGGCCCCATTCCCAAAATTCCATTTTCGCTTTGGAATTCTAATTCAATGTCGTCTCTTACATAATTGGCTACGAGAGTAGGTATACCAATGCCCAGATTTACGTAAAAGCCATCTTGGACTTCTTGGGCAATCCGTTTTGCAATTCCATTTTTATCTAACATAAGTCTTTGGTTTCAAAAGTTGATTTTTAAGATTGTGTGGTTCTCTGCTCAATTCGCTTTTCGTATTTTTCTCCTTGAAAAATACGCTGAACAAAAATACCTGGAATATGGATGAAATTAGGATCGAGTTCTCCTGGTTTTACCAGTTCTTCCACTTCCACAACAGTAACTTTAGCAGCTCCACACATCAACGGGTTAAAGTTTCTAGCTGTCCCTTTAAAAATGAGATTACCAGCTTCATCTCCTTTCCATGCTTTTACAAACGCAAAGTCAGCCTTGAAAGCCTCTTCCATGATATGAGGTTTTCCATCAAAATCTCTAACTTCCTTTCCTTCGGCTACTTCGGTGCCATATCCTGCTGGGGTATAAAAGGCAGGAATACCATTTTGAGCAGCTCTACATCGCTCGGCTAAGCTGCCTTGAGGAATTAAATCTACTTCCAATTCTCCGCTGAGCATTTGTCTCTCAAATTCAGCATTTTCTCCTACATAAGAAGAGATCATTTTTTTGATTTGTTTTTTCTTCAGAAGTAGCCCTAGTCCAAAATCGTCAACACCAGCATTGTTTGAGATGCAAGTCACGTTTTTCACATTGCGTTTCACAAGTTCTTGTATGCAATTTTCGGGAATACCACTAAGGCCAAAGCCTCCAAGCATAAAGGTCATTCCATCGTGAACGTCCTCTAAAGCTTTGGTAACATTATTTACAGTTTTATTGATCATGAGTTTATTAATTTAGGTTGAAAATACAGAATTTTAAAACGCTTTCCAATTTTATAGAGCCTGTTGAGTGAACTTAACTCAATCAGGTTAAGTTTTAAAATCATCAGTTTTAAGACTGTTTAACATTCAGAAGGCAGTAAGAAAATGTAATTTTGGTAAAAAAGTATTCTATGTCTGGATTCAAAAATGATCTTCAATTTGCTTCAAGTCCATATCTATTGCAACATGCAGAGAATCCTGTGCATTGGGTAGAATGGAGTCCCGAAGTTTTGGAGCGTGCAAAGCAAGAAAATAAGCCTATACTGATTAGTGTTGGCTATGCTGCTTGCCATTGGTGTCATGTGATGGCTCATGAATCTTTTGAGGATAACGAAGTAGCCGAGCTAATGAACAGGCACTTCATTTGTATAAAAATCGATAGAGAAGAGCGCCCAGATATTGATCATATTTATATGGATGCTGCTCAAATGCTAACAGGTCGTGGAGGTTGGCCGCTGAATGCTTTTGCCTTAGCAGACGGTAGACCTTTTTATGCAGCCACTTATTTTCCTAAAGAAAACTGGAAAAAAGTGTTGTCAAATATCGCTAAAGCCTATTCTAGAGATTATAAGTCTCTTCTGGACACTGCAGAAAAGGTAACAGACGGTATACAGATGGCTCAAGAATTAAGTCCAGCAGAGCAAGCAGACATTCAGTTTTCCAAAACAGAATATAAAGACCTAATGGTCAACTGGCGAAAAACAGTAGATGGAGATCGCGGGGGTTTTAGGGGGGCTCCTAAATTTCCAATGGCTAATTCTTGGCAGTTTTTACTTCAATATTATGATTTCACCAAAGATCATTTGGTTCTAGAGATGATAACGAAAACTTTAGATGAAATGGCTCTGGGAGGTATTTATGATCAAATTGGTGGTGGATTTTCAAGATATTCTGTAGATGCTGAATGGTTTGCGCCACATTTTGAAAAAATGCTTTACGATAATGCTTTGTTGATTAGTTTATACGCAAATACGCTTAAGTTGGCGTCTAAGCCCATATACAAGCAAGTGATTTCAGATACTATCAATTTTGTGAGCAAAGAGCTCATGAGTGAGGATTATGGGTTTTATGCATCTTTAGATGCCGATAGTGAAGGGGAAGAGGGAAAGTATTATGTGTGGTCTTATAAAGAACTTTCTGAGGTGTTAACCGAAGAAGAATTAAGCCTAGCTGAAAGTTTTTATAATGTAACTCAGCGAGGTAACTGGGAATCACCAAGGAATATTTTGTTTAGTCAGCAAACCCCAGACTCTTATGCGAAAATTAAAGATCTAGACCCTGAAAAATTTAAAAGTGATCTAAATCAACTGAGGTACAAATTATTTCAAATTCGTTGGGAGAGGCCCCATCCTCCGTTAGATCATAAGATTATTACTTCATGGAATGCGATGATGACCATTGGACTTGTGGATGCCTATACAGCTTTAAAAGAACCTGAATATTTAGACTTAGCAGAGAAGAATGCGCAGTTTTTATTAGCGTCTATGGTTACTGAAAGCGGAACATTATTACGAACCAAGAGTTCAGACTCTAAATTCATACATGGTTTTTTGGATGACTATGCTTTTTTGGTGGAAGCGCTTATTAAATTATACCAAGTAACTTTTAATATCCACTATTTAAATACAGCTAAAGATTTGGTGAATAGCTGCCTAGAAGATTTTTTGGACTTTTCAACAGGACTGTTTTATTATTCATCGACCAAAGGAGAACAGCTTATTTCAAAAACATTTGAAATTAATGATAATGTGATTCCTGCTTCCAACTCGTCTTTAGCTAAATCTTTGTTTTTGATGGGGCACTTTTTCAACGACTCCACTTATACTAAAGCATCAGAGAAAATGTGGAATCAGGTCAAATCAAAACTTCATAAATCGGGGCCTTACTATGCCAATTGGCAAATTCTGTCTGGGTGGTTTTCTCATCCCTTCTATGAAGTAGCTATCATGGGGAAAGAGGCTAAAATAAAAGCATTGGAGCTTCAGCATAGCTTCTGTCAAAATGCTATTTTCTTGGGTGGACACGAAGAAAATTTGGCCCTTTTAAAAGGAAAGACACCTCAAGATCTTTCGGAAACTATACTCTATGTCTGTGAAAACAAAACATGTCAACAGCCTACTACACATGTTGATGTCGCCAGAAAACAACTAGAAATCAAAGGTTAAGGTTAGTCCTCGTACATCTTAATAAGGGTTTCACCTTTCATAGTTTTAGATGCTCTAAACATTCCTGGAGTATTGAATTCCATGACCATGTTTCCTTTGTTGTCAATGCCTATGATGCCGCCTGTTCCTCCCATATCGGTAAGTTTCTTTTGGATCACGCGTTTTGCTGCTTGCTCTAGACTGATGCCTTGGTATTCCATAAGTGCAGAGATGTCGTAAGCAACCACACCTCTCATAAAATATTCGCCATGACCCGTTGCAGAAATCGCACAGGTTTTATTATTGGCATAAGTACCAGCACCTATGATAGGCGAGTCTCCAATTCTTCCATATTTCTTGTTGGTCATTCCTCCAGTAGAGGTTCCAGCGGCTAAGTTGCCTTCTTGGTCTAAAGCAGCACAGCCAACAGTCCCAAATTTTTCATTGCTCAAGAAAAACTCGTCTCCATCAGAGACCCCTTGTTCTTTTGCTTTGGAATCTTCCAGAGCTTTTTTTCTACGGTCTGTTATAAAGTATGAGTTTTCTACAAATTCTAGTTCATTTAGCTTGGCAAAATCTTCAGCGCCAGAAGCACTTAGCATCACATGATCGGATTCTTCCATGACTTTAAAAGCGAGGTTAATAGGATTTTTGATATGTTGTACACCAGAAATAGCTCCTGCATTTCTGGTTTTTCCATCCATTATCGAAGCATCTAATTCGGCAATACCATCGGCATTCAAGACTGCTCCTTTTCCAGAATTGAATAGAGGAGAATCTTCCATGATATTAATAGTTCTTTGGACCGCTTCCAAAGCAGTACCTCCTTCAGAAAGTATGCTATGTCCAACCTCTATGGCTTCTTTTAATTTGTCCTCATAAGCTTTTTGCAAAGAGTCTGTCATGTATTCTTTTTTGATAACACCAGCACCACCATGTATAACAATACCAAATTTTGGGGGTTTAGGGACGTTTTTTTCTTTGCTAAGCTTTGGGGTATCGTGACATGCGATAAGTAATATACTGGCAAGTAATAAAAGACAATTTTTCATAACATTATAAGTTTAATGAGTAATCCAATGTTGATATTAAGTCAGACTCTGGTAAGTGTTTAAAGAGGCATTGCGATCTTTTTTATTCAAGAATAGACATTCAAAAATAGGAAAAGATATCTAAACTTGATTTCACAAGGGCAACAGCCTTCCAGAATTTAAGTCCCTCGTTATTGGGCAGTAAGTTTTCTGAGGAATTGTGAGCTTTCAGCTCAGCTTTGGCGTTCTTATTGATGATGGCATCAACTTCTACCACAAATTTTTCCCAAGGGACCACAGTTCCTACAGAAAACCAATAACTTTGCAAACATAAAACAATATCACCTGTAGTAGCATTTTAACTGAGGATATGAAATATATGAGCAAATTTATCTAAATTAGCCTGATTTTGACCATAATCCTTTCAAAAAGCTGTAAAGCAGAATATCACGAGATAACTTAAGTCCGTCTAAATTATTATAATTTAAATTTATGTAATTATAGTGGGTCTTATGCTTAATATATTTATTATTTTTGCTTTAATTTTTATATTATTGCCGAAAACACATTTAATTAATATTACCAATATATGTCAACAGAGTTTATTGAATTAAAGAAGATACTGGATTATTTTGAATCTCCTGCATTCTTAGTACGTTATTCTGGGGAAGATTCTAAAGTAGAAGGGTGTAGCCAAAAATTTAAAACACTCTTTGATTGTTTAGAAAGAAAGGAGGAATCAATCAACTTGACATTATTCTTATCAGAAACACTACGGATCGATAATAAATCTTTAAAATTCATTGAATCTCAGTTAGAGTCACTTTCCGAAAAGCCAATATCAACAGCAGAGTTTCACTTAAGCTTTAATCACAAAGATTTTTATTTTAAATGTGAACGCGTTGGGATCAATAAGACTCCATATTTCTTTGTTACGGTCACTCAAAGCTACAAAGAGAAATCCCACTTTAGTGACACCAACAAAACTTTAGATAAGGCTTTTTTTCAAAGAATTTTTGAATCTCTTCCCTTAGGCATTGCTGTTAATAAAATAGACGACAATACCACGGTTTACGTCAACAAAAAGTTTGAAGACACATATGGTTGGGAAGCTGAAGACCTTCAAAATGTATCAGAATTTTTTGAAAAAGTATATCCAGAGGTTAACTACAGGAAAGAGATTTCGGAAAGAATCTTAAGTGATATCGCCTCTCGAAATCCTGAAAAAATGCAGTGGCAAAATTTAAAGATCACCACAAAATTAAATGAGGTAAAAATTATTGATGCTAAAAACATCCCTCTTTATGATCACAACTTTATGATTTCTACAGTGACCGATGTCACTGAAAGTTATTATGCAAGGAAAGAACTAGAGCAAGCAAAAAGCAGGTTTGACCTTGCCTCTCAAGCCACCTCAGATGCTGTATGGGAATGTGATTTAAAAAGCGATAAATTGTATTGGGGTGAGGGTTTTGAGTACCTTTTTGGTTACAAAAGAGGAGGTGATATAGTTTCAATGTCTTTCTGGGAATCTAAAATCCATCCTAATGACCTCCACCCTTTTTTAAATAGCTTAAAACTAGCAATAGAAGATAAAAATTTGAAGAAATGGACGTTTGATTATAGATTTTTGAAAAAGGATGCTTCCTTTGCCAATGTTAGAGAGAACGTGATCATCGTCAGAAATGAGAAGGGAGAAGCTACTCGACTTGTTGGAGCTCTGCAAGATATCACTAAAGCGGTAAAGCGAGAAGACCACCTGGGTCTTTTAGAAAAATTGGTAGCAGGAGCAAAAGATGCCATCTTGATGGCCAAAGTTCACAACGATAATTTTCTAGACTCAGAAATTATTTATGCCAATCCTAGCTTCAAAGAGTTATTTGGTTATGATAGCTCAGACATCATCGGGAAAACCCCACTCGAATTTTATGTGACCGATAAAAACAAAGCAGGATTTACAGATTTAAATAAAAAATTGAAAAATTGGGATCCAGTAGAAATTGATCTTTTAAATTTTACAAAACAAAACGTAGAGTTTTGGAACAATCTATCTATCACTCCCATCATGGATGATCAAGGCTGGTACACACATTGGGTAGTGATCAATAGAGATATTAATGACCTAAAGAATAGTATAATAAAGCGTCAGCTCCTCACTCAGACTCATAAAATTTTTACAGAAAACATGCCTTTAGATGCTCTATTAATAAAGGTCCTGCAAGAGATAGAAAATCAATTAGGGTCTTATGTCAATGAGGTTTGGCTTTTTGATCCTTATTCAAAAAAATTAACTAAATCTGTAGAGCTTATTGGAGGAAAAGTTGTCGATTTAGAAAGCCACGACACTGGCTTATTCTACAAAAGTGTTATAGAGAAAATATTTAAAACGAATCAACCTCTTATCACGATTCATGAAGAGGATATACATTTGGAAGAAGGCATAAATATTAAACTGAGTTATGCCTTCCCAATTCAGTATCATGGTTCCATTATGGGAGTAGTGCACTTAGGCTTCACACATGCTTATTCTCGAGAACAAAGCCTTCGCTCTGTTTTTGATGATTTTTCTATACAATTGGCCAATGAAATTTCTAGAAAACAAGCTGAAAATGAGTTGACTAGTTTCTTTGAATATGCCCCAGATTTTATGGGTATCGCTGGAAAAGATGGTTATTTAAAAAAAGTAAATAAACGCGCAACCGACTTACTCGGTTACAGAGAAGAGGAGTTTTTGTCTATACCTTTTTTTAAGTTTATCCATAGTGAAGATCAAATCGAAGCTCTAGAAACCCTTTCTGCAGCTATTCAATTGCCAGGAAAACAGTATGCAAAAATACGCGTGAACTCTAAAAATAACAACACCTTTTACGTCTCTTGGACTTTGTTTCGCCTGAAAGATAGTGACGATGTCTTTTGTGTTGGTAGAGATATTACAGACAAAGCAAAGCTAGGAGAGTTACTTGAAAAAACTAATGTACTCACTAAAACGGGAACTTGGGAAATTGATTTAGAAAACAATAAAACGTATTTAAGTGAAAATGCAAAGCACTTGCTTGGTCTAAAAGATAGTTTTGTCGGTGAGGTATCAGAAATGAATTCACTGTTAAATTTAAATAAAGACCTAGCTATACTAGAGTCTTCAAAAATTAAAACGAAACAAGTTGAGGAGTTTGACACTCAGATTAACCTTCCTGATGGTACAAAGAATTGGTTTCGAATTGTCGTAGAGCAAGAATTTAAGAATAACATTCTAGTCAAGTTGTTTGGATCTTTACAAAATATACATGGCTATAAGGAGTCTGAATTGAAAGAGAAGAAACTCCTTCAGGAAAAAAATCAGATTCTAGATAATATTACCGATGGTTTTTTAGTGGTTGATGAACAATGGATTGTTAAATATTGGAATAAAAGCGCTGAGGAGATTTTATCTGTGCAAAAATTTGAAATTCTAGGAAAACATTTATGGGAGGTTTTTGATGATTTTAGAAGAAATGCACTTGATATAAAGTACAGAGAATCTATGGAGAAACAAGAAAGCATTCATTTTGAAACCTATTTTGAAAATTTACAGAAATGGTTTGAGGTGAGTGCTTATCCTTCTGAGAAGCAACTTTCAATCTATTTTAGAGACACAACAGAGAAGAAGGCGATTGTTGAAGATCTAAGAACACAAATTGAAAAGTTTGAAATTCTCTCAGAAACCGGTATAAATGCCGTTTGGGATCTTGATATTCAAAACAATTCTATATCATGGGGTCTTGGTCTTAAAAAGCTTTTTGGATATGATCCCAAAGAGTTTGGGGACACTGAACAAATGTGGTTAAGCAAGATCCATCCAGAAGAAAGAGAAAGAATTCAAATTTCTTTTGAAACTTCACTTAAAGATATAACTGCGGATCATTGGAATGAACCTTACCGTCTTATGAAAAGTGATGGGGCTTATATTTCTGTTTTGGATAGAGGAACTATCATTAGAGATGATCGAGGAAAAGCTTTAAGAATGGTTGGAAGTTTGCAAGATATTTCCGACAAAAAAAAGCAGAAAACCAAAATCATACTTTAAATTTTTGAGCTGGTTCTCCCTTCAAAACAATACCTTTAAAAAAGGTCTTTAATTGCCTCTTTTTTAGAAAATATGCTTAATTTTGTCGATATGAATTAATCTCAATTTAAAAGTTGATGAAGGGATAACTTAAACAAAAGATTCCCTAAAAGTCACATTAATATGAAAAAGCCACTGATTCCAGATAATGAAGTAGAACGCTTAAAAGATTTACAAAGTCACCAATTACTTGATGATCTTCCAGATGAAGATTATGATTTGATTACAAAACTAGCTTCAGACATTTGTGGTACTTCAATATCACTTATCACATTAATTGATTCCAAAAAGCAAGTCTTTAAATCTATGCAAGGAATAGACTTGAAGGAAACCTCAAGAGATATAGCTTTCTGCGCACACGCTATTAATACTCCAGAAAAATTACTTATTGTCAATGATGCTACTTTAGATGAAAGATTTAAAGAAAACCCCTTAGTTACAAAAGACCCGAAAATTGCTTTTTATGCGGGCATGCCTCTTATGAGTAAAGAAGGCTATGCCTTAGGTACGCTTTGTGTTTTCGATCACAAACCTAAAGTTTTATCTGCATCACAAATACAAGCCCTCAAATCTCTTGCAAAACTTGTAGAACGCCTCTTTGAGTCTCGTAAGAAATCTTTAGAGTTAGAAAAAGTCTATTCTCAATTGGAAGTTCAAAAGAATCAAACCGAAGAAGTTGCATATTCTATAGCTCATGATCTTAAAAACCCTTTAGATAGCATTCAGGGATTTTTAGAACTATTACAAATTGATACAGGAACAAGTCTTGGTGAAGAGGCTTTGCAATACATCAACTACGCCACACAAAGCACTCATAAAATGACAGGGCTTATCTATGAGATACTTGCTTTTGCCAAATTGACTTCACAGAAAAATGTCATTGAGCGTGTAGATGTAGAGCCAATTATTGAAAGTATTATAGATCTTAATCTACCAATTATCAAATCTAACACTATTGCCATAAACTATTCTAAACTTCCTAAAATTCATACCTCTAAAACTTCATTTTCAATAGTCTTACGGAATTTAATAGGTAATGCTATAAAGTACAGATCTAAAGTAAAACCTTTAGTCATTGAAATAAAGATCGAGAATGAGTCTGATCAATGGGTTATTCATATTTCTGATAATGGTTTGGGTATAAAAGAATCCAATCTAGATAAAATCTTTAGACCCTTCTACAAGGAAGACTCCCAAAGCGATGCTGGAGTAGGGATGGGGCTAGCTGTTTGTAAAAAAATTATTTTAAACCTAGGAGGTGACATCTGGGTAACTTCTAAACCAGGAAGCGGAAGTACGTTTAGCTTTAATCTTCTTAAACAAGTCTAATGAGCCAAAATATTTTTAGTTTATTATTACCCTTCTTAAAAATTCAATAAAATAAATTATGAAATTAGATGTTTTAAATGTGGACGACGACAAAATGATCCTTTTTATCTACGAGAAAATGATGGGTCATGCAGATTTTTCTAGCCATCCTAAGTCTTTTTCAAACGGATACGAGACTTTAGATTATATTTCAGAATACAAGAACGAGGATACAAAGTTTTTGATTTTCCTAGATGTAAACATGCCAAACCTTGATGGCTGGCAATTTATGGATAAACTCAAATCAATTGGATTAAACAAATACTGTCATGTTTTGGTCGTTACCTCTTCAATAGATCTTTCCGATAAAGAAAAATCGGAAACCTATCCAGTAGTTATCGATTTTGTAGAAAAACCTATTAATATCGAAAAACTCAAGGAATTAAAAAATCTCAAACAGCTTAAGCCCTTTTTTGAAAATTAAGAGCTGGCTTTAATTCTACATCTCCTCCTCCTCATCTCCAGTATAAGCTTCGTATTCTGGATATAAGAAGTTGTTATATGGAAAACGTTTAATGTGTATTTTTCTGGCAGTTTCGTAGACTTTTTTTCTAAATTCTTCAATATTTTCTTTCTCTGTTGCCGAGATAAATAAAACATTATCGCCTTCCCGCTGCATCCATGTTTTTTTCCACTCCTCAAGGGTGTAATGTTGATAGGATTTTTCAACCATCAAATCATCTTCTTCGATCACTTCAGGTTCGTAGTTATCAATTTTATTAAAGACCATGATACAAGGTTTATCTTTAGCGTTAATATCGTCTAAAATACTATTCACTGACTCGATGTGATCTTCGAAATTTTCATGAGAGATATCGACTACATGTAAAAGCAAGTCGGCTTCTCTGACTTCATCTAAGGTGGATTTGAACGACTCCACAAGTTGAGTGGGTAACTTTCTTATAAAACCTACTGTATCGGTAAGCAAGAAAGGAAGATTACGGATCACTACTTTCCTAACCGTAGTGTCTAAGGTAGCGAATAACTTATTTTCTGCAAAAACTTCACTTTTGCTTATCACATTCATCAGCGTAGATTTACCAACATTGGTATAGCCAACGAGAGCTACTCTTACAAGGCTTCCTCGGTTCCCACGTTGAACAGCCATCTGCTTGTCTATGGTTTTTAGCTTTTTTTTAAGCAAGGTGATTTTATCTCTTACAATACGTCTATCGGTTTCAATTTCAGTTTCACCGGGGCCTCGCATACCAATACCACCTTGCTGTCTTTCCAAGTGGGTCCAAAGACCGGCAAGCCTTGGTAACAAGTATTCGTATTGAGCAAGTTCTACTTGAGTGCTAGCGTTACTTGTTTTTGCGCGTTGAGCAAAAATGTCCATAATAAGGTAGGTTCTATCGACCACTTTGCACTTGAGTATTTTTTCGATACTTCTTTGTTGACCAGGAGATAATTCATCATCAAAAATAGCAGTACCTACTTGATGTTCTTCCACATAATCTCTTACTTGTTCTAGTTTTCCTTTTCCTATAAAAGTTTTAGGATTTGGAACCTCTAATTTTTGTTGAAAACGTTTTAAAACTTCTCCACCAGCAGTATAAGTAAGGAATTCTAACTCATCTAGATATTCCTTGGATTTTTCTTCATTTTGAAACTGATTAACAATCCCAATAAGGACTGTTGTTTCATAGTTTATATTTTGAGCGTCTAGCATAGTTTATATTATAAAAACAAAATTATGAAAAATACTTCAGTTCACTTATCACTTTAAGATATTGGAAATTTAAAAAAACGGGGGTGGATTTTTATTTTTCTTCTAACTTTTTTGACTAAATTTAGCCTTTAAACACTAAAATTTTCCTTAATTCGTTTATTATGAATAATCAAACTTTAATGAATTTCAAAACCTACCTTATTATTTTATCTTGCTTAATTTTATCTCTTTCGTGTAGCTCAGATGATTCAGGTGAACTTAATGCGGATCGAAATGAATGTAAAATTACTGAAGGAATTTCTCCAAATGAAGATGGGCTTAATGATAATTTTGATTTGACTTGTCTTGCAGACCGAACAGGAATTGCCACTTTAGAAATTTTCGACAGAAATGGTCGAAAAATTTACGAGAAAGACAATTATAGAGACGAATTTATCGGAGAATCCGATAATGGAAATAGCTTGGTGACTGGGACTTATTTTTATGAGATTGCTTTCGAAATCGAAGATCTCGAATATGGTTTCAGTACAAAAGGAGCCCTATACATTAACGTAGAACAATAAGTCTTTATAGCTTAGTTGAAGAAAACCCTATCCATGAAAAATATATATATACCTCTTTTCGCCATCTTGTGCTTATTTACTATCACTAACGTAACAGCGCAGCAAGATCCCCAATATACGCAATACATGTACAATATGAACGTTATTAACCCAGCTTACGCTGGCTCTAAAGAAAGCCTTTCTGTTGGTGCTTTGTACAGAGGGCAGTGGTCTGGAATTGATGGCGCACCCCGAACTTTTACTTTTAATGCACATACCCCCTTAGGAGATGGTTTTGGCGTTGGATTGTCAGCTATTACTGATCAAATAGGACCTGTAGACGAAACCAATCTTTATGCAGATATTTCCTACACTATCGATGTTGGACAAAATAGCAAATTGGCTTTTGGTATAAAAGCTGGAGCAACATTACAAAATAGTAACTTTACAGATTTGTATCTCCAAGATGAAATGGATCCTGCTTTTCAAGAAGATCTTAGCGAAATCTATCCTAGTGTAGGTGCTGGAGTTTTATATTATACAGATAAATTTTATTTAGGTCTTTCTATGCCAAATTTCTTAAGTTCTACTCACCTAGAAGTTGATGGAAGAGAATTTGGTTCAGAAGAACAACACTATTTCGTGACAGCAGGTTATGTGTTTGATATCAACGATTATATCAAATTCAAACCCTCTACTTTAGTGAAATCTGAACTGAATTCAGCAGTCTCCTTTGATGTGAATGCCAATTTCTTATTTCACGAAAAGCTTGAAGTAGGCGTTTCCTATAGATATGAAGATGCTATAAGTGCCTTGGCAAGTATAAGAGCTACAGATTTGGTGCAAATAGGGTTTGCTATCGATACAACTAAAAGTAATTTGAACAATCCTTCTTACGAGGCCTTCATTATTTTCGATATTTTCTTCAAAAAGAAAACTTACGTTTCTCCTCGCTATTTTTAAACCCAAATCCACATGATTATGAAAAACCTATTTATACTAAGTATTTTTTGTTGCTTCGCATCAACCATGCTTTGGTCCCAGAACAGCGATACCCAAAAAGCAGATAAATACTTCGAAAGCTTTGCGTATGTCGATGCGATTGATGCTTACGAAAAATTAATTCAAAAGGGAAAAGCTAATGCTTATGTTTATAAGCAATTGGCAATAGCAAATATGAAGACTTCCAACTTCGAAGCATCTGAACGATTATTTAAGCGTTATCTAAGAAGTAATCGGAATCCAGAGGCTATAGATTACTTCAATTACGCTCAAACTCTTTTGATTAACGAGGAGTATGATGACTTCAAAAAAGCTATGCTTGATTTTGTCGATAAAGCGCCAACGGATCAAAGAGCAAAGGCCTTTCTAGAAAATCCAGATTACCTGATGGATTTACAATCGATGACCCCAAGATTTGAATTAAATAAACTCAGCTTAAGCTCTGATTTCTCAGATTTTGGAGCATACGAGTTCGATGGAAAGCTCTATTTCGTTTCAGCAAGGAACGAATCTCGTAAAAAATATGGATGGGATAACGAACCTTCTTTAGATATTTTTGTGGCTGAAAATGTTGCGGGGACGTTTAAAAATCCAATTGAAATCACAGGATATATCAATACCAAATACCACGAAGGCTCTATTGCTATCACTAAGGATAAATCGACTTTATACTTTACTAGAAACGACTTTTTATACGAAAAATATAGAAAAGATGACAACGGAGTGAACAATCTTAAAATTTATAAAGCAACACTAGTTAACGGAATGTTCCAAGATATCCAAGACTTGCCTTTTAATGATATTTCATTTTCCAATTCAAACCCAGCGTTAAGCCCAGACGGGAGTCAGCTTTATTTTTCAAGTGATAGAGCCGGAGGTTATGGATCTTCAGACCTCTATGTTGTGGATATTAATGCCGATGGAACTTACGGATCTCCACAAAATTTAGGGCCCACTCTCAATACAGAGGGAAGAGAAAACTTTCCATTCGTAGATGAAGAGGATATGCTTTATTTCTCCAGCGATGGACATCTAGGTCTTGGAGGCTTGGATGTTTTTTATTCTAAAGTAGATTCTGGTGACTTTACACCTCCTCAAAACTTAGGTCACCCATTAAACAGTAATGCCGATGATTTTGCGTTTACTTATAATGGCAACGTAGAATTAGGCTTTGTGTCTTCTAATAGAACCAGTACTAAAAAAGAAGAACGAACCGACAATATATACCGGGCTAAATTGGTAAGTCCACTAGAACAAACTTCTGTATTGGTTGAAGTTGTAGATGCCAATACTGAAGTTTATATCCAAGAAGCTCAACTTATTTTCTACGATACTACCCAAAATGAATATTCTAGGAGCAGAACAGCTGCTACTGGTAATAGCAATAACTTTTTACCAACTGGAAAGAAATTTGATTTGCAAGTGAATGCTGAAGGCTATGAGAGTCAATCCAACTCATTTGAAGTTCCTCAGCTACAAATGGTAGTTAGAGTCGCTTTAGTGCCAGAGATGACATCTACTGAAGCTAAGATTTTAATCCTTCAAGAACGCATCTTTTTTGATTATGACAAAGTCAATATAAAGCCAGAAGCTGCTTTTGAATTGGATAAGCTAATTGAAATCCTTAAAGAAAATGAAAATATAAACATTCAAGTGGTTAGCCATACCGATGAAAGAGGTTCAGGGGCTTACAACATGAAATTATCTCAAGACAGAGCTGGAAGTACAGTAGCCTACTTAATTGAAAACGGAGTTGATCCTGAAAGATTATCTTCTGAAGGTAAAGGGAAAAGTGAACTTATAAAAGATTGTATTTCTGGATGTAGTGAGGAAGAACACGAAGAAAATCGGCGTTCAGAATTCAAAATTGTAGACTAAATCTTTATATAAAGTCTTCCTATCCCTTAATATAACTATTGAGGGATTTTTTTATATTTACTCTACACTTAATCTCTTAAGCTATGGAAAAACCGAAATGTCTCTCTTGTGGAGAACCGCTGTCGGGAAGAATCGACAAAAAGTTCTGTTCCGATTATTGTAGGAGTACCTATAATAATAGATTGAATAGCGAGTCTAGAAAGATAGTAAGGAACGTCAACAATAAGCTTAAGAAAAATTACAGAATTTTACAAAGCATCAATACAGATCAAAAAACGAAAACCACTCGAGACAAACTTTTAGAAAAAGGTTTTAATTTCACTTATTTCACGAATCTCTACACCACAAAATCTGGTCGGGTGTATTACTTTATTTATGACCAAGGTTATTTACCTTTGGAAGATGATTATTATGCTTTAGTAAAAAGGGACTAATGAGAAAAAAAGATTATAAAGCTATTATAAGTTTACTAGTGATAATCACTGCCGTTTGGTATGTTTTTTATGATCTTTATCCTTCAGAAATCACCGATTTATCCACTCAATCTAAAGAGTTTTCAACACTCAGGGCTTTCGAGCATGTCAAAAATATTGGTGACGAACCGCACTACATAGGTTCTGATGCTCATAATTCCAAACGAAATTATATCGTAAATGAACTTGAAAAAATGGATCTTCAAGTTCAAACTCAGCAAGGTTTTGTGCTTTCCAAGAAGGGAGTTCTCACAGCTCCAGAAAATATTATTACAAAGCTAGAAGCCACAGATTCTTCGCCAAACTCTAAGGCTTTATTGCTTCTTTCTCATTACGATTCTGCCGTTCACTCTTCGCCAGGAGCAAGTGACGCAGCTTCTGGAGTAGCTGCCATTCTAGAGGCAGTAAGAGCTTTTAAAGCGAGCAAGCCTTCTTTTCAAAATGACATTATTATTCTTTTTTCCGATGGTGAAGAAGTAGGCCTTTCTGGGGCAGAATTGTTTGTCAAAGAACACCCTTGGATCAATGAGGTTGGTTTGGTCCTGAATTTTGAATCTCGTGGAAGCGGGGGCCCAAGTAATATGATTGTGGAGACCACTAATGGGAATTCTAAATTGATAGACCTTTTTGCAGAATCTCAAGGCCAACATCCGCTCGCCAACTCTCTTATGTATAGCGTGTATAAACTTCTACCCAACGATACAGACTCTACAGTATTTAGAGAAATTGCAGACGTCCCCAGCTTTTTCTTTGCCTTTATAGACGATCATTTCGATTACCATACCGCCTTGGATACACCAAGTCGGTTGGACAAAGGTTCTTTATCCCATCAAGGGGATTATCTGATGTCTTCACTAAAAGGCTTTTCCAATACAGATCTTTCAGACTTAACCTCTCAGCGGGATCAAGTCTACTTTACAGTAACAGGATTGGGACTTTTCCATTATCCATTTTCAGGGGTGTGGGTCATTTATGCTGTTGCTTTTGCGATCTTCATTTTCATCCTGATTTATGGACTAAAAACCAAGTCTCTGACCAGAAAAGAAATTTTCTTAGGTTTTGTCCCTTGGTTGCTAAGTTTACTTTTATCTGCACTCCTCATCTATTTTGCTTGGCCATTATTACTTCAGATTTATCCAGAGTATTCCTCTATTTTGCAAGGATTTCCCTATAATGGGCATGATTATATCGTTGTCTTTGTTGCCTTTACTTTGTTTTTGGTATTTAGCATTTATCAGTTCTTCGATCATAGGTTAAACCCAAAAAATGCTATGATTGCTCCTCTTATAACCTGGTTTATAGTTTTGTTTTTATTGAATATCTTTCTTAAAGGAGCAGCCTTTTTTATTATCCCTTTACTTTTTACGCTTTTTGCTTTCTTCTTAATGGTGAGGTTTCAAGTGCCGTCTTATCTTTTTCTTCTGATTTTAATACTACCTTCTTTAAGCATTATAGCTCCTTTTATTCAATTTTTCCCTGTGGGATTAGGTCTTAAAATGGGGGTGGTGAGTGCTGTTTTTACCGTTTTGTTATTTGGTAACTTATTGCCCATTTTCGGCTATTTCTCTATTAAAAAAGGGGTTGCCACTTTAGCCCTGCTGATGGCGATAGGCTTTTTTATAAAAGCGCATCTTTCGTCTGGTTTTGATGTAACGCAGCCGCGTCCTAATAGCTTAGTGTATGCTTTAGACTCTAGCACCGATACAGCTCATTGGTTTACATACGACGATGACCTAGACTCGTGGACTTCACCTTATTTTAAAGAAGCAAAGGACTTAACCGCTTCACTAGATTACCAGAGTAAATACAATTCAGCCTATACCAAATCGTCAATAGCCGACTTGAAAGCCATCCCAAATTCTCAAATTCGAGTGGATACCTTAGAAGCTTCAAGTCCTAGGTTTAAAAAATTCAGAATACAATTAGACTATCAACGAAATTTAAATAGAATTGTAGTGTCTGAAACTACAAAAACTAATTTTAAATCCTTTACGGTTAATGGAGTTACCGCCGATTTTTATGATGCTAATGATAAAGAGAGTTCACATATACACACCAATCGGTTTCAGAAAAATGTCATTGACTATTATGTAGTGAACCAAGTTCCATTGTCATTTGAATTTGAAGTGGACAAGACACAACCTGTTGAGTTTACCTTTAACGAAATCAGCTTTGATTTGTTGAGTCATCCATTATTTTCAGTAAAAGAGCGCCCTGAAGACAAAATACCCAAGCCATTTATTGTGAATGATGCTATTATAACCCATCAAAGTTTAAATTTATAATGTCCACTCAGATTTCTATTTTAGGATGTGGTTGGTTAGGAATTCCTTTAGCTAAGGCCTTGCTCCAAAAAGGCTATAAAATTAAAGGGTCTACGACTTCTAGCGAAAAACTAGAAGTACTTAAGTCAGAAGGCATCCAGCCTTTTAAAATTGAATTGAAGGAGAGGAAAGTCATCGGTGATATCGCTAGCTTCCTTGAGGGTTCTGAAATTTTGATCATCGATATTCCACCAGGCTTAAGGCGAAATCCCACTTCCGATTATATTGCTAAGATTAAGCCTTTGTTACAGGCTATTTCAGTTTCATCACTTTCAAAAGTCTTATACATCAGTTCTACAGGTATTTTTGAAGATCATGAATCCATTCCTGGTTATACTGAGTACTATCTATTTAGCACTTCAGAAATTAAGGCTAATCCCCTTATAGAGGCAGAACAGCTTGTCCTGAATTTAAGCATGGCCAAAGCTAGTGTGTTAAGATTTGGAGGTTTAGTAGGAGAAGGCAGGCATCCTATTCAATTTCTTGCAGGAAGAAAAGGCCTACAAAATCCAGAGGCTCCCGTAAATTTGATTCATTTATCCAACTGTATTCGATTGATTTTAGAAGTGATAAATCAAGATGAATTCGGGCACATTTATCATGGTGTAGAAACCATTAAACTTTCTAAGCAAGCTTATTATATTAAAAAAGCTAAAGACCATGATCTCGTTCCTCCAGAATTTGATCATACACAAACCAACAAAGGCAAAACAATACGTATGGATTGGACGTCAAAAACCCTAGGCATCCAATTAGAGAATAAGGCTTAAATTGGTTTAATACCAAATTATATTTATAATGCCGTATGAATAAATTGAATTATTTTTTGATTGATTGATTGAAATCAAAAATAACTAGCATAGCCTTAGCTACGGTAATTATTTTTGATGAAAAGCAGGCGAAAAAAACCTGTGCCGAATTCGTATCGGTAAAACGATTTATTGCGTCATTATAGGTCTAATTTGGTTTAAGGCATCGATTTAGGTTGAGGTAAAATCCAATCATTATGAGAAAAATAATTCCAAGTGATTTTGGTCAAATCAAGTTTTGGATCTATAAGGAATTCAGGCTGTCTTCCGTTAACACCTACTTTTATACGAGCGTATATTTCGATAGGAATTTCTCTTGCTGCGTAGTCTTGTTTCAAGTGTTGAGTAAATTGCCAAACCCCATCAGGTTTAATAAGTTGTCGTCTTTGTTTTTGAGTTAAATACTCTTCAAGCTTGACGTAACTGGTTACACCTGTAGAGAGGTCTTTCACCTTAAAGCTTGCATAACCTGTTTTTGACCTTAACATCATTCTCCAGCTCGCTCTATGGCCTTCTTCGGTCCAAAGAACCTCTCCTTTTATAAAATGATGTCGTAGTGGCAAGATCAGCTGGAGTATAAACCACACTGCAAAAAAAGTTTTGATTAATGGAGCTGATTTCGGGGGGGCGTAGGCTTCGTCACTATAAAACGGCTTGGATTTTAAAAACGTCTGTTGGATATATTGCTTTGGGAAAAAGAATACTGAAAATGCCAGCGACATGTAGGGAAAAATTCCAATCTGAAACACGATGCTGTTGAAGAGATGAAAGAATACACTGATCCAGAAGATAGTTATTCGGGTTCTCTTCCATAAGAGTAGAGGAACGACGAGTAAATCGAATAAAACGCCAAAATAAGTGATGCACACATGTACCCACTGGTCTTGGAGGAGGTCTCCAATGAGCCAATAATGTGCTCGCCCTTTCATTAAAAGTTCTGGAAAGGTCCCATCTAACCAATCTGGATAAAATTTTGCCAGACTTGAATAGGTATACACAATCCAGACTTGAGCTATTAAAAATAGGACGACCCAATTGGGCATTTTTATAGACCTCAGATTCGGATTTTTTCTAGCATCATAAGAAAAGTAAGTATGTGCAGGAACAATACACATAAAAATAAGGAGGAGGATAAGAAGGTAATAGTGATTATTGTATGAGGTTTTTTGCATTAAGTAGACGCAAGTCCACAACACAGTATAGGCAATTATGCTCAATCTATATTTGACTCCAAGCATGATTAAGATGCCAAAGGACCCCATGAGTCCAAAGTAAATATACATCCCGGGCTCTGGAATAGGCTGTAAAAAATCGAATCCTATAAAGTTGAAGGTAAACTTAGGTTCAACTAGGGTTCTGCGTACCCAACCAGTAGCAATAGCTCCCCAAGCTTCTAAGGCAATAAGCAAACCAAAAATAATTCTAAATACGATGAGCGGAGAATTATCAACTTGCTTAAACAGGGTTTTATTCATTAGTGAAGACCTTTATGTAGTTTTTTGCAAAGACTTCATCGGCATTCATAGCTTCAATCAAGGCGTCTAATCCATCGAATTTTACCTCACTTCGTATGCGTTTCAGCAATTGGATATGAAGGTGTTGCCCATATAAGTCCTTGTCCAAGTCAAAGAAAAAGGTTTCTATGCTGCGGTCTTTTCCGCCAACGGTGGGATTGGTCCCTATATTCATCATACCAAAGTGCTTATCGCCGTTTATGACAGATGCGGCCACATAAACCCCTTGTTTGGGGATGAGTTTATAAGATTCTTTTATGTCCATATTAGCAGTTGGATATCCCATATTTTTTCCAAGTCCTTTTCCTCTTACGATTTCTCCAGAGAGAAAAAAAGGAAGGGAAAGATATGTATTGGCACTTTCAAGATCACCATCTTCCAAGGATCGGCGAATTTTGGTAGAACTCACGGCTACATCTTCGATATCTTGTTTTGAGATTTCAAGAACTTCAAAATCAAACTCTTTACCAAATTCCTTAAGATCTTCGATATTTGCAGTTCTATTTCTTCCAAAGTGATGATCGTAGCCTATCACTATTTTTTTAGCATTTAAAGATTTCACTAAGATCTCTTCGACATATTCTCTGGCAGAAAGTCTTGAAAAATCCATAGTAAAGGGGTGTACGATGAGGTGTTCTAAGCCAGTTTCCTCCAAGATCAATTTTCTTTCTTCAATGGTATTGATCAATTTCAGATCTTCGCTTTGTTGCAAGACCATTCTAGGATGAGGGTAGAAGGTGAGTAGGGCAGTTTGCAAGTGACCGTTTTCTGCAGAATCAATAAGGCGTTTTATGATCTTTCTGTGACCCATGTGTACCCCATCAAAGGTTCCAATGGTCACTACCGTTTGAATACTAGAATCAAATTCTGAAACATTATTGTAAATTTTCACACGTATCTATTTTCCATTAAAGGTGTTCATAGTATTATGGATTCCTGCGGTTCCAAAAGATAAAATTAACTCTGCAGAGGCATCCAAGCGTTCTTTGAGTTGGGTTTTTTCCTCCTCATCCCAATTGCTTAGTACATAATCAATTTGTTTTCCTTTGGAAAACTCATCACTTATTCCAAATCGGAATCGCGGGTATTGAGTAGTTTGGAGTATGCTTTGGATATGTTTAAGACCATTATGTCCACCGTCGCTTCCTTTTGCCTTAAGGCGAAAAATCCCAAAGTTGAGGTTAAGGTCATCGGTGATCACTATAAGGTTGTCTATGGCGATGTTTTCTTTTTCGAGCCAATACCTTACCGCTTTACCACTCAGGTTCATAAATGTACTAGGTTTTATGAGAATAAACTTACGCCCTTTAAAAGAGACTTCAGCTTTATCTCCATACCTATCTGGTTCAAAACTCACTTCTTTTTTTTCTGCCAAGGTATCCAGAATTTTAAATCCGATGTTGTGTCGGGTATTTTCATATTTTGGGCCGGGGTTACCTAGACCAACAATCAAAAATTTCTTCATAGGGTTTTCCTCTTCTTTTTTATCCTTGGTTAAAAGTCTGGCAAAAAAAGCTCTCATTCAATTTTTGGTAAAAATAAAAAAGCATCCTGAAAAAACAGGATGCTTTTTATAAAATATAAGCTTAAGATTTATTCTTTGCTAGCTTCAGCAGCATTTTCATCTCCTTCTTCGCTTTCTTCGTCTTCATCAACGTCGATTAGCGAAACATTTCTAGATGTTCTCACTTGACAAATTACTGTATTGTCTGGGTGCATGATTTTGTAACCTTCATTTGCTACCGCTGTGACATACATTTTTTGTCCGATTTTAAGCGGAGTTACATCTGCTAAGATAAAATCTGGGAGGTTTTTTGCAAGACCTCTTACCATCATACGTCTTAAGTTAAATCTTAAAACACCACCATTTTTCACTCCCTTAGGACTTCCTTCAGAATGAACAGGAATTTCCATAGTGATTTCCTGTCCTTCACTGAACTCGTAGAAATCAATGTGCAAAATATCATCTGTTACAGGGTGGAATTGGATATCTTGAAGTACAGCGGTAGTCTTGTTACCATCTATATCTACAACTACTGTGTGCACATCGGGTGTGTAAATCAACTTATTGAACGACACTTCTGACGCAGCAAAATGCACGATATTATCCCCCCCGTAAATAACGCAAGGGACCTCTCCAGCATTACGTAAGGCTTTCGTAGCTTTTTTGCCTACGCTTTCTCTTTTAGATCCATTGATCGTAATCGATTTCATAAAAATTAAATTAAATTAAACTACATTAAAAACTTACCGCTGATGGATTTGTTATAATGGACGGCTTTCATCACATCTGCAAACAAATCTGCACAGCTAAGTACTTTTATTTTTGGACTGTCTTTTTTTAACGGAATACTATCCGTGACAATCAATTCTTCTAATTTGGATTCTTCTAGCTTTTCATAAGCATTCCCAGATAATACAGGGTGTGAGCATACTGCTCTTACACTTTTTGCACCTCGCTCTATCATCAAATTGGCAGCATGGGTCAAAGTTCCTGCAGTATCTACCATATCATCGACTAACACTACATTTTTACCAGTGACGTCACCAATCAATTCCATATGGGAAATCTTATTGGCTTTTGCCCGCTGTTTGTAACAGATAACGACATCACTCTCTAAAAACTTGGAATAGGCATAAGCTCTTTTGGATCCTCCCATGTCTGGTGAAGCTATTGTAAGATCACTTAAGTTGAGGCTTCTGAGATAGGGTAAAAAGACAGTAGAGGCATAGAGATGATCTACAGGTCTTTCAAAAAAGCCTTGGATCTGGTCTGCGTGAAGATCCATAGTTATAATACGGGTTGCTCCAGCAGTTTCTAGCATTTTAGCCACCATTTTGGCAGCAATAGGAACTCTTGGCTTATCTTTTCTGTCTTGTCGAGCCCAACCAAAATAGGGTAGGACAGCCGTAATATGTCTTGCCGAAGAGCGCTTCGCTGCATCCAACATCAGGAGCATCTCCATCAAGTTGTCCGCGTTAGGATTGGTAGAGCCAATAATAAATACTCTGGAGCCTCTTATGCTTTCTTCGAAAGAAGGTTGAAACTCTCCATCGCTAAAATGCATTGTATTGATGTTCCCTAATGGAATACCATAGGATTCTGCAATGGATTTTGCTAGAGTTTTGCTTTGTGAACAAGCGAAAATTTTTGCTACTTTTTCTAAGTCTGCCATAACTAATTGACCTTTTGGAGGATATCTGATTTTATGGATTGCAAATTTAAATAAATAATTGAAGTTGGGGATAAATAACAGCACTATTTTCGATGAGAAAAGAAATAATTTCATATTTTCGCATTTCCAAATGCCTAGGTGGCGGAATTGGTAGACGCGCTGGATTCAAAACCCAGTATTTTACGATGTGCGGGTTCGATTCCCGCCCTAGGTACAGATTAAAACCCCTATTGCTAAGGCTTTAGGGGTTTTTTCTTAATAACTGAGCTACTTTCGTGTCACTCGACAACCTCTTTTAGCCTAAAAAACTGAAAGAAAATGCAAAAATTAAAGAAGTACAAAAAGACAAACGGGCGCACTCCTTACCTAGATTTTAAGCCAGTAAAACTCAAAAAACAATCAGAAGAAAACTAGATCATTGTTTTTTACTGGAAGCCCACCAAAGGGGACGAGAAAAATGAGAAGATTTAGACGTAGAGTTAAATTCATTGAGAACAAGGAAGAGAGAGAATAAAGTATGCCAATATTAAGATGGCGCATATTAACGACCTATTAGAGTATGGTTGCAATCCACTCGATTCAAAAATGAATTTATCGGTTCTGTTATTGATATCGTGGATCTTTATATTGAGAATTGCAAAAAGAGGTATGAAAACAAAACAACTTTGCACACTGGAGAAGTAGTCAATGAAATAACAAAGAATATATCCCTTAAAGTAGTAGCGTTTCTGAAACCCTAGAAATGATTCTGAATCTTCAATTGCCAAGTGGAACTAGTGCATATCCATCAAAAGGACTATTTAAAAATTTTAGTTTCAATTAAAAGTAAAATACAGCATAATGAAAACAGCATCTGTCAAATCAAAAACAGTATTATTAATTGAGATTAGAAGAGTTCTTGTAGTTATACCCATTTAGTTTTTAAATGTTATATCAAAAATTTGAATTATACTACGACGTAGCTCAGCAAAGGTTTTTTACTTAGTTGAGGACGAAAATATAAGCATAGCCATAGTTACGGTTCTATTTTATGATGATTAAAAAGTGAAAAATAAACTGATTTTATACGACATTATAAATTTAATTTGGTATAATACCACTTGCAGTTATTAATCTTGGGATTAATATTTTTTCAATTATATTAATCCCAAGATTAAGTTTGAATTTTTATCCGTTTACTGAATAACTATTTATTGATGTCATTTTCTTCATTGTGCACTATGACAATAATGCCTATCCTCATTTTTTATTAACCGAACTTATTATTTTACAGCGTCTAATTCGCTTGCTGTAGATGATTTAATGGTTGTTTCGATCTATATACCCAGGCTATTTGTGCTAGTTTACCAACAATATTTACTGAATCTTTTATAGATAATTTTGAACCATCCGCATGGATCCATCTTTTTAAGGGTTGTTCACAAAGCATCGTTTTTGCTTCCTTTAATCCATAATAAAGACTCATCCTTTTATAAATTTCAACGTCAAAAATCCATTTTGTCACAAACTTTTTCTGGAAAGCAATATTTATAACATCCTTATGAAAGATTTTTGCACCACATTGTGTGTCTTTAAAATCCATTGATAATATTGGCTCTAGTTTAGGTCTGCGTTGATATTAAGTTTTCATATCTAGATTCGATTTGATTATACCGTTTCAATGTACCTAGAGCAATTGTTTCTTCCACAAAGGCGTTGGCTCTATCGCTTCTAGACTTTATATTTTCCTTTATTCGATACCAATTCATATATTGTTGTAGATATTTTGTTGATACTCCCCAAAAGGTATTTTCAATCCATTTTTTAACTCTATTGTGAGTAGAATTAACGTGTTGTATGTGATACTTTCCTTTTACTCTTTCTCCTTTTGATGCATTTACGATGTGGAACTCTGTTTCGCTATCTTTGGCAAACCCTTTATAACTGTGATGGGCATCGCTACACAATATGGTTATATCCTTTATAACACGTTTACCGATAGCATTTTCTATATCTACTTTTCCTATTCGACCGAGTTTAGCCACGCTAAGGTCTAATGTTGATTTTCTATCCTGTGTTACAATTACCGCAACTTGATCTTTACTTATACCTCTCTTTTTAGACTTACCGCCTCTTTTTCTTGATTCCCTATCTTTTACCTCCATACCTTTTTCTGATCTTAGGAAAAAGGTTTCGTCACTCTCTGTAATACCTGTAAAGTTGTCTTGGTCATCGTCATTTTTAGTATCGAATGAAGCTAATATCTTATGACGCCAATCAAAGGCTGTCTTTTTATTGATGCCTAATTCTGAACTTATTTTATCTAAACTTTTTTCTTGAACCATAAGACTTAAATAAGATGAAATCATATCCTTTCTTTGAAGTCCCGCCATCCAAGTGCCAGTATATTCAGTAAAGCTTCTATTGCAAGACTTGCACTTATAGCGCTGCGAGCCTTTGTCAACTCCAAAACGAACATATTTTTCATGTAAACAATGTGGGCATCCGCCCATTTTATTATCTAAAATATGGCGACGGGAAGCCCGCTCAACCAATTGATTATGCTCAAGTGAATCTGTAATATCCTTTAACAGATTATCACGATCTAGAGTGGATAGTGATAGTATTTCCTCTTTTAGATTATCTATGTTCATAATCTAAATATACATATAATAGCTGTATTAAACTAGAGCCATAATATTTTTCTAATGAAAAAATTAATGGTCAGACTTATTATCTTTCTTGCAGACTCTTGAGTAATATTTGCGCCCATTCTTGCAATTCTAGAACCACTTACTATTTTAAATTCTGAATGCTCTATTGTTTTTACCAAATCATCAAAATCAGCTAAATCTGTAGATAAATCGGCATCTAAAAAACCGATATAATCTAAATCTTCTTTAGTAGCCATATGAAGCATTCCTAAACGTACAGCTTCAGCTTTTCCTCCATTTTTTTTGCAGTCATAAACGGTAATAAAATTTTCTCTTCCTTTTTGTAATTCTTTAAGAATTTCTAATGTTTTGTCGGTGCTTCCATCATTAACAAAACATAAATGATATCCAGAGTTTTTATTTATATAGTCTGTAAATTCGGTACTTAGTAAACGTTCTTCTTCGTTATAGCAAGGAATCACGACTCCTACACAACGCTCCTGAATTATAACATCACTTTTTGAAATTGTATTTTTAACCTTAGGAGCGCCTATTAATCTTTTTACACGTGCACTAATTTCATTTAAGCTTAAAGGCTTTTTCATATAGTCATTAATTCCTAATTCAAAACCTTCTGTGATGGTTTCATCTTGTGTGTCACCCGATAAAACCATTATTGGTATTTGAGAGTTTTCTTTGCTTCTTATATGTTTTATGACTTCTAAACCTGAAACTTTTGGCATATTTATGTCAACAATCACTAAATCTGGATTGAAAGAATTATAATATCCAATTGCTTTAAAAGCATCAGTTTCTATTATTACTTCGTAGCCTAACTCTTCCATTCCTTTTTGTAAAGGAAGTAAAACTAATTGTTGATCATCTATTGCTAAAACTTTCATGATAAAAATGTTTTTTTGTTTCACATAGTTTAAAAGTAGGCTGTAAGCTTCTCCTAAAATCCTTATTTAGTTTAACCTATCACTAAGTATAGGCGAAGAGTAGTTTTCTATAGATAGTTAAAATCGAATCGCTATTAAAATTATGTATATTTAGGTTATTGCCATTATAAAGGAATAAATGAAAGAAGCATCAAATAAATATTTAATTGTAGCGATCCTTTTAGGATTAGCTTTTCATGGTACCTCTATTTTTTTTACCTTAGAAACTACGTATGATGCATTGATACATGTTTTTTTTGCGGATCATTATGCAAATAGTTGGTTTGAACCATGGAATTACAAATGGTATACTGGGTTTACCGTAATGAGTTACCCGCCATTAGTGCATCAATCTATTGGATTATTATCTCTCATTGGTGGTTTAAAATTTGGCTTATTTACAGTTGCACTTTTATCGATATTACTTTTTATAACAGGTATTTATCGTTTCTCTTTATTAATCACATCAAACAGAACGGTTGCAGGTTATGCTTCTATATTGGCTGTATTTTCATCTTCTTTTGTAGAAACACTTCACATATTTGGTCAACTCCCAAGTATTATAGGGATTTCACTTTTACTGCATGCCTTACCTGAAATCTATTCGTGGCTAAAAACGGGGAAACTCTGGTATTTAGCAACTTCGTTATCTTTAGTTGCCGTTACGGTTACTTCTCATCATGTGACACCAATATTTGGGATGGTGTTTTTTATCTTTCCGTTAATAGGAATGGTCATTATGGATGTTTCTAGAGAGGAAGTAAAATCAATGAAAGAAGTTACTTTTAAAGTTTTTTTAAATAATTTCTTTAAACTCTTTAAAAGGATTATTACTTTTGGAATAGCCTCTTTAATTATTATTATTGGGTGCATCCTACCCTATTGGATTAATTCTAAAAATAATCCAATAACACAAGTTCCAATTCCGCACGGGTCACGGGATAATTTTTTAGAGATTACATCTTCTGGACTAGTGTTCTTTTTAATTCCTTGGGGAATTTTACTCATCCTATTGCCTTACATATTTTTTAGATTTTATAGTAAACGCTATCTCTTTTTTGGTCTATCTATAACTATACTAACTATTTTAGGAACAGGAGGAACAACACCTATCCCAAGACTGATTTTAGGTGAAACAGCATTTAATATACTTACGTTAGATAGATTTACTTTCTGGGCTTCTATTATGTCTTTACCACTATTAGGTGAATTTGCATACCGATTTATTGAAGGGGATTTGAAAGAACTCATTCAATCGAAATTCGGGTCTATTTACCATCGGATTTTTGGAGGGCTACTTGCAGGATTATTTATATTTATGACTATTTTCACTATGAGTCTTGGGTATTTTAGGCCACTACAACCGCAGAAAATAAAGATGCTACCTATTGTTAATTTTCTAAATCAGGATGATCATCATAAATGGCGCTTCTTAACTTTAGGTTTTGGTGATCAAATGGCTTGGTTAAGTGCGCAAACGAATGCAATGACTGTAGATGGAAATTACCATTCTGCAAGACGACTGCCAGAATTAACAACTAGGCCTATTGAACGCTTGGAGAATTCGAAGTTTAAAGGTGTCGCGGGGATTGGTTCATTACAGCAGTTTTTAACAACACCAGAAAAATACAATCTCAAGTATATTTTTTCAAACGATAAATTCTATGACCCTATTCTTTATTTCTCTGGTTGGCAAAGATTACGGCAATTACAAAATGGAATTATGGTTTGGGAACGCTTAAATATAGCGCCAGTTTCTTCAATTCTATATAAAGAGGATGTCGCTAAATGGCAAAAAATTAGTTGGGGAATTTTGCCTTTTTCAGTGGTTTTAATAACATTTATCTTAAACATTCAAATGCCATTGATTAATGCATTAAAGACACGGCCAAAAAAAAATACTGCGTTTTTAAACCATTCGAATAGCTACTCTAAGTTTTCAAATTCTATTCTTAAGATTACACACTATTGGTCAATTATTTTAGCGGCGATTGTTTTTTATAGTGTCTATCAATTCTATTTAAAAAATGATTCGCAACGTATTCCAGAAAATGTAATACTTGCATATTACGATGCTTTAGATTTTAAAGAATTTGAAAAAGCTTATAGTTTAATCGATCCTGAAAGTAATATTACAATTGCTCAATATATGCTTGAAAATGCGGTCACTGATGGTTTATTGAGTAGTTATGCAAAACTTGACGCCATTGAAACAGTTATCACAAATAGAAATGATAGTTTGGCAACCGCAAAAGTAACAACAGATTGGATAACTCCTCTCGAGAAAATTAATCGTGTTGATTATAAATCATTATCAAAACACAATAATAAATGGTATATATTACCTGTTAGTTTGGATACGGATTTACCCCCAGACCAGTTTTATTCAAGCAATAATACTAGTTTTTTTAATCAAGGAAGGAGAAGAGTAACAACTGAGCAAACCCATCATGAAGATGTTTTAAAACAGCCAGTTCTAGAAGTGCTCTCCGCCAAACTTGTAAAGTATAAAAATCATTATGCAATAATTGGCGAAATCCAAAATATAGATAATGTCCCTGCAGATGTTGTGCTAAAGGGCACCTTATATAATGATGATGATAAATCGCTAGCTGTATACAATGCTAAATATCATGTAAAGCACAAGTTGTTACCAAAAGAATCAAGTTCTTTTAGAATTAATTTTGAGGGTATCGCATGGTCAAAAACGGAGGACTCTATTCCAGATACATTTAATCCAGATGAATTTACACCTGTAGATTTGGACGAGCAACCCACAAAATTTAATTTGCAAGCAGCTGGAAATGTGTCAGGATCTGATCTCTATAAAAATATAGCGATGAGTGAAGTAATTATTAATGGTAAAATTATTAATGGAAATCTATTTAATAGCGGAACTCAAGAAGTTACAGTTCCACAGCTTTTAATCACATATTATGACGAGAGCAAAACAATGCTTTGGGTAGATCATTTATTTATGAAAGAAGGGATAAGACAACAGCGTAAAAAAGGTTTTGAATATCAAATTTTAAAAGAGGGTAGCGTAAAAATTATCAATGATGGAATGGCGAATGTTTTTGTAAATGGTCTACCTAACGAATCTATTTCAAATAAAATAATACCAAATAGAATTGAAAATCATACTGATGCCGAATTACAAAAAATTGAGCATCCAGATTTTAGTTATATAAAAATAGAAACAAACTCATATATTGGTAATCCAAATTAATGCAAAATAAATATACATATCTCTCTCTTTTAGCTCTGATTTTATCATCATCATTTACGCTGATACAAAATAGTGAGGTCACCCAAAATTTTACTTTGGAAACCACTCAAACAGAATTTGAAGCAGGAAGTCGCATAGCATTAAAATTCTCAACTTCAAGAGAAAAAGCGCCTCTTTTATATTGTTCAAGCAGTTATGGTTCTACTTTGATAGTTCCAACATATAAAAGCAAATTCCTGATATATGATATACCCTTTAATATAAGCAGCAAAATTGGACTCGTGAATTGGAAACTAATTTATGAAGATTCATCAGTGTCTGGTAAATTCCAGATACATCCAAAAAAAGAAGTTTCATCGATGGAAACCTATATTGGGCCTCCAAGTATTGAAGCTGGAGGAACGGACTATACAATGTTAGTTGTTATCCCAACAGACTCCTTAGACAATCCCTTTCCTGAGAACACACTTGTTCTAGCAAAGCATCAGTTTTTAAATTCAGAAAAAAATGAAGAGATTTTTACTAAAGATTTAATCTCTTATAAGACCATTTATTCTCAAAAAGAAAGTGGTCGCCTATTGGTATCTTCTGAAGCATTGGGCATTAATTCTAAAGAATTTTCAGTTGCTGTTTTTCCAGCAATTCCAATCGATTTTAAAATTTCTGCTACACGTCCCCATGATTACGCAGATGGAAATCAGGTGACAACATTTTCTACTTCTATTCTAGTTGATCAACACAACAATATTGTTAGCGATGCCACCTATGTCACTTTTTTTATTACCAATGAAAAAGGGAATATTTTAAAAACTTCAGGGGCTACTATTAATGGAATTGCTACTTCTAAAATGATTCATCCCGATTATGAAACGGAGTGGAGTGTTAAAGCATATGTTGACGGAATCGCTGAAAGTGAATTAATTATTTTGAGGTACAAGCAGGTTATTAAAGACTTTGAGGTTGTGTTTTCAGAAAACAATAGAGAAATAACAGTAGGCCCTCTTCAAAGCTTTATGAAGCAAATAATTCCAGACGGATTTCAGGTCAAACTTTTAATTTATAAAAACAATACACTTTTTAAAACTGAAACTAAAACTTCGTTTGAAGGATTGGTGAATTTTAATTTAAAACCAGATATCTATAAAAAAGACAACTATACTATAGTCGTTAAAACTGCAGGTTTAGAAAAAACATTTAATTCTAAAATACTATGATAAACCTAAATAAAAATATAATACGCAGCATTCTAATTCCTTCCTACGTTCTAATTATTATAATTATTATCTCGGGTCTTAGTTCATTATTTGCCTATTTAAATACTGGAGCAGATAGAAGCAGTATGCTACATGTTAAATTAGAAAAAATAGAGCAATATATTCCTGAAGTTACTTGGTCGCCATTAAATAACGAAGGCAGGCCGATGGATGAAGAGGTTTTAAAAAAAATAGAAAATGATTATTTAGATGCCTGGTATGTAAAACTCGTGGCTTATAAAACAAACACAACCTTTGGCATTAAAGACTATTATACAGATAATGCTCGTGAAAATATTTTCGCTTTTATAGAATTAAATGCCAAGGAAAAGGTTACGGTTGAATCTACAACTTTAAATCACCATCCAACACTAGAATTCTTTAGTGAAGATGGTCAATTAGCAGTTATTACAGATAAAGATGTGATAGAATATAAACGTGTTTTTAAAGATGAAAAACTGGTATTAGAAACTACAGAAAAATCTACATATAAAATTATAGTTTTATTAGAAGATGGTTTTTGGAGAATTAGACATTTTGTTAAGGAAAGAAGTGAACGTTTTAAAACCGAACCTGATCTAATAGCCGCAGAACACCTAAACATTAAAGGAATTAATTACTATCCTCAAGCAACCCCTTGGGACATGTTTGGAGAGGCTTTTTTAATAAGCACTATTTCTAAGGATTTTAAAATCATAAAAGATAGCGGCTTAAATTCTATTCGTGTTTTTGTGCAATACGATGATTTTGGTAAGGCTGATGTTGACAAAGAAAAACTAGAAAAATTAAGGCTAACATTAGATGCTGCTGAAGAAAATGGTTTAAAAGTTGTTGTAACTCTTTTTGATTTTTATGGTGATTATTCGGTTTTGAACTGGACATTGAATAGGCGTCATGCCAAAACAATTATATCTGGATTAAAAGATCATAAAGCAATTGTTGCTTGGGATATAAAAAATGAGCCAAACTTAGATTTTGATTCAAGAGGAAAAGTCAATGTTATTTCATGGCTTGATACTATGATTGATTTAGTTAAATCCATAGACCCAAACCATCCTGTAACTATCGGTTGGTCTAATGTGCAAAGTGCCTCTATTTTAAAAGATAAAGTAGATATTGTTTCGTTTCATTATTATGAAGACATAAAAACCTTAGACTTAGCAATTGAAAACCTTAAAAAAGAAGTAGGCGAGAAACCTATCGTACTTCAAGAATTTGGCATGTCTTCTTATGCTGGTATTTGGAAACCCTTTGGCAGCTCTGAAGAAGATCAAGCCAACTATCATAAAAAAGCCCAAGAGATAATTGCAGCCTATAATTTACAATTTATGTCTTGGACTTTATATGATTTTGAAACAGTACCAAAGGCTGTTGTAGGGAGTCTTCCTTGGCGTAAAAATGTTCAAAAGCGATTTGGATTCATAGATAGTAAGGGAACAAAAAAGGCCGCTTTTAAATTCATTAGTCAATAGAAACAGATTCGGGCACCATTAATTTCTTAGTCACTTTTTTACAACTAATTTGATAAAATTTATCCATATACATGTCGGTTATTTTTTCCATTGGATAAGCTGTTGCAGCTTTATAATTTGCCTTAGCAATAGTTAGTCTATGTTCATTATTTGTTAGTAAAACTTCAATCGCTAATGCTAAACTTTCAATACTATTAGGTTCGAAAAATTCACCTTGGTACCCTTCGTGTTTAACTAATAAGGCTAAATCACCTAGATCTGGCATTACAATTGCCTTACCATAACTACCGGCTTGATGTAGGACACCAGAACTTCCTGTTGTAGATGTGTATGGAAATACAACAATATCACTTTCTTTGAATAGCGTAGAGACCTCATGCTCTTCGACATAGCCAGTAAATCTTAATTGTGGTACATGTTTATACTCCTCTTGGATTCTCGCTAAATAACCCGATACATTTGGATTGTCTGTTCCTGCTATAACAATTTCTAAATCTAAGCCTGTTGTTTTTCTGACCTTTTCAACAGCTTCAATTAGAGATTCCACCTTTTTATAAGTGCCAAATTTTCCAAAAGTCATAATTTGTAAGGGTCTATTTGTAATTGAAAAATCTGGTTTCTCTTTTGAAACATCAAATGATCCATGTGGAATAAAAGAAACATTTTTAGCCTTGTATTTTTTCTCTAAAACATCAACATATTTTTGCATCGTTAAGACAACTGAATCTGATTGTAATATTAACCTCGTCAAGGTAGTTCCTATGAATTCATATACTTTTTGCAATAATTTATTCGACGTGAAACCAGCTAACTTCAAATCAACTTCTTCTAAGATATTATGCAATAATACGATGTTTGGGATACGCTTTAATTTACAGGCGATAGGCAACAGTAAACCCAAAGCAGCAGGGATTTTCTTATCGCCAAACTTCATAAACTGTAAGTTGAATAATACGGCATCAGGAAGCGCGTAATCAATAGCTTTTGTTATAGTGATTATGTTTAAATAGCTGTTAAATTCCCAACACTCTTTAACTGTTATTTTACAACCTTCTTCGATAAAAGAAATGTCTTTTTCACCCTTGGTTTTATCAGTTAATAATACTATTTCTGTAACACTTTCTTTTTGTCTAAAGTGCTTTACCAAGTGATACGCATATTCATTTAAGGTGACCTTGCTTGGCGGGTATGCTGTTACTATTGCTAATTTCATAAGGCTCGTTTTTATTATGATATAAATTTGCGTTATAAAGTTTAGTAAAATTGAGAACATTAGATGGGATACTCTTTGCCGAAGGTGAATGGAGTAGAATCTTAGATTTATCTTTTTGTTTATTTCATTTTAGAATCTAAAACGAAATAAATAATTTGGAAAACGAGTAAGCATATCATCGCTATAATTTGCATATGGACTACTTGTTCTAAACTGTCATGAAAGAAAATGACAAGCCCCATTTGAAGCATTCCAAAAATCCCAGAAAAGACTACAGGCATAAATCTATCTAATGATAAATAGTAATATGCAAATATGTTTGAGACAGCAAATAATCCAGTTGCTAGAGCATATTTCCATAGCAAAGGAGCTATTGTTATATAGCTTTTCCCGAACAATAGAGTAATTGCAGTTTCAGGGAATAATGAACTGCATAAAACAATAACGGAAGCTATAGTCGCTATGTAACCTACATATTTAAATAAAATTGGAGCAGTAGGCTTTCCTTCTTTTTTAAGTTGAACAACTGTTGGTAATAATAGCATAACAAACATCCAAGCAATAAAATATACAATACGACCAATTAAGGCTAATGAGGCATATAATCCTGCTTCGTAAGATTCAAAATAATGTTTGACTAAAAGGATATCACTATTATTAATTATGATTTGAGTGAATTCATAAAATGCTGTGATTATAAAAAAGTTTCTTACTAATTTTGAATGACTAGCTTCAATAACACTAGAAGATTTAAAATTTAGATTTTCAAACTTAAAGGGGATTAAACCAAAACCGAAAGAAATTAAAATTCCAATAGCGATGACTAGTGATGATTGTATATTAAATAAGAATAACAAGCCTAGTGTGATTAGCAACCTACTTAACATTTCAGTCTGATAGGTAATGGATAGGAGTTTAAATGCTTTTTTTCCTTGAAACACCCCTCTATTTACACTCATTAAGAAATAGAGTGGTACCCCTATCCCAAAAACAACAAACATAGTTGATGATGCAGTATTAAATAGGTCTTGTAATTGTTTTGAGAAGATAATAATTATAGCCCCAAGACTAATTCCTACTATAATGGCATTCTTATATACTTTTGAAATAAAACTTGCAAACAAATTGTTTTCAAAAACAACTGAAAATTTAGCAGTCACTAGTTGAAAACTCATCGCTACAAAAGATAATACCAATAAAAATGTAATTAATACTGCAGCATCTGCGAATTGCTCTGGACCTAATAAACGACCAAGGATAAGATTATATAGATAATTCCCTCCATTTACAACCAAAACACTGAACATAAATAAATGCTCTTGAGAAATGCGATTTCTTTTTAAAACTGAAACTAAATACATCTTTGTCTGATATTTTATTATTCTTAAATAGCAAATGTTTTACTAGTATCCGCATAGATATCTTTATACCCTTTTCCAATAATATGTAATATTCTATTATTTTTTAAAGAAATAGCAAAAAGTGTTCTTAACGCTCGAATTCCACTGGCATCGATTGCTTTTATTTTATCAATATTTATAGTTACCTCTTTTAAGGTAGTCATCAAATATTCAAAATGTACAATAAATGAGCGTGAAGTATGAGTATTTAAATTCCCGTATGCTTCAAAAATTCCGTTTTTTTCTAAAATTTGTAATGCCATAATAGTTTCTTTTTTAGGATTAGTATTCTGATTTCTGATACAAATATCTTCTAGATATCCCTAGGTAACTTCTAAATTTCGACGAGTAGACCGTTTCTGTAGATAAATGATTGAATGCGAATGCCTAACTTACAGTGTATAAAAATCCCAATGAAAATGAAACCTTACATATTATTATTTTTCGTCTCTTATTCTATTTTCTCTCAAGATATGCAAGAAGGGTATACTTATTTAGAGACAGGTGAATACCTGCAAGCTGAACTATTTTTCGAAAGTATCTTGGAAGGATACCCAGATAATAAGACTGCACGGTTGTGTTATGGTCGTGCTATTGGACTAAACGGAAAAACAGAGGACGCCAAGACACTTTTCACCGATTTGTTAGCGGATTACCCTTCAGATTTTGAAGTGAAATTAAATTATGGAGAGGCCTTATTATGGAATAGTAACTTCCTAAAAGCCAAAACCTATTTTAAAGGATTGGTGAAAGAAGATCCTAAAAGTTTTCCAGCCTTATTAAGTTATGCGAACACACTGTCCAATTTAAAAGAATATGAAGGCGCTTTGCTTTATGTGAATAAAGCCTTAGCCGTTTTACCAGGAAATCCAAATGCATTAAACTCTAAAAAGTACATGTATTTAGGCTATGCCTACCAAAAACAACAAGCTCAACAGTATGATGAAGCTGAAGCTTTGTTAAAAGAAAATCTAATCCTATTTAATAATGATAAAGCTACCTTATTAAACTTAGCAAACTTGTATTTAATTGCCAATCGATTAGACGATGCCAAAGCAACTTATGAGTTGTTAGCAGAAAATCTTGATAATAAAGTAGCAGCGTTAAATGGCTTAGCCTTAGTCTCACACTTAAACGGCAAGAATAAAGAGGCTTTAATTATAAGTCAAAAAGCATACGATAGCCTACCCATTCTAAAAAATACATCAGATATAAAACAAACACAAGAGCGTTACATACAAGCCTTGATCTGGAATAAAAAATATAATGAGTCTGAAGAGTTAATCGACGCTTTACTAAAAGAACAACCAAATAAAAATTGGATTTTAGCTTTACAAGCAACTTTAAATATTTACAAAAGCAATTTTAAAAATAGCCTAAAAGATTACAATCGAGTTTTAGAAAATGACAGCACTTCTTTTGATGGTAACTTAGGAAAAGCAAATGCCTTAAAAGCCTTAGGACATTATGATGATGCCTATAAATCTGCCGAAAACACATTGACTTTTTATGACAACCAAAAAGATGCATTAAATTTTATAAGAAACCTCAACACTACCTTTACACCCTTCTACGAAATTAAAGCTTCATATACCTTTGATAATGGAGATAACAAAGCATTTGCTGTTAAAAATAGGGTAGAAATTCCATTCTCAACTAAATTTAAACTGTTAGGAAGCTATAATTACAGAACCACAGATAATAATGTGACTGATGATAATGCTACTTCATATGATTTTAATGGTGGAATATCATATCAAATTTTACCAAACGCAACTCTAAAAGGTACAGCAGGGATTATTTCTGTAGATTCTAAAAATAACAAGTACAATCAACTTTTAGCTAATCTTTCTCTTAACATAAAGCCGTTTAAATTACAAACATTAGATTTAAATTATAATCGTGAAATTCAAAATTTTAATGCGGAATTATTAGACCGAGAAATTGTGATGAATAATTTTTTTGTAAATTATAATTTAAGCACTAATTTTAAATTAGGTTTGTTTACACAGTACTATTTTACGTCACAAAATGATGACAATATCAGAAACCTGTTTTTCACTTCTTTATATTACAACCTATTGAGTAAACCAATTTTGAAAGTGGGATTAAATTATCAATACATCACCTTTAAAAATCAAGTTCCAACTATTTATTTTAGTCCAGAAAAATTTAATGCAGGTGAAATTTTTGTCAATTTGATTAAAGATGAAGTAATAGCTAAACCTAAGGAGTGGTTTTATGAGTTAACTGTGGCTTTTGGATTGCAGTATATAGAAGATTATGATAGCCAAAGCACCTATAGACTGCATGGTAAAGTAGGGTATAAATTTTCAGATCGTTGTCTAGTAAACCTATATGGAACGAATAGTAATATTGCATCTGCAACGGCTGCAGGTTTTACATTTGTAGAAACTGGGTTACGGTTTAAATGGTTTTTATTTAAAAAGCCCATTTTTAGAAAGTAGATATAACCTCTATAAAAAAGTTACTTACTCAAATAAGACTTTAGGAAATTCAATGATTAAATGGAACATTACCATCTACAAATACCAGCTTAAAACAAAGAATTGTACAGTAACCAGAAATGCTAGCCTGTTGAGGTTAAAATTTTGATCTTGTTAGCTACTTTATTAGCGACTGCTCCCCTATTACTTGCTGAAATACTTGTAACCTCTTTCGATTCCACCTACTACAAGTGCAAAGGCGAAGAAATATACTTTTATTTTACAGTGTTAAATGATAATCTTATTCTAGCCTACGCTAAAAACAGGACATTCATTCCGAGTGGGTTTGAATTTACCAACTTTAAATTCAAACCATCAGAATGAATGTCAGCAAATTTAGTGAGAGTCAAAACATATGATATCTCTATGAAAATAAATGAGTTATAGGTGTAGGTGATCTATCGAGAGAACTAGGAATCGATAAGAGTCTATTCTGCTATTAGCCAAAGAAATGTGGAGGAATGGAGCAACAGCAATTAAAGCATTTATAAGAGCATGAAGAAGAGAACAATAGCTCACTGAGTCATACCTCTCAAGAGGTATGATGAGTAGGATCAAAAAATTCGTAGTGAAGACCTAAAATGGAACAGAAAATGAGTCTTAGGTTTGGATCGTGAGATGAAAATCAGTTTAAGGTTTAAGCAAATAAGGCACTTGGTTAAACCCGTAAAACAACCTTTAGAAAGAGCTTCAAAAGTCAATGAATGTTCCCCTGGGAATTTTATGAGTGGCGCCCATACCAATTCCAGAAAGGTGCTTCTTTTTAATGTGATTGACGATTGCAACCATAAAGTATTTGTTATAAATGAAGGGCTATCCTATTTGGTAAGGGTTGTTGTCGAAACATTAAAAACTCTATAAGTAGGAATAGAAAAAATTAAGAGGCAAGACATGACAAGGGTCTTGAGTTTATTTCTAATACCAAATTATATTTATAATGCCGTATGAATAAATTGAATTATTTTTTGATTGATTGAAATCAAAAATAACTAGCATAGCCTTAGCTACGGTAATTATTTTTGATGAAAAGCAGGCGAAAAAGAAACGATTTATTGCGTCATTATAGGTCTAATTTGGTATAAGCCTTTTATAAACTGGTTTTAAAACAACTGTAGCACGTAAAACAGTCTTTCACCTTAAATTATAATAAAGAAAAAGGGCGAAAGATTTCTCTTTTGCCCTTTTTCTTCATTATAAGCCATTTATTTAACTAATAATTTTAGCGGACTGTAATTGATTATTGAGTTTTTTATCAGGCAGATATATAACCCACTCTTTAAACTTTGTCTGTTGAATATGAGTTGGTTTTTGCCTACAGAAGTCTTAAAATTGTTTTGTAAGACTAGTTTCCCTGTTTGGTCATATACCATGAATATGATATCTTCAGATTGATTTGAAGCAAAATAAATACTGGTATTCGATCCCATTGGATTAGGGATGGCTTGTAATTTATTAAAATCATTAGTAGTAGTGATTTCATTGTTTTCTACTGAAAATCTAATATCTTCAAGGGTCATCCCTTTTTCGACCATTTCTCCATTTTCAGAAATCATAGTAAATACAATAGTAACCAAATCATCTAAGACTAATTCAGACTCTAGTATAGATTGAATATCTGAAAAAGAAATATGAAAATCTTGAATCTCATCAGTTAATTCAATCGTTGTTTTGTACTGATCTTCCCACTTAAGGATACTCTTTTTAACAAATGTTATTTGTAGGCTCCCTGTCCCTTTTGCATTTAGTTTAAGACTGTTAAAATCTGATAAATTGACTGGATTAAATCGAGGCGTTAATGCCCTGTATACTGCAACATATTCACTTGTTATTGCTTTTAGAGATACATTTCTTTCAACCGGAAACTCATCAGCTTCAAAAATGATTTCATTAGGTTCAATTAAAAAAGCAGTAATATTCGAACTTACAGCAGAATCATCATATCCCCAAGGTCCATCAGACATAAATAAATCATCTGGTGTCGCTAAACCATCACTAATTCTAAAACCAATGTCAAATAAACTTCCTGTCGGAAACTCTAAATCGATTATATAATCTTTGTTTGTAACTAATCAGTACTAAGTTTCGGATGGTTATTTTAGGAAGTCCTTAGGTTATTAACATTTTTAATTGTCTTATTAACAAGATTTTGTTTCTGTTTTTTTTCAAATTGGAAAAACATTGATTTTATCCATATCAGTTAACAACTTCTTTTGTTTTCTTGATAACTCGTGGTTTTTTACACCGCTATTTTAGCTGTATTGTAGGTACTTTGAATAAAACTGTTTTTTGTCAATAAAGCCAACATATCAAGAGTTGTATGCGACGTTTACTTCTCTCGCTAGACAAGTAAATGAACTTGAAGGCTTGGCAAATCAGAACCAAGCATTGATCCAAGAGAATCAAGGATTAATTAAAGAGAACCGAGGTATCATAAAGCAAAATCAGCTACTGTTAAAAGAGAATAGACAGTTAAAGGATAAATTATTTACCTACGAAAATCCAAAAAACAGTCGCAACAGCTCTATGCCTCCTTCAAAGGATGAAAACCATCCTAAACCAAATCAAAGTTTGCGCAAATCATCTGATCGAAAAGTAGGCGGTCAAAAAGGACGAAAAGGCAAAACTTTAGAGATGACAGCTCATCCCGATGAGATTATAGAATTAGTACCCGATTATTGTACTTCTTGTGGAAACGCATTACAAGACTTTTCTCCACAGAAAGAACAATCCCGTCAAATAGTTGATATTCCGCCTATCAAGGCTGTTTTTAAAGAATATCAAACTTTTAGTAAAATTTGTAATTGTGGATGTACATCTACCGCAGACTTTCCATCTGGAGTAAACACTTCTATTAGCTATGGCGAAAATATAGAAGGACTTGTCGCTTATTTTCATGCGCGTCAATTCTTGCCTTTTGCAAGAATGCAAGAAGTCTTTAACGCTGTTTTTAACATCCATATTAGTGAAGGTGGAATTCATTGTTTGTTAAATCGTTTTTCCGATAAAACAAAACCAATTTATGAAATTATAAAACAAAGGGTCTGCAAATAGTACAGTTATTGTGCAGATGAAACAGGGGTGAAAGTAAACAGAAGCAAACACTGGTTTTGGACTTGGCAAACCCTAATCTAACTATATTACGCATTCAAGAAACAGAAAAGGCGAAACGGTAACAACTCATTTTCCAAATGGATTTCCCAATAGTACACTAGTACATGATGGATGGAAACCACACCTAAACACGTTTGCTAAAAATCATCAAAGTTGTTTGCCTCACTTGCAGCGCAGATTAAATTACTTGAATCTAAAATATAAATCTGCTACTTGGGGTCTTGATTTTTCTAAACTTCTCTATGATGCTTTAGAACTTAAAAAAACACTGCCATTTCAAAATAAAGAGTACACCATTGAGCGCGCAAAAATAATTCAAAAACTCCAATGCTTATTAGAAAAACCGCCTGATAAAACTCATAAAGAACTCTTTAGCTTTTATAAACGGATGCGGCGTGAAAGACAGCATTTATTCACCTTTCTTTTCCTAGAAAATGTGCCAGCAGACAATAATGCCTCTGAAAGAGCTATTAGAAATGTAAAGGTAAAACAAAAAATATCTGGTCAATTTAAAATTGAACAAGCCGCACAAAATTTTGCGCAAATACGATCTGTCATAGACACCATAATTAAAAATGGGCTAAATGTCTTGGATGAATTAGCGCTTATCGCTAAATTTGAGTTTCAACGGGTAGACTGATTAGTTACCTTTGTTTAAATCAATTGAAGACGTCATATTTTCGACTGTACTTGTTTCAGTTTGTCTTAATCCAGCTGCAAAAGAAATCGTCTCACTTGCATTAGTATTCACAATTTGCAACTTTAAGTTTCCATTAAAATACTTTCCTTTTCTAACAAAAACAGTTGGAGGTGTTGAATTATTATACTCAGAAATCGGTTTTTCAATATCTAATAAGTTAAGAACCTCTTGTCCTAACAACAATAAATTATCTATTGAATTGGACCAAATTTGAAAATTATAAAAGGTGATGTTTTCTTCATATTGATCTATATTCCAGTGGCTTTCAATTGAAAAATTTTTTTCGTTATTCGTAATTTTTGCCGAAAGGCTTAAGACAAACTCACTAGAATTATTTGTGTTTCTAATGATAGATTTAATAAAACTATGCCCATTTATTTCTATAGTCGAAACAGAAATTAGTTCGGCTCCTAATAACCGATCACAAATATATTTTGTGTGTTCATAAACACCATTTTCAGTTTTTAAAGCTAGAACAGACGCTATAGATTCTTCATTTTTAATCTAATCAACAGAATATACGTCTACTGCATTAGTGATTCCTAATAAATCTATAGGAGTGGAATCGATAACATAATCTTCATCAATCACTGTGAGTGGAATGAAGTTTTGCAATTGAAAATTTGAATTTGGACTTCTTTTCGCATAATTTGATGATTTTGAGACTCGTCTAGCAACACCTCTATCAAATCTATAATTGATTTTTGCTCGATTATAATTTCTTTGACTAATCTTATCGGACAGTCGATTGTTGCTTTCTAAACCACCATCATTACCTCCAGAGGTATTCGATTCTATTATGGGACAACTTCCATACCCAGAGCAGGAAGGGTCTTCACAGTCAATTAAACCATCACCGTCATCATCTATACCGTTATCACAAATTTCTTGAGCAACAAGAGCTGTTGGACAACGTGCTCCATCGCTATTTGAACTTGAAGGTCCAAAGGCAAACAGATTAGAATCTATAGCGTTTGAGCCATCTAGATCTTGAACATCTTGCACTACGAATATAGTTCCTATTTCACTTGCTGAGATGTAGAAACGACCATCTACATCAAAATAGACTGCATCATAGGTATAGGTTGATCCAGATAAGATAGGTACTTCACCCATAGTTTGTACGTTTCCATCTGAAGGGTCAATGCGGTATAAAATATTCGAGATTTTCTCTATTGCGTATAAATTTCCATCAACAGCATTAAAAGCCCAGTCATCTATACTTATGTTTTGAGATAAGCTTTCTGTCGATTGGTGTTGAGCGAAATCTGCAGAACTAGGATTAAGGTCTATTTTATAATAGGTAGTATCTTCTCCTTTTAAATAATAGATACCATCTGCACTTACATCTCCAATCTTTGTATCACTACTTGGTAATTCATCTATATAATAACTAGTTGTATTGAAATTTTTACCAACACGCACTATCGTTTTTTCAGGTGAACTTAAAGATCCCCAGATATATCCGTCTACTGGATTGTACCCCGTTGCATTTATATCTCCTGTAGTAATATCCGTTGCAATTTCATAAGAACTTCCTGATGCTAAATCTATAGTGTATACATCGTTGTCCTGAAATAGATAAGCATTTATATCACAACCAAACGGAGTATTATAGGTTGGTTTTGTTCCAACTGTTGAATTAATTGCGATCGCGCCAACTGTAGAGTATAAGCTTCCATCTATACTTGCACCTGCTCCTAATGAAACAGCTCCAGGATATGCTATTGCGGTTCCCTTCATAGTTGTGTTTGCACCCAAAGCAAGTGCACCAACGGCAATCCAATACACATTTTCAGAGGAGGCACCATTGGCCAAAAGAACTGTAGCACCAGCAACCGAGTTAAGCGCTCCTGTAATTTTAAAAATAAACATAGCATCAGGATCTCCCTGAGCATCTAGAGTTAGCGTTCCAGTAAGTGATACTGCAGCAGCATTACTATAAACTCCGGGATAAATAGTTTCCCCTTCTAGACTTCCAAAAATTCCACTGTGGTCTGTTATGGTTGCTGGTATATTTTGAAGTTGAACGCAGGCTGCTGCTAAATCTAATAAAGCTTGCGCAGTAATAGAATTTGTGTTTTGTATAGTTCCATTTAAAACTGTAGGTAGTCCAAACCCAGCTATCGCTCCTGCGTGTGATCCAACATCACCAGTAATTTCAGAAACTCCAGTATTGGCGACTGCTCCAGCTCCTGTAAACAGTATAAAATTAGCTGCCGTGCCAAGATAGATATCTATTGGTGGCTGTTCATCTTGCGCTATAGAACTAAAACTATATGCGATAATAGCGATGGAGAGAATAATTGTTTTCATGGTTTTTATATTTTATCATTTTTTAAAACTAAAAACTTTTAGGATAAATTAATTTAATATTCGTTGAGTGTAATTAGAGGATAGTTAGAGGGTAAGATTTTGCAGATGAACAGTGTATGGGGTAATTAAGGCGCTTTATTACCGATGAGTATACCTGTCAAGCTAAGGTGTAAGGTTTCTTTATTTAAGATTCGTCAAACACCGCTTATATGATCCCTAAGGATTCTATAGGCTTTGTTTGACTTGAGCGTTTTTTTAATAATTAGGAGTTTATACAAAGATGTATTCCACTGATTTATTTTATACCAATACCTTTTTCACATGGCAATGCCTTTTGATACCTCAAGAGGTTTACGAAGCTTAAACTACTCAACTAATCTTATACACTATTGTAAAACTCGACAGTTAACAACCATAATGACACGTCCTGAAATATGTACACACTAAACATTTTTTCGACACCCCGACTTGAACATATCCGAGGTCAGCAATTTAGTTTGAATAACCACCGGAAGTCAATTTTCTAGAGTTTCCAAAAGCAGGAATAGTGTGTTACCTAGCTATTATAAAAATTAATTTTCGCATAAGTGATCTAGTTGTTTTATTCATAAAGCATTTCCTATGTTCTTAAACTTAAGCCCCTCTAAAATGAATCTCAATAAAAACATAGTTCGGTTTAGAGAATAAAAAATGCTAGGGGTATTATAAAACAAGCAGGATATATGTAAATTCTATCATTGAAAAATGTAGCAGAGATGACACGCCAATTTTTATGCTATAATTTGCTCCTTAAATTAGATGTTAAATAAAAGATTAAAAAGAGATCACTTTCAATCTTTTATAATTGGAATTTTTATACAAAACTCAATTCCTAATTTCTTTTCTTTTGGACTTTCTATTTCAATACTTCCTTCTAACCTTTGTAATAGATCTGAAACAGTAGGGAGACCAATTCCAGTACTACTGCTCTTCTCTAAAGTTTCAAAAAGTTCAAATACTTTTTTATGGTATTTTTTATCAATCCCAGGACCGTTATCTTTATAAATTATCTTGTAAAATTTCGAGTCAACCTCTAAAGAAATAGAAATAATAGATTGCGATTCACCTACAAACTTTATGCTATTAGAGAGTAGATTTTGAAATATTTGAATGAAAGCTATTTTTGATTGTTTTAAAGTAATATTACAATTAGTATAGTTGATAATATATGTATGCTCCCAATTACAAGATGATTTAATTTGTTCGAGTAGTTTTTGAAAATTAAACGTTTCAAAAACTATTTCAGCATTTGTAGATTTTGTAAAATTCAACATTCCTTCAACCAAAGAATATAAATAGGTGCTGCTAGAAGAAATTAGCGCGAGCCACGATTTTCCTTTACTATCTAATGCGAGGGCATAATCTTCCTGTATTATCTCAGAAAGATGCTTTATTCCACTTATTGGGGTCTTGATGTCGTGCGATAACTTGTAAGCAAATGCACTTAATTGTTTATTTAACCTTAAAACCTCCTCATTTGCCTGCGATAATTCTGCGTTCTTTCTCCTTAACTCCAATAAATTAACGACTTGTTTTGCTAATAATTTTAAGTTCTCTTTCTGATCTTTATTTAGCTTTCTCGCTGTTTTATCAATAACACATAAAGTGCCTAAACAATGACCGTCTGAACTATTTAATGGAGCCCCTGCATAAAAAATAACGTTAGGGTAATTTGTAGTTAGTGGATTATCATAAAAGCGTTCATCTTTTGTAGCATCGTTAACAATAAATAATTCATTTGGAGTTAAAATACTGTGGGAACAAAAAGAAATATCTCTTGGTGTTTCTGTGCTATTTAATCCGTGATGAGATTTAAACCATTGCCTGTCTTTATCAATAATAGAGACGAGTGAAATAGGGGTCTTGCAAATACTAGCAGCAATATTTGTAATGGCATCAAAATCCTCTTCAGGTAAAGTATCTAAAATATTATATTTATATAAACTTTTCAACCTTTCACTTTCATTCAGTGGAATATCGTGGGAAATCATAAATGCTTATTTAGACATATAATTTGTTTTCAAAATTGATAAAATAATTTTAATGAGTGAAAATAAATAATTTCTTAATCATAAATTATTACGTCCTATGAATTACACGTTTTATACAGATGAGATGCATTTAAATGTCGATGAATGGACTATAGAACAAGAATGTAATGATCTTAGGATTACTAAAGTCTTGGTAGAAACCAAAGATAAAATCGAAATAAATATAGGTCTAGCCTATAAGGCAGATACTAGAAAAACGAAATATACTTTTCTACTAAATTATGTGTGTGTACTGTGGTAAATAATATTAATTTTAGTAGATTAATGTTATTTGCCTTTTGTCAGTGTGTAGCCCTTTTGTTTAAAGTTGGGTTGAGAAATAACGGGTTATAATAGTGTGAGCAGAAAGTAAATAAACTTATAAAAACAAAAGCGTACTAGGTTTAATTTAAAATTATAAAATTATGAGTAAACCGTCGTATAAAGAACTGGAAATGGAGCTCATTGCGTTAAAAGAAAATGCTATTGTTTCTTCAAAAGAGCTGTCATATAAAGAGTTCTTTGATAATATGGCAGACATGGTTAATGTCATAGAGCTTATTTATGATACGGACGGTCAACCTATCGATTTCTATAATCGGGCAACAAATATTTGTTTCTCAAAGTTTTTTGGTAAAACCCAGGAGCAATTAGTAAACAAAAAAATATCCTCAATCGTTGATGTCATAGAAGACAATTGGTTTACTTCTTTTGCTAGTGTTGATAAAACAGGAGAGGAAATTAGATTTAAAAGTTATGGCGCTGCATATGATAAGTTTTATCGCGTTACTGCATGGAAAATTTCCAAAAATAGAGTTGGTATCTCCATGTCAGACATTACAGAAGCTGAAAAGGCCAAAATTGAATTAAAAAAAAATCTTAAAAAAGAACAAAAAGAACGCTCTAAAACTGAGTACTTACTCAAAGAAAAGAGAGTAGAGTTACAAGAAAATATCTATAATTTAAATAGTGCCAATACCGAACTTGCTTTCCAGAATAATGAAAAAGAAAAACGTGCAAATGAGTTAATACTTGCCAATACCGAACTTGCTTTCCAGAATAATGAAAAACAAAAACGTGCAGATGAATTAGCCATTGCCAATACTGAACTTGCCTTTCAGAATAAAGAGAAACAAAAACGTGCGGATGAATTAGCCATCGCCAATACCGAACTTGCCTTTCAGAATAAAGAGAAAGATAACAGGGCAGATGAATTAATTCTAGCCAACAAAGAGAAACAAAAACGTGCTGACGAGTTAGTTCTGGCCAATAAAGAGAAGCAAAAACGTGCAAATGAACTTATCCTTGCTAACAAAGAACTTGCCTATCAAACTGAACTTGAAGTTTACCGCTTTGAAATGGAACATGTCGCGCATGATTTGACATTGTTAATTGATACTGCGAATGCTCCTATTTTTGGAATTGATAGTAGAGGACTCGTCAATGAGTGGAACCAGACTTCTGAAAAAATTACTGGATTTACAAAAGACGAAGTATTAGGGAAAGATTTGGTGCAAAACTACATCACCAAAGAGTATAGGGAGTCGGTTAAAAAAGTATTGGACGATGCGTTGCTTGGTCAAGAAACTGCCAACTATGAATTCCCGCTATTTGCTAAAGATGGACAGCGTGTAATGGTATTATTAAATTCAAGTACGCGTCGAGATGCTAAAGGAGAAATTACGGGTGTATTAGGAGTAGGACAAGATATCACTGAGTTGGATGGTTATCGTAACGAGTTAGAATTGAAGGTAAATGAAAGAACCTTAAAATTAAACCAAGCCTTAGAAAAGCAAAAAGAATTAAACGAGTTAAAATCGAGATTCGTTTCAACGGCCTCACATGAATTTAGAACTCCGTTATCATCAATTAATTTTGCTGCAGGCTCTATTAAAAAATACTGGTCTAAAATGGAGCCAATTTTAATACAAAAAAAACTAGACAAAATTGAAGATCAGGTTTTGCATATGACAAAACTACTAGACGATATTTTAATTGTTGGTAAGGCCGAAGCAGGTAAAATTATACAACATCCTGTAGATATAAATATTGGAGACTTTATGTCTGAAATAATTGACGAAGTTTCTAGCGCCTGTGAAAAATCACACGATATCAAACTAATTGATGCCGAAGGTCTAAAAATGACTGATATTTTTATTGATGAAAAATCAGGTAGAAACATTTTCATCAACTTAATCGGTAACGCTGTAAAGTATTCTCCAACCACTAAAAATATTACTGTTGCATTGTCCTCCGAAAAAAAATACACCGTTATTACGATAACAGATTATGGAATAGGAATTTCCAAATCAGAGCTTAAAACTATTTTTAAGCCTTTTTCTAGAGGAAAGAATGTTGATTTAATCCAGGGAACAGGTCTTGGTTTAACAATTGTAAAAGAAGCAATAGATGCAATAGGAGGAAAGATAATTGTGAATAGTACCCTCGGAAATGGAACATCCTTTATTATAAAGATTTTAAAAAAACAACATGTATAAAGTATTAATTGTAGAAGACACCTTAGCGATAAGAGAGGAGATTTATGATATCCTGCTCATGGAGGGTTATGAGGTTTTTCAGGCTGAAAACGGATTAATCGGTTTTGAATTAGCTCTAAAAGAGCAGCCAGATCTTATTGTTTCAGATATACTTATGCCAGAGCTTAACGGTTTTGAAATGTTTGAAAAACTACAAACAAATAATAAAACGGTGAGTATTCCATTAATCTTCCTTTCAGCAAAAGCAGAAAAGGAAGATATTAGAATTGGGATGAATCTAGGTGCTGAAGATTATTTAACCAAACCTACAAATGTAGACGATCTGCTGAATGCTGTTAAAAATAAAATTAAGAAAAAATTAATAATAGACCAAACTATTAGTGCTAAAACTGGAGCATTATCTAAGATTCTTCAAAGTCAGAAAAATGAACTAGATAATTACTCTCATTTAATTTCACATGAATTAAAATCTTCTTTAAGAAATATTTCAGATCTATTAACTTGGTCTCAAGAGGATCGGGATGAAACTAATAATTTTCAAGATTCTACTATCAACTTTCAATTGATGGAGGACAGAATAGAAAAAATGGATCTACTATTAGCAAAACTAGAACACTATAACAATATCACGTCGGCTACTTTTAAAAACAAATTAGTAAATAGTAATACTATTGTAAAACGGATTATAAATGAAATCCATAAACCGTCTGCTGTAACAATTAAAATAAAAAATGAATTACCTACCTTATTTGTTGACGAAAATATGGTGGAAAAAGTATTTAAAATCTTAATAGGAAATGCTCTAAACCATATTGATAAAAAAACCGGTTTTATTGAAATAGCCTGTGATATTACCCAGAAAGATTATGTTTTTTCAATCACAGATAATGGGATTGGAATACACGAAAAATACCACAAGAAAATATTCAACATGTTTGAAGCAATGGAATCCACTAAATCCGCAGGAATTGGATTAAGCATGGCTAAAAAAATTATTTCTCATTATAATGGACAAGTTTATTTAAAAAGCATTCCTAATGTAGAAACAACATTTTATTTCAACCTTCCGATTTCCGAAGTGTCTCCTGTAAAACAAAGAATCTAATTCATCTGAAGAAAGAGGAATAGCTATTTACGACAAAGCAGTGTGGTGAAAAGCATATAAAAATTCCTAGAATTGAAGCAGCTTCTGTACCGTTAGATACTACTCCTGATTTTGTTTTAATTTCAGCTGAGTTTAATTCCCAGAGGCTTGCCTCGTGTTTTGAGGAAAGTTTGAAAACAGCTGGTTTTCATCAATCAAAAAAAGCCCTTTAAATGCCCCGTGAGAATGCCCCGAGGATTATTTATTTTGGTATAAATAAAAACTAAAATACTATAAATCAAAAGGCATATCAGCATCTTATAATCCTGCCTAAAAAAATAAACAGCAAAAGGCTATTATCAAATACTAAAATTAGCTGCTATACCAAAATTGATGTTTTGATAAAGATTAAAATCTATAGAAGTAGTATCTATAGGTAGTGTGATAAACACTATTTTTTATGATTTAGGTATTTACTAAAAATCTAAAAACTATAGAGGCTTCTTTTGGTCTTTACTAATTAAGCATTGGCGAAATGTTATAATAAATCCAAGCGTTTCATTAATTCAGGTCTTTTAGATCGGCTTACAGGGATGACTTCTCTTTTTATAACAACAGTATTATCTTCTATATCAACAATTTTCTTAACATTAATAATAAAAGAGCGGTGTACTCTTAAAAATAATGAATTCGGTAGTTTTTCTTCTATCCTTGTTAGTGTAGAATGGACTACATAATTTTTTTCTTCTGTTTTTATATGGATATAATCGCCTTTTGCTTCTACAATACAAATACTCTCCAAATGTATTTTTATAAGTCTCCTATCAATATTAACGTAAAAATCGTTCTTTATTTCTGAATCTAATTTTACCTCGTTTGAGGTAGGTTCATGTTTTTGGACCTTTAGAATCGCTTTTTGGAATCGTGCTAACTCTATAGGTTTTAGTAAATAATCTACGATAAAATCATACTCAAAAGCTTCAATGGCAAATTGTGAATCTGAAGTTGTTAAGATTATTTTTGGAGGGTTTTTTAATGTTTTAATAAAGTCTACACCACTAAAATCTGGCATATGGATATCTAAGAAAATGAGGTCTATCTCGTTTGCATTCAAAAACTTAATCGCTTGCATTGCGTTTGAAAATTCACCAACAACTTTTAAAAATTTTATCTCGTCACAAAGAGTTTTAATAATAACTCTTGCCATCTGTTCATCATCAACGATAATACAATCCATAAGACCTAAATAGTTTTCAAGTAAGATGAAATAGCTATTAAAATTTTATCAAAATCTTTAACTCTGCCCAAATTAAGTTCTCTTAGATCATGTTCAAATTTATTGGCTATTTTATAACTTTCCTCAAGTCCCAATATAATAATTTTATGTTTAAGTCTGTGAACATTCTCTTCTGTTTTTTTGAAGTCCTTATCTTTTAAACTTTTATAATACGCTTCTTTTTCTTCAGGAAACTCATTTTTTATAATATCGATGAGCTTTTTCCTTAAAGATTCATCTCCTCTTGCCAGTTTTTCTACATAGTCTAAGTTGGGTTTTTCCATAATTATTTTTTTAATGTAAAATAAAAAGTCGTTCCTATCTTTGGTTCAGATTCTATCCAAATCTTGCCTTGATAGAGTTCAACTATTTTTTTCACAATGGAAAGCCCAATACCTGATGATTCCTTACTTGGTTTTAATGAATGGAAAAATTTAAAAACCTTATCCAGGTACCTGCTTTCAATTCCAATTCCATTATCTTTTACTGAAAATTGATAAAATGACTTATTTTCTAAAACATCTATTTGAATAAGGCCTTTGTCCTTATCATTAAATTTAATGGCATTGCTAATTAAGTTTTGAAAAAGTTGTTGAAATTTAGTTTTCTCACCTCTTACGACAGGTAATTTATTAAGTATTTGAACGGATATGTTTTTTGGAATAAAAAGAATTTTTTGCAAGTCTTCTACAACACTATTTAAATTTACATTACTTTTTTTTGAAGTTATCGCGTCGATACTAGAATAGTATAAAATATCTGAAATTAATAGTTCCATTTTTTCTAAGGTGTCTTCAATTAAATTGAAATTCTGAAGTGTATTTCCATTTAATAAATCTGCGTTATCGGTTTTAATCCAAGACACCAAGGCATCGATACTTCGTAAAGGTGATTTTAAATCATGAGAGACCACATGGGCGTATTCATTCAATTCATTATTGCTTTCTTCTAACTTTTTAAGTAGCTGTTCATTTCGTATTTCTACTTTTTTATGCTCTCTTATGCTTATGGCTGTTCTTAATTTTATTGCTGCCAAACCGGCAATACTCTCGAGTGTTTTAATGTGCTCTTGCGTGTAGTGATTTTTATCTTTATGTTCAGAATCAATAATTCCAATAGCAATACCGTTACTCATAATAGGTACGGTTATTTCAGAAAAACGTCTTTCTTCATCTATGACGTAACGGTCATCTTTAGAGGTATCGTTTATGAGTTGAGACTTCCCCGATTTAGCAACACTTCCTACGATTCCTTTTCCTTTTGGAAGATATAACTTATTGATAATTTGACTGTCATTGTTCAATTTAGCTCCATAAACTGCTATCTGTTCTGTCGTTTCTTTTTCGTGATCCACCAAATAAATAACGCAATCGTCAGTATCCAAGTACGCTGCAATATTATTTACAATTTCCCAAGCAATCTCAATGATATCTGTTTTACCTAATATTGATTTGGTAAGATTATTTATTAAATCAATGATTAGGGTTTTTTCTCTATGTGAGGTAATGTCTTCAATAAAAGTGACTTGGTGCTTTATATTTCTATCCTTGTCCCTTACAACATTAACATCAGTCTTTGTCCAAATAATTGTGCCGTCTTTCTTTTTATATCTTTTTGTGAACGTAAAATTATTGATTTTATCTAGAGTAATCTGATTGATATATTTTTTAAAAGAGGGGGAATCTTCGGCAAAGGATAAATCTTTTATTGCAAAGGTGTTTAATTCTTCCTCAGAAAATCCTAGCATATTTTGAAGTGCAGCATTTGTTTTTATGATTCGACCATGCCGAGTTAAAGCTATACCTATGGAAGAATTATGTACAATAATATCCAACTCCTCTTTTTTTTCTTGAATTAAGTTTGCATTTTCTCTGGCCTCTGTAACATCTAAATAAATTCTTACATAGCCAATAACCTCTCCATTAATATTAAAGTTAGGTGTGCGACTTACCAACAAATTTCTAATAGCACCAGACTTATTTTTTATTTTAAGTTCATAAGAGTTGGATTCACGTTTTCCGAGTTTATCCATTTCTATTTTTGTAGGATCGGCTTCGTTTAACAGTTCAAATACGTCTTTAGCTTTTTTACCCAGAAGTTCTTTTTGGGAGTACCCACACATTTGAGCAAAGCTTTGATTGACCAATAAAATCTCATCATTAGTATTTAACTCTACTATTCCAAGATTCATATTCGCAATAATATTGCTATAATTTTCTTTTTCGGCTTCTAGACTCTCTCTGTATTTTTCTCGTAAAGTTATATTTTTATAGGTCCAAAGATGCCCTTTGTATACACTTCCATTTAAGATTGGAATAAAATCTCGTTCTAAGATTTCTCCATCAGCCATAATTAATTCATCTCCTAAAACTTGTTGTTTTTTTTCTAAGAGGCTTGTTACTCCAGAGATAAATTCTTTTGGCTGTTTGAATAAAATTTTACTGTCATTTGCAGCAGTAGCACAGTCTTCCCCTTTTAGTAAATCTGGCGAAATAGGTATATTGAACAGTTCGCAAAATTTGTTATTCGTTAAGATTATTTTTCTATTCTCATCTTCTAGCAATACAGCACTATCTAAATTTTTAATAAGAGATGATAACCTGTTTTCAGATTCATTCAATAAATCTTCAGCTCTCTTTTCAGAGGTAATATCTCTAATAATTCCTTGTGCACCAGTGGGTTTATTTTCCTTATCAACAATAAGATTTCCATTAATTTGCACCCATTTTACTTGCTTATCTTTCGTTAGAACTCTTGTCCTGTAATTAGTGAATAATCCCTCTTCCTTTAAAGTAACAAATGATTTAGATCCATATTCTAAATCTTCGTGATAAATTAAATCACAAACATTAAGCTTTTCTTTTTCAATATTATATCCAAAAAAGGCAATAGCAATGTCATTCATTTTTAGAATATTGCCGGACATATCCATTAAAATGTAAGCGTCATTAATATTTTCGAAAACACCTTCTAATTGAGAAGATTTTTGCTCTAAAAGGTTTTCTAACTCTAAGTTTCTTTTTTTTAGTTCCTCTAAAAGGAATAAATCATTAGATTTATTTTCTACTACTTTTTCTGCCGCTTTTCTTGCGATTTTTTCTTTTTTTAAATCCCTTTGTAATATGTCAATTTTGTTTTGGTTCATTAATTTTTTGTTAATGATAATTTTTGCCTCAGGACTTTTTCCATAACACAAGTAGCGATGCTACTTTAGTGTTAAAACTTTTCATGGATTAATTAAAGTCCAAAATGATGCATTTACCCCAATTGGTTTATAAATTCCAATTTTTCTTCAATAATAAAGATAGGTAATTTTGAATTAGGACAAACTTATGTGTTTCTGAGTGCATATGATTTACACACTATTGGATGTTCAGGCTAACTATTTTCGAAACTAATTTTTCATCAACCAAGTCTAAGGATTTAGTAAAGACTTAGCCTTTCTTATTTAATATTTTTTTAATTCATTTATACACCAGTAAGATAACACTATTTCTATTTTTTTAACATAATCTTCATACTTTAAAGGCTTTAAGATATATCCAGAAACACCGATTTTGTAGCATTTATTTAAATCTTTTTCATTGTCTGATGTTGTCAAAATTATGGTTGGAATGTGCTTTAAACTGTCGTTGCTTTTTAAGATTGATAAAAATTCTATGCCACTCATTTTTGGCATATTTAGATCTAATAAAATAATATCTGGAAAACTCTCTTTTTGTTTTAAAATTTCGAAGGCTTCATCTGCCGTTTTCGCTTTGGTTATTTTATGCTTTAACTTCAATAATGAAATGGTTCTGTCCATTTTCATCACCTCAATAATATTGTCTTCAACCAATAAAACGTTTATTTTTTTTTTTAGCATATCTAAAATTATTGTTTAATAGATAAAGCTACTCTATTTTTAAAAAATTAATGTTGAGGTTTGTTCAATCACAAGTTATCCTTAGATGAAATGCTTTTAAGTGTAGACGAATGGATTTAAAAATTTATGGTCTTACTGCTAGCTTTGTTAAAACCTTTTTTAAAAATAGAATTAAAATTTAAAAATTCAGTGACCGAAAAAGAATAGAGTTAACGCTTGATTTAGTTGCTGCTTTAAAAAATTAAGAAGGCAAGCCATAGTTAACAGAATTTTTCAATGTGCTGGGATCGATACCAAATTATATTTATAATGCCGTATGAATAAATTGAATTATTTTTTGATTGATTGATTGAAATCAAAAATAACTAGCATAGCCTTAGCTACGGTAATTATTTTTGATGAAAAGCAGGCGAAAAAGAAACAATTTATTGCGACATTATAGGTCTAATTTGGTATGATATCCTATTTTGATAAAAGGTCTCATACATAGAATGTTCTTATCCGTAATGACACATCAACTAATTGAATTTGAAGCATGATATGTAAAGCTATAAAAATGAAAATAAGCACCATTGATTATTAAGGCATATACATTTTAATAGTATTATTTTTATTCAGAATGAGAAAAAGATAATAGCAAAATAAAAAAAATGCTCTGTGCGTTATTGAAAGTTTAATTACTTTAAATTAATGTTTCTAAAAAGTTGTATTTATTACTTGAATTTATACAATGAATAAAATATCAAAAATAATTTCCTTCATAATTATACCTTTAGTTGCCATGAATTTCTTGTGGGGGAAAACGAATTATCAAAGTCAAGTTATCCAGTTTCAATTTCAATCTGACACCATTGAAGGAGTCGTGAATTTACCCAAGAAAAAATATATCCTTGAAGAGAAAACCCCTTTAGTTATCTTTGTTCATGGCGACGGAGAACTAGAACGTGATGCCTATGGCTATTACGAACATATCTGGAATGAATTAGCTGAAAAAGGTATTGCTAGTATGTCTTGGGATAAAAAAGGCATAGGGCAAAGTACAGGAAAATGGCTCAATCAATCCATGGAAGACCGAGCAAATGAAGTGATTGCCGCTATTGACTTTATTCAAGCAGATACTCGTTTTAATTTTTCTTCTATAGGATTAATTGGCTTTAGTCAAGCAGGATGGGTAATGCCGAAAGTAGCGACCTTATCAGATTATCCTGATTTTATCATTAGCGTCTCTGGTGCGATTAATTGGAAACGACAAAGCAACTATTTAACTCGAACAAGAATGAAGCTAGAAGGTGCTAACGAGAAGGCGATTGAAGCAGAAGTAAAACAGAATGAAGTTGATTTTAATCTTTTTAATGCTACTAGTACTTATCCCGACTATGTAGCATACCAGAAAGAAGAATGTAAAAATGAACAAGAAGAGGAGTGTGACTTTATGAGCGAAGACCGATTTTATTTTGTCAAAAAAAATATTTCAAGTGACGCAGAGCAAGATTTAAAAAATATTCGATGCCCTGTTTTTGGTGCATTTGGTGCAGAAGATTTGAATGTTGACTTTGAAGAATCTCATCAAACTTATGAGCGTATTTTTTTAACAAATAATAAGGATAATTACCACTTGAAAATATCTCCAGAAGCAACACACAGTTTATTGAAGAGTAAACATTTTAATGCTATGCATCCAGGGGTTGGCTTTTTAGTTAAACTAAAATTATTTGGAAAGCGAGCATTCGTCAAAGATATCTTATACCAAATTATATTTATAATGCCGTATGAATAAATTGAATTATTTTTTGACTGATTGATTGAAATCAAAAATAACTAGCATAGCCTTAGCTACGGCAATTATTTTTGATGAAAAGCAGGCGGAAAAGAAACGATTTATTGCGTCATTAAAGGTCTAATTTGGTATTAGGCGATATTAGTGAGTTTGTCATTCAAAATTCGAAGTGATATATAATTAATATTTTTATTCAGTAGTTCTTGTCTGAGATTACCAAATATATTCCATCTAACATGCAAATTTTAAAAGAATAGGACAATTGATAAAGTACTTTAGCCTTGGTTTAACTTCATATAATAATTAAACATACGGCATGCCGATAGGCTAACACATAGGCAGGCTCAGGGGGGTTCTCTATGTGATTTGTTGACTGATCTGGGATTTGCCAGTAAGGGGAAATTGGAGGAGTTTGTGTTATATTTAATTTTTTTTTTCTAAATAATCACCAATTGTTTCCCATAAAATTACTTAAAAATGCACAAAATTATATAAAAATGCTTTAATTTGTATCTACAAGTCTCCTAAGCTAAATATTTTTAGCAGCAAGTCATTATTGAACAAACATGAAAATTTTAAAAGATTTTATAGAAAATTCGCCTGACTCAATTTCATTATACGATGAGAAATTTAATCTACTGGAAATTAATGATGCGGGTCTAGAGCTAATGAAAATGAACCGCAAGCAAATCATTGGTGAGAATCTAAAATCACTTTTCCCAGACGTTCAAAGAACCGGCCGCTTGAAGGCATACAAAGCAGTTATAAGCGGCGGCAATCCGTTTATGAGTGAGGATGTATGCCAATCTAAAAAATTTGGAAAAAAACAATTTAGCGTTCGAGCTTTTATGACAGGAAAAGGTCTTGCGATAGTTACTCGTGACATCACAGCATTAAAAAAAACAGAGAGGGAACTGCTCAAAACGAATCAACGATTGGAAGAACTGACCTTTATAGCTGCTCATGATATGAAATCGCCGCTCACCAACCTTCAGTCACTTATTCAGTTTATTGGCGAAACAGACTGTATAAAAAAAAACTGTCAGGGGCTATTTGACAAGGTCATTACCTCTATTGAAAGCATAAGCAATACCGTTTACGTTTTAAATGAGGTTATTGCAATACAGGAGTCTCATCTTCCCAATAATGAGCATCTCAAATTTAGAAAGGTATTCAATGTCGTAACAGAAAGCCTCGCTGCACAAATTAAGGAGGCTAAGGTGAAAATTCGAGCAGACTTTTCTAAGGCGCCAGACATATACTATCCACAGCTTTATCTTCAAAGTATTTTACAAAATTTGATCGGAAATTCAATCAAATACAGACAACCGAATAAAGTGTCACTTATCGAGATTAAGACAATGCAGAAAGATGAGGGCAGTTACCTTATTATCAAAGACAATGGTCTGGGTATGGACTTAAGTAGTTCAACGGACAATATATTTAGACTCTTCAAACGGCAGCATACACACGTTGAAGGCAGCGGGATTGGATTGTACATTGTCAATTCACTTGTAGAATCACATGGAGGGACCATTGAGGTGACTAGCGAAATAAACAAAGGCACAACATTTAAAATTTACTTAGGTTATGACTGAGACAAATATACTATTAGTAGACGATAACGATATTGGAAATTTTTTATCAAAAAAGGTACTAACAAGAATGGGCTTTAACAATATCACCACAGTCACCGATGGTAAACAAGCTTTGGACAGATTAAAAAAAGAGGACTGTCCTGACTTAGTGTTTTTAGACCTAAATATGCCAGTTATGGATGGTTTTTCTTTTCTTACCCGAGCAGAAAAAGAGATTTTGTGCATGCATATGAAAGTGGTCATACTTACCTCATCCATTCGCCAAAAGGACAAGAATCAGGCAAGCAAATTTAGCAGTGTGGTAGATTATATAGAAAAACCACTAAATCAAGATAAAGTACGACAAGTACTGGAGAAGATAAAAAGAATTAATACTGACAACAAAGAACTGAGGTAAAAAACGACTCTTTTCTACTTTGATTTGAAACACTAGTAGTCTAGGCAAAACAGAAACCTAACTTTATAACCAACGGGTTTCTATTAACCCGCGAGTCTACATATTCAAGCTAATTGTTAAGCCATTGCATACCATTAATCAACTAGTAATTTGCCTATTAGTATCTATAAAACATCATATTTATAAATGTTACTAGGGTAGTGTTGAAGTATTTATAATAGAGTCTATTCTACTATTATGATGTGAGGGGTAGATTAATTACTTCCGAGATTTCACCATTTATTTAAGTATGTTTTTAATGTTAAGACTTTTAGGACGATAAGAAAATCACTAAATCCATACAATTTAGTAACAAGCACATCTAAGATAGAAATATTATTTTAAAAACTTTGTAGTAACATAATCTCCCCAATTAGCTATAGATGTCAAAAGAGGGATCAGTGTTTTTCCAAATTCGGTTAGAGAATATTCGACTTTTAAAGGTGGTTTTTTAGAAAACACTTTTCTTTTAATAATCCCATCTTCTTGTAAAGTTTTTAATTGCAAGCTGAGTGTTCTTTCCGTAACAGTTTGCATTCCTTTTCTAAGTTCATTATACCTCAACGGCTTTTCTATTAAATGAAATAATATTACCGTTTTCCACTTACCACCTATTAATGCCATGGTAACACTTGAATGGCAAGGATATTCTTTTCCTTTTATTAAATGCATAATTCCTTATTTTAAATAAATTTTAAACTATCCTTTCCGACCGTTATTGTGCAAACTAAAAACTATACTTAATTTTGCAACTATAAAAACAATAGTACAAATATAAAATAAAAAAAATGAAGGCAATAGTATTAAAACAAGCAGGCGGTGTAGAAAATTTTATAATTAAGGATATTGAAAAACCAGAAATAAAAGAAAATGAAGTTCTTATTTCAGTAAAAGCAATAAGTATTAATCCTGTAGATTTTAAAATAAGAGTTCTTGAAGACTTCCTAAATTCATTAAATGGAGCAGAACGCCCAGCTATTATAGGATGGGATATATCTGGAGCTATTGTTGCTATTGGAAATAATGTAACAAAATTTGAAATTGGAGATAATGTATTTGGCATGATTAACTTTCCAGGAAGTGGTAAGGCTTATGCAGAATTTGTGGCAGCACCTGAAGATCAATTGGCTAAAATCCCTAAAAACATATCTTTCAATGAAGCAGCAGCTACAACTTTGGCTGCATTAACCGCTTTACAAACATTAAAACCAAGAGTTAAGAAAGGTGATCGCGTACTAATACATGGTGGTTCTGGTGGCGTGGGTCATTTTGCTATTCAGATTGCAAAATCATTAGGTGCTTATGTAATTTCTACAAGTTCTGCAAAAAATAAGAGTTTTATACTATCACTTGGTGCTGACGAGCATATAGATTACAATTCTCGAAAATTTGAAGAAATTCTTACAGATGTAGATTTTGTGCTGGATATGTTTAATGGAGATATTCTACTCAATTCAATAAAAGTTACAAAAAAAGGAGGCACAATTATTTCATTACCAACAGCTGACTTCTCTGATGAAATTTTGAAATTAGCAAAAGAACGCAATGTTGACGTTTCCTTCACTATGGTGCAATCCAATGGAGATGATATGAACACTCTTAAAAACATGCTGGAAAGTGAAGCTATAAAACCGCATATTTCTAAAACATTTGCTTTTGAAAAGATGGGAGATGCTCACTTACACCTTGAAATTGGTAGAACTGTTGGAAAAGTAATCGTGACAATGAAATAAGAAAAGCACAAAAAGCCAGCAAAGAACTTTGGTAAAAAACAACTCTTTATTATTTTAATTTGAAACATTAGAAGTCTAGGCTCAGAGATTCGCATTTGTAAATCTCTGAGTCTTTTTTTGTTTTTATTCTGCCTATCTAGACAAAAAAGAAACTTTCAACTTTATAACCAACGGTGAAGCAATGGTTTTCTGTTAACCCGCGGGTCTCCCTATCCAAGATAATTATAAAGCCATGGCATGTCATTAATCAACTAGTAATTCACCTATTAGTAGCTATAAAATGTCATATTTATAAATGTTACTAGGGTAGTATTGAAGTATTTATAATAGAGTGTATTCTACTATTGTGATTTGAGAGGTAGATTAATTACCTCCGAGATTTCACTGTTTATTAAAACAGGTATTTAATGTTAAGACTTTTAAGACAATAAAAAAATCACTAAGTTTATTCTTTAGACAAAGTGGATAACACAACGTGTTGTTTTATCTATACGTTGGGGGTAATTTCTCTTTTTTCGGGAAGGAAAATAATTACTTTAAGGTAACTTTTGGGCCTCGAAAAAAAGGAAAATGCATCTGAAAATAATAAACATAAGTAATTGATTTTAGATAATTGAAAAAATGTTACTCAGAATAAAAAAACACCAGTTTACAAATTGAAAGACATCGTTAAAATATTTTGTTTCGGACTTTTAATCTCACTTCACGGTTGTGGAATGGGAGAATGGGACATTACTATTGAACGTAACAAACGAGTGATAGAAAAAATAGAACTTAGTCGTAAGTCTGAAAGTCATAAGTTAAAGGAGACTAAAGATTTATTTACTAACGACTCATCAACTAATGACTTACCACTAAAGCCCCTTGGCTTTAAAGTATTCAAACTTCAAAAATCAAACTTTACAAGAGTAGAGTTTGCACCAGACCCTGAAAAAACAGAAGAAGAGAATATTGAGCTGCTTAAAAAGTACATTAAAGACAAAGAAGCACAATTGGTAAATGCTTTTAACCGAGACGAATTGGTTACTGAAATATTAATAAAAAACGGTTTTAAACTCAATTATACGTTAACGAAGCAAGCCGAATTTAAAAAGAATGAGATGCTATTTGCTACAGATGGAAACAAAGAGACTTTAATTTGTTTAGACGTCATTATTGAAGATGAAACTGTAGAGCATTTCAAAGCCAACATAGACCAAAAGTTAATTGTACTCGAGCGTGCTTTAGACACCACCAAAAAATGGAATTTAAAACACGCTATGGGAGATAAGTTTAATGCATTTTAAAATAAAAAAAGATGAAAAATAAAGTGATTAATATGTTTGGAAGCAAGCTAGTACCAAATAAAGGTGTAAAATATTCTGAACTATTAGAACAGTTTATGACACCCTTTGCCAATGAATTTATAGATACAGAATACACTGAAGAAATATTTGAATTTGCAATAAATGCTTGGAATATGGCGAATATAAATGCTATTATGCCAAAAGAGAATATTGAAGAAGCAATGGATTCAATAACAAAAGAAGGTGAAAATATTTCATTATTAAAAAAAATGATAGCTCATAAGACAAAAAAGTACAAAGCCTTTACACATTTTATAGTAGATTTTGAATTAAAAGAAGTTGAAGCAGGTAAAGACCCCATTCTAAGTATTGTGACCCAAGAAGAAGACGCTTATTTGGCTAATATGATGGATTCTTTAGAAAATGAGAGTACCTCAGATGATTTTGAAGAAAATTATATTAACCGAACTGCAATTACCCTAAGGCCGCAACAGCCTTTTTTAGACTGGTATTCTAATTTAAACCCAGAAGAAGATTTTGATGAAGATTTTAAAGAAACAAAAACTTATTTAATTGATGATTCCATTAATGAACCAGAAAAATGGTTGAAAAAGAAATTCGATAAATTCTTTATGATGGAATTAGGTGAATGGCACACCAACAAAAAAGAATGGCCTCAAAAGCGTAATTATAAAATGTTTACCCTTTGGTTTCGAGTTGAAATATCAGAAAATATTTATGATTTAGAAAAAAATCCAATTCTAAAATCAGAGTAAATAACCATTCCATATTCAAAAATGAAAATACCTTTAAACGAATTTGAGCAACTCATTGATGAAAAAATCCTAAAAAGAGGTTTATCCTATTTTAAAGGAGGAGCAATAACCGATTTTTCAGAAATTTCAAACGGAGAATATGAAGCCACTGTTTCGAGTACGGAGGAGTACACCGTCCAATTAGAGATTCGAAATAATACTATTGTAGTTCATAATTGCGATTGCCCTTATGATATAGGTCCTATTTGTAAACACGTAGTTGCAGTAATTTTTCATTTGCAACAAGATAAATTGGAATTAAATGAAACAAAGATTTCAAAGCCAAAAAAGAAAAAGACAAAATCCGTTCCGCAACAAGTAAAAGAATTGTTAAAGGCAATTTCGCATAAAGAATTAATAGAATTTGTACAGGAAAATAGCAAAAAAGACAAGAAATTCAGAAATTACTTTTTAGCATCCTTTGGTCATTTAAGCCAAGATCAATCCAAAGAATTTTATCAAAAACAGATTCATTCTATTTTACAAACAGCAGCAGGAAAAGAAGGTTGGATAGACTGGTCAGATATGAAATATGTTGTCAATACCACAGAACCATTTTTAGAAAACGCCCAAAAGTATTTGGTAAATAATAATTTTGAAAATGTATTCTTCATCAGTACCGCTGTATTGGAAGAAATGACAGAAGCTTTTCAGTATGGAGATGATAGTAATGGAGATATAGGTTATTTTATAGAATCTGCCATGGAGTTGCTTTCTAATTTGACCAAAGAGAAACTTCCAAAAGAATTAATAGAGAGAATCTTTAAATATTGTATTACTGCTTTTAAGCATAAACTATTTGAAGGCTGGGATTGGCATTTAGGAATGCTTCATATTGCTTGTGAATTAATTGAGAAAGAAGGTGATGCAGATATTATTCTTGATTGCTTAGATACTGTTAATGGAGATTATGAAGGAGAAAGAGCTCAATCTCTTAAATTAGACCTATTAAGAAAGTTTAAAGATAAAAAAGAAGTAGAAACGTACATCAATAAGCATATATCAAACTCATCCATCAGAAAACAAGAGATAGAAAAGGCATTTGCAAATGGGAACTTTGAAAAAGTAATAAAACTTTCCGAAGATGGAATTAAATCTGACGAAAAAGATAAACCAGGATTGGTTAAGGTTTGGTATAATTGGTTACTGAAAGTTGCTCAATCACAAAAGGAAACTTCAAAAATCATTGAATATTCAAGGTTTCTTTTTATTGACAATTTTCATCCTGAACAAGATTATTATCAAATTTTAAAAGAGAATGTTGAGGATAAAAACTGGCATTCATTTTTAGAAAAAATAATAAAAGAGGTAACCCCTAAAAGCAGATGGACTTACAATGAGTTAACACGAAATATTTACATAAAAGAAGAATGGTGGGATAGATTGTTTATTATGCTTAAACAAAATCTTTCAATGGAAAACATCCAACAAAATGAACAGTATTTATCAAAAGGCTATTCTCCAGAATTAATTGAGTTGTACAGCGAAAGAATTACGAATTATGTAGAAAAATATATTGGGCGAAATCACTACCAAACAGCTTGTAGATATTTACGTAGAATGAAAAAACTAGGTGGGAATGAACAAGTAAATGAGTTGATAGAATTATTTAGGAAACAGTATCCACAGCGTAGAGCATTAATGGATGAATTAACCAGAGTGTAATAGCCAACGCACAAAGCCATACACATTGCCAAGTCGCTCAAAAGCCAACCGCACGAGCCAAAACTTGTTAAAGAGTATCGCTTCTGCCAACGCTAGCTAGTTTACGGATAAAAGCTAGTGGGTAACAATGTATAAAACATAGGGCATTTGTGCTAAACCGAAAGGTCTGTGCTTATTAATAAAGTCCGCTAAATTTTTAATTTGGCGTTTATAGAAGAAATAATAAAAGCGAAAAATTGTAAATTTGGCTAAGTGCTTAATCGGAAAATAAGTACGTTTCAAGCCCTACTTGCCATAGTGTGGAAAGAATCAGCTATGGCATTAAACTGGCTTCATGCTGTAGATAAGATGATGGTAGATCCATCAGAGTCGTTGCATAGGCGAGGCCTTAAACCACCTAAAGGTGCTTTGATTAATAGTCTTGGTATTGAGCGTTTAGGAGAATCTAGTCCACGAGGTTGGCAAGGTATGAGTAAAGGAGTTGAACCCTTCGTCAAGTTCAGGATAAACTTCAGTGAACCATCGATGAGGTGTCCCCGAAAAAAGGGGCAGGCAGAGAAGTTGCTACTTCAGTCAAAAGCTAAAGGGCGGAACGTAAAGAAAATGTCCCGAGGACATTTTTAGTGAACGAGCCGGCAGGCGCGAGGGGGCGATACGGAGTGAAAAGTGATAGTATTGATACTATTAATTGCAGAGATGACCTATTTATTTTCTGTAAGGTCCCAATATCTTTCGGGATCATTCAGATGGCAAGAACTTTACTTGGGCTTAGTTACGGAACTTGGGAATCTGCTTATGGATGATATTAACCTCGCACTTAAAGATCTTTAATTTTATGCAGCATATTTGATGCTCTCATGTTTAAAATATTTTGCTACCCTTTCGCTATCATTTTGAAGCATTTTCATATGATTCTCTAAATTTTCTTTCATTTTTTCTTGTGTTTTTGGTGCCGGTTTATCCGAGAGTCCATACTTTAAATCGCAATTCAGATATTCATCTGGGTTTCGCTCAGGTGAGTATGATGGCAGGTAAAATAGTTCTATGGTTTCGCCATTTTCTTCCGCCCATTTCTTTACAACTTTACTATGATGGACTCGTAAATTATCAAGGATTAAGAATACTTTGGTTTCTTGCGATTTGATGAGCTGTTCTAAAAATTGAATAAATACATCTGAGTTCATATTTTCTTTATATATCATAAACTGAATTAAACCCTGATTTGTAACTGTAGAAATCATGTTGATTGAAAACCGCTTCGACATATGTTTTTTAACAGGAGTTTTTCCTTTTGGAGCATAGGAACGTCCATGATGATTATTGTTTTTTACACCCGTTTCATCCCCCCAATGAATAGTTGCCTTCTCTTGTTTTGCCTTCTCTTTTATTGCTGGATATTCTTCGTCTAACCATTTTTGAACTTTTTTGGAACATTGTTCATAAGCTCTCTTTTTTGGCTTTTGAGGCGTGAATCCCCAAGCGTTGAGATAATTACCGACAGCTCTTCTTCCGATTGTAATACTAAACTCTCTTGCTATCAAATCCCTTACTGCCCTTGTAGTCCACAAAGCATAATCTAACTTTAGTTGATCGGGCATTACATCAATAATCATTTTTTGGATTGCAGCTTCTTGATCTTTATTGAGTAGTTTTCGATCTTCTGATTTGACTCCTCGTTTTTGATATGACAAAGATTTATGACCTTCTTTATTGTAAAGCTTCCACCAATCTCTAACAGTATTTACATGAACACCGTAAAACAGAGCTATGTCTTTTTTTTTATCTCCACGTTTTATCATTTTTACAGCATCCCTTCGAATTATACCTCTTTCCTGATCAGAAACACTCCTTAAGTCTATTTTTTCCATCTATAAATATACGAAATATTTAACTATAAATAAAGAACTATTGATTCGAAGTTAATAGACTTGTGTAAGGCTACCGCATTAGGATTCGCTTCAAGTCAAAGGGAAATATACAATGGAAACAATCGAGAGATAGTCCCGTTAGGTAATGGGAGAAGTTATAAGCAGTGGCGGACTCATTCGTAGTAGTGTTGATCCCGATAGCGATCGGGAGTGTAATGGAACTGGAGCAAAGGGATGAGCTAATTTTAATTTACAATTTGCCAACTTGAAAAAGGATGAGCTTATATTTGTATACTAAATTAGAAGAGCCGTGTGAGGGGAGACTTTCAACCACGGTTCTGTGAGAGGCTTGGGGTGAAATTCCCCTTGTCTACTCGACCACAAGACCGTTGTGGGTAATTATAAAAAAACCCGAGTGTCATTAGACGGCTCGGGTAAATATTTATAAATATCTATCGTGAGGTTGTCGAAACGACTGAGTATATAGTAAAAACACGAAATCTAAATACATCTAGATTTTTTCACCATATTATGCATGAAACCGCTATTAGTATCTCCTCAGTTAATTTATTAATCCCCTTTCCTCCTAAGGGTAGAACAAATATATAATTTTAAAAGTATATTTAGAGAATAAAGATTTCAACTTCATATGATTAACATTCCTTCAAAAAAAATATCAAAATTAGATTTATCTAATCAAAATTTATCTCAGTTTCCTAAAGAAATATTTGAACTTAAAAATCTTAAAAAATTAAATTTAAGTAATAATAAAATTAAGTCAATACCGAAGGAAATTGAGTCAATGAAATATTTAGAACTCCTTGATTTATCGAACAACTCTATTATTAACTTTTATTCGAAAATTTGTTCCCTGAAGAGACTTAAGGTATTAAATCTTAATAACAATAAAATTAAAACAATACCTAAACAAATTGGAGATTTAGAAGCACTTAAGGTGCTACAAATTGCTAACAATAAAATATCAAAATTACCTGCAACAACTGATAATCTAAAAAAACTTCAAGAATTGAACTTGTCTAAAAATGATTTTGAAATTTTTCCACTTGAGGTTCTAAGGCTAGAAGCACTAAAGAATCTATGGCTAAACAATTTAAATCTAAAAACATTTCCTAAAAAATCGATTGCTGAAAGTCTTGGTGCATTAAAAGCAATTTATTGCTTCGGAAATTTACAAAACTCTAATAATATTGATAGGACGTATTTGGACTTAACAAAGTTAAAAGGAAACTCAATAAATTATCTTAAAAATGCACAAAAGGCAACGATATTAAGTAAAAACAGCGTAGCAAAAATGAAAACTAAACAGGTTGTTAAAAATAAAATATTTATAAGTTATTCGCACAAAGACAAGGAATGGCTAACAAAAGTCCAAACAAATCTAAAAGTTTTAAAACATAATGACCATTCTTTTGATTTGTGGGATGATACAAGAATTAAATCAGGGGATAAATGGAAGGTTGAAATTGAAAATGCTCTTACCGATTCAGGAATTGCTATACTTATTATTTCTACAGACTTCTTAGCCTCTGACTTCGTTCGTAGTGATGAACTTCCTACTTTATTAAGAAACGCAAAAGAAAATGGAACAAGAATTTTACCCTTAATAGTTAGACCTTGCTTATTTACAAAAGATAAAAACCTATCAGAATTTCAATCTGTGAATCCACCTGACGAAGCACTAAGTTCTCTAAAAGAATCACAAGTTGAACAGGCTCTAGTCAATCTGACAAGTGATGTTTCTGAATTACTGAGTGCAAATTAATTATTGCCAACGATGGCTATAATTAATACGGGTTTTAGTTAAGGTCTATGTATATTTATAATGTCCGCTAAGTCTTTTGGCTTATAAACAAAAAAAAATAAAAACAAACAAAAAGATTCGGCTAATCGCTTAAACGGAAACAAAAACTCACTTTTATTCCTGTACTAATCATAGTGTGCCAAGAATCAACCATGGCAATAAATAAAATGGTTGAATGCTGTAATTAAGATGATGGTAGGTCCATCAGAGTCGTTGTATAGGCGATGGCTTTAAACCACCTAAAGGTGCTTTGATTAATAGTCTTGGTATTGAGCGTTTAGGAGAATCTAGTCCTGGAGATTAGCAGGTACGAATAAAGGAGTTGAACTAAAGTGAACCATTGAAGAGGTGTCGAGAAGTAGGAACCTCCAGTCAAAAGCTACGAAGTATGATATGGAGTGAAAAGTAATAGTATTGATACTATTAATTACAGAGATAACCTATTTATTTTCTGTAAGACTGGCGTCATTCAGATGGCAAGAACTTTATTCAGGCTTATTTACGGAACTTGGGAAACTGCTTATGAATGATAGACTTGTGTAAGGCTACCGCATTAGGATTCGCTACAAGTCAAAGGGAAATATACAATCGAAACAATCGAGAGATAGAATACCGAAGTTATAAGCAGAGGCAGATTAATCCGTAGTAGTGAAGAAGGTTTTGTAATGAAACTGGAGCAAAGGGGTTAAGTTGTACAGTTGCATTTTACGAATCAACTTACAAAATGTGAGGATGAATTTATGGAATGAAACAAAATCAATACCGATAAGTCGCCTAATGGTTTGGGAGGCTTATCAAAAAGTGCGTTCCAACAAAGGAAGTGCGGGAATAGATGCTATTGGTATGCAAGAATTTGATGCCAACCGCAGTAAACACCTTTACAAACTTTGGAATCGGATGGCATCAGGGAGTTATTTCCCCCCACCTGTCAAAGAAGTAGAGATATCAAAGAAAGACGGTACAATCCGTAAATTGGGTATACCCACTATTAGTGACAGAGTAGGGCAAATGGTGGTTAAAATGTTTTTTGAACCAAGATTAGAGTTAGTATTCAGTCCAAATTCTTACGGCTATCGACCAAAGAGAAGTGCTCATCAAGCATTATCAAGGGTAAGAGAGAACTGTTGGAAGAAAAACTGGGTAATTGACTTAGACATCAAAGGTTTCTTTGACAATATAGACCATAACAAACTGATGCTTGCAGTAGAGAAACATGTACCTGAAAATTGGGTTAAACTCTACATCACACGATGGCTGGAAGCACCCGTTGTTACAAAGTCTGGAAAACTGACCCAAAGGAAAGGAAAAGGAACGCCACAAGGCGGAGTAATCAGTCCCTTACTGGCAAATCTTTTTCTGCATTACGCTTTTGATACATGGTTGGAAAAGGTAGACAAAAATGTAGTTTTCACTCGTTATGCCGATGATGTGATATTACACTGTAATACAAAAGCTCATGCGGAACAAATACTGCAATTAGTACATCAAAGAATGGAATCGGTAGGATTAGAATTACATCCTAAAAAGACAAAAATTGTCTATTGCCGAGATTACAGAAGAAAAGAAAATCACCCAATGGTCAGATTTGATTTTTTGGGATACTCTTTTCAACCAAGAACAGCTTATTCTAAGAAAAAGAGAAAGCTATTTTTAGGTTATGATTGTGCTATAAGTATTAGTTCAAGAAAACGAATCGCAGACAAGCTCGAAGAACTCAAGGTAAATAAACTTACGTTTAAAAGCATTGTAGGAGTGGCACAATACCTTAATCCAATGATTAGGGGATGGGTGCGTTACTATGGTAAATTTAAGATGTATGAACTTACAAAAGTCTTTCGATTACTAAGTAAACGATTAGTTTGGTGGGCAAGGAAAAGGTATAAGCGTTATAAAACCAGTATTAGGAAAGGGTACAAATGGTTGGCAACGGTAAGAAAGCAATTTCCTACTTTGTTTTACCATTGGAACTTTTCTCAGATAAACATTATCGCTTAGATTTGTACAACAAGAGCCGTGTGAGGGGAGACTTTCAAGCACGGTTCTGTGAGAGGCTTGGGGTGAAATTCCCCTTGTCTACTCGATGTCGATACGTTAGCTGCAATGCTTATTGTTTCATGAAGAAAATTTCTGTTGAAGATCGATCACGAGGAATATGTCAGAATTTAATATCAACTTGTATTACAAAAAAAACATAAATGAAAAATAAAAAGTTACAAGTCTTCATTTCATCAACTTTTATTGATCTAATTGAAGAACGGCAAGCTGCTGTACAAGCAGTACTTTCCTGTGGACATATACCTGCTGGAATGGAATTGTTCACAGCTGGTGATGAATCACAAATGAAAGTAATAAAAAGATGGATTGAAGAGTCAGATGTTTATTTACTTATACTAGGAGGAAGATATTGAAGCATAGAATCAGTGACTGGTAAAAGTTATACTCAGCTTGAATACGAATACGCTATAAGTTTAGGTAAACCCTTTTTTGCAGTAGTTATTAGCGATGAGGCAAATGAAGCTAAAATAAAAGAAAAAGGGAGTGATGCTATTGAGAAAATTAATCCTCATAAACTTGCTGAATTTAGAAAAGAAGTCATGGCAAAAATGATAAAATTCTTTGATGATAATAAAGACATTAAATTGGCAGTACATGAGACTATATCTGAATTTGAGAGACGAAAAGAACTAATCGGATGGGTGAGAGCAAGTGAAGATATAAATACGGGAAATTTAGCCGAGGAATTAGCTAGACTAGCTAAAGAAAATTCGGATTTAAGAAAACAAGGCTCTAGTTTAGGTCTGCGTTGATATTAAGTTTTCATATCTAGATTCGATTTGATTATACCGTTTCAATGTACCTAGAGCAATTGTTTCTTCCACAAAGGCGTTGGCTCTATCGCTTCTAGACTTTATATTTTCCTTTATTCGATACCAATTCATATATTGTTGTAGATATTTTGTTGATACTCCCCAAAAGGTATTTTCAATCCATTTTTTAACTCTATTGTGAGTAGAATTAACGTGTTGTATGTGATACTTTCCTTTTACTCTTTCTCCTTTTGATGCATTTACGATGTGGAACTCTGTTTCGCTATCTTTGGCAAACCCTTTATAACTGTGATGGGCATCGCTACACAATATGGTTATATCCTTTATAACACGTTTACCGATAGCATTTTCTATATCTACTTTTCCTATTCGACCGAGTTTAGCCACGCTAAGGTCTAATGTTGATTTTCTATCCTGTGTTACAATTACCGCAACTTGATCTTTACTTATACCTCTCTTTTTAGACTTACCGCCTCTTTTTCTTGATTCCCTATCTTTTACCTCCATACCTTTTTCTGATCTTAGGAAAAAGGTTTCGTCACTCTCTGTAATACCTGTAAAGTTGTCTTGGTCATCGTCATTTTTAGTATCGAATGAAGCTAATATCTTATGACGCCAATCAAAGGCTGTCTTTTTATTGATGCCTAATTCTGAACTTATTTTATCTAAACTTTTTTCTTGAACCATAAGACTTAAATAAGATGAAATCATATCCTTTCTTTGAAGTCCCGCCATCCAAGTGCCAGTATATTCAGTAAAGCTTCTATTGCAAGACTTGCACTTATAGCGCTGCGAGCCTTTGTCAACTCCAAAACGAACATATTTTTCATGTAAACAATGTGGGCATCCGCCCATTTTATTATCTAAAATATGGCGACGGGAAGCCCGCTCAACCAATTGATTATGCTCAAGTGAATCTGTAATATCCTTTAACAGATTATCACGATCTAGAGTGGATAGTGATAGTATTTCCTCTTTTAGATTATCTATGTTCATAATCTAAATATACATATAATAGCTGTATTAAACTAGAGCCGAAAACAATTAAGTGAAATAAAAGACAAAGATCAATTACAATCAATTGGTCTCTCAATTTATGAGTTAGAGCAACTATTAAAATCTGAGAAAATAAAACCTGAAGAAGTTGCTGAAGAATATGTTGATGAGATTAATGAATTTCGTAAAAAACTTGGTGATGAGGATCTGAATTTGCTTCACTTCCTTTGGATATGGAAAGATGATTTAGCAAAAGGGGAGTTTGAAGATGAGACTAAATTTGATGAATTTATCTATAGTCTTGTAAAATTTGGATTAGTTGTACAAAACATGAATAATGGAAAGTATTCTTTGACGAATGTAGGTAGAACATTATACTTAAAGTACGTAATGAAATTTGGAGCTAAATAATAACTAGAACTCAAGCCAACAAGGGCTATGTTTAATGAGGGTTTAGGTGCTTAACCCAAAGTTTTGGCACATTTACTAAGTCCGCTAAATCTTTTTAATTTGGCTTATTGATAAAAAAAGATAATAAGAAAAATTTAAAATTTCGGCTCGTGTTTAATCCGAAAATAATTTTATAATTTACACTCACCAAACCATAGTGCGCCAAGAATTAACCATGGCAATAAATAAAATGGTTGAATGCTGTAGATAAGATGATGGTAAATCCATCAGAGTTGTTGTATAGGCAATGGTTCTAAACCCCCCCAAGGTGATTTGATTGATAGTCTTGGTATTGAGCGTTAAGTATAATCCAATCCACTAGGTTGGCAAGTTATGTGTAAAGAAGTTGAACCTTTCGTCAAGTTCAAGATAAACTTCAGTGAACCATCGATGAGGTGTCCTCAAAAAATGTGTCAAGCAGAGAAGTTGCTACCTCCAGTCAAAAGCTACAGGGCGTAGCCTTAAGAAAATGTCCTGAGGACATTTTTAGTGAACTACCCAGCACGTCCAGACCATAACGGACGATATGGGGCGTATTCCACACGGTTTAAAGGCAGCTTGCTTCAAACCACTGAGCATTTGATTTGAAAGCCCAACAACGTATCTTAAATCAGTTTGCAAAAGAATATAATCATAGTAGATCTTATAAATCTTTAAGAATGAAAACTCCTGCAGATTGCCATGATTTTTCCAATAGACCATAGCCTGAGAAAATCTCGAAATAGGTTTATACCAAATTAAACTTATAATGTCGCAATAAATCGTTTTACCGATATGAATTCAGCACAGGCTTTTTTCTCCTGCTTTTTATCAAAAATAATTACAGTAACTACGGCTATGCCTGTATTTTTTTCCTCAACTAAATAAAAACTTGAGCTGAGCTACGTCGTAGTATAATTCAAAACTTCAATGCAACATTTATAAACTAAATTGGTATTAGACCAGACGTATAAACAATAGTATATAGATTAGAAATATTGTGGCGTGAATTAAAACATATATTTAGTAAATTGTTTGACTGGAAAGATTTTGTTTTGCCATTCCATTTTTGCCCTTTTAGGACAATAAAAGAAGCCTATGCAAATTACACTCCCTTGGGTTATTAAGTGGCAGTTTCTTACTTGATTTATAAAAGAGTATAAATTCTCTACCTCAAGAAATAATAATAATACTATACATTTACGATATTAAAAAGTAATTCATAAAACTTGACTTGAAACGGATTAGAAAATACATACAATCTGATATTGACCTAAATTCTACAAATAGAAAGTTTTATCTTGTCGCCTTTTCTGTTTTCATAGCTTTTGTATTTCTCAACTTTTTTGAACCGTTTGGTTTATATTACGAAAAATCAAGTACAAAGGAAGACGTCTTTATTGAATTATTTATAGCGATGACTTTAGCTTTTGTTGTCTTGCTATTATCTCAATTTGTTATCAGAGTTTTATTTAATATAAATAGGTTTACTGTTGTTTCCTTGTTTTTCTGGTTTCTTTTAGAAGCAGTCTTTGTGGCGTCAGTTTGGTTTGTCTTTGAAGTTTTAGATAAGGATTTTACAGGAAATCTTATAACGGTTTGGTTTGACAACCTTTTGGCGTATGTGTTAATTATGCTCCCCCCTTATTTTTTATATGTGAGTTACATTCACATTAAAGATATAATCAAGAATTTAGAAAATGAAAATAGCACACATAAATCGGTAGAAAAAATCTTACCAGACATTACCCTTAAAGACGAAAATGAGATTGTGAAACTAGTTTTAAAAACAGAAAATCTACTTTTTATACAATCTGCGGATAATTATGTAGAAGTTAATTTTTTAGAAAATGGTGTACTGTCAAAGTCTTTATTAAGAAACTCTATAAAAAAATTGGAACCTACTTTCAGGAATACCCCTATTATACGTTGTCATCGGTCATTCATTGTAAATACCAACAATATCGAACTTGCAAAAAAGACATCATCTGGTTATAATTTAAAATTAAATCAGGTTTCGGAACTAACAATTCCTATATCAAAAAGCTACATTTCTGAATTTAATAAATTTACCACAAAACCGTAACTGTCTGTATATCAATTAATGGTATAAGGAGCCTTTCACCCCAACTGATGGGGCGAACACCTAAATAGCCCAAAGATCACTTTCTTATCCCTATAGTTTAGCCTTAAGCCCTTTAAATTTTTTTGCTCTTTCTTGCATCGCACCTTTGCATTGTTTTAAACTTAACAATGTGAGCAAATGAAATTATTTAGTATTCAAGGGACCCTTATTAAAAGCTTATTTATTATGACGATAAGTTTTATTTCACAGTTTTCTTTTTCGCAAAGCAATGTAACTATTTACAATCTAGAAACATTTGTGAATACAGTTCGTGAAAATAATCTGCAAATAAAAATCTCTGAAAAAGAGAGTCGATTAGCAGACTTATCAATTAAAGAGGCTATGTCGGCATTATTGCCACAGATAAATGGACAAACTGAAGTAAAACGTAATTTAAACGATCAATTCATCTTTTTTGAGGCTCCAGATTTTGAAAATATTGACCCTGTTACAGGTGATGTTCCTCAAATAGTGCAAAGATTCAAAACAAATTTTAATAACGAGTTTCAGGCTAATATTTTGTTAGAACAAAACTTATTTAGCCTTAGAAATATTTACAATTTAAAATCAGCACGACAGTTTTCTAACATTGGAAGATTGCAAAATGAAGACCGGATAATCAAGATAATTGCTGAAGCTAAAAAAGCCTTCTTACAAACCGTATTAATTAAAAATGTATACCAAATTAGTCAGGTATCGGAGTTACATGCAAAAGAAAACTACATAGCGTCTAAAAATAAATATGATAATCAGTTAATATCTGAATTGGATTTGTTGCAAGCTAAAATACGCTGGGAAGAAGAATTACCAAATTCCCTAAAAGCAAAAAGAAATTATTTAATGCTTTTAGGAAATTTAAAATTAATTGCAGGAATAAACCCAAAGGATAACATTGTATTAGATTACGATTTAGCAGAATATGAATTAAAAGATTCTACAGTAAATTCAGAAGATGTAATTGGCAATAGGATAGACTACCGATTATTGGAAGCCAATACTTATTTGCAAGAATTAGATATTAAAAATAAGCAAGCGGAGTATTATCCAACATTAGACTTTAGAGCAGGTTACAGTTATTTTGGTAGTTCAGATGAATGGACCTTTCAAGATAATCAGAATAAAATTATATATGCAGCGGTAACACTCACTGTTCCAATCTTTTCGGGTGGTTTTAGAAAATCTCAAGTAAGTAAGGCAAAGATAGTATCTAATATTACTTCACTTGAAAAACAAGAAGCCAAAATGAGTATGACTATTGAAATTCAAAATCTAGAATTGAAATTATCAGAAGAATATGAAACCATACAGGCAGCTACATCAACAGGAGAAACAGCAAAGAAAGCTTATGAAATTGCTGTTGAAACGGCAAAAAGCGGTTTAATATCTCAAATTGATTTAAGAAATATAAGTGACGATTATAACAGAGCTGAAATAAATTTATACAACAGCATTTATAATTTTAAGTGCACACAGATTGATTTTAACAACGCAATTGCTAATTACTAAAAAAATAAAAAATGAAAACATTTAGTTTAAAACCCTTTACTTCCTCATTGCTATTCCTTGCGATTTTTACACTATTTTCTTGCGATGATGTAAATGAAGAACAGATAGCAGAACTAGAATTTCCTGTTGAAATTGAAATTCTAAAAAACAAAGAAAGAGTTCGTCAGATTGAATATTTTGGAATAGTAAGCTCTAAAATTATCAACTACAGCTTTCTGACACCTGGGAGAGTAAAATCAATTTTTGTCAGTAAAAATCAGTTTGTGAAAAAAGGCACTAAATTGATGCAATTAGAAACAAAAGGTTTCAGTTTAGCCTTAAATGTAGCTAAGAACCAAGAAAAACAAGCTGAAAGTGCCTATTTAGAAGCCAAAAAATATTGTCAAAACCTTGATAAAGTATTTAAATTAGGAGGGGTGTCGGGAACAGATATCGAAAAAGAAAAACTGAACCGTGATCTAAAATATAAAGATTGGGAACAAAGTAAAATCAACAGCGATGCAAAAAATGAAGATTTTAAACAAGCGACACTTATTGCTCAATCCAACGGAATTGTTTCTGATATTTTACCAAAAGTTGGAGAACTTATTGATGCAGGAGCAGAAACCATAATTATTCAAGGCAAAGGATTATTTGCAGAAACGGCATTGTCGCAAAAAGACTTGGAAATCATAAAAAAAGGCACAAAAGTAATCGTTGAAATTAAAAATCAGAAAGTAAATGGTCAGGTAAATTATATAGCTACACTTCCGGATTTTCAGACTTTTAGGCATACTGTTAAAATTGATTTCTCAAATAATAGTTCCATAAAAGCAAGTATTGGGCTTACCACAAAAATATATTTTGAAACCGACACGCTTCAAGGAATTTGGATTCCCATAAAATATATTTCAAACAATGGGCAAGACTTTGTGAATCTGTCAGAGAACAACAGATTAAGAAAAAAAGTAGTTCAAATTATTGATTTTTCGGGCGAAGAAGTTCGGGTTTCTGGCCTAAGAGAAAACGATAAGTTAATTACTAAGGGAGCGGCAAGTATCAAAGAGGGTTATAAAGTAAAAATTGTTAAATAGAAATCATGAATAAAACAAATCAAAATTTAAAAACATCGTTTCTATCAGCTCCAATAAAACAGAGCAAGATTACCTTGTTTATCGCAATTGCTGTTGCCATCGTTGGTTTCTATTTTTACACTCTTTTACCAAAACAAGAAAACCCAGATATCGCAGTGCCTGTTGCCATGATTACGACCATTTATCCGGGTGCATCCCTAACAGATATTGAGCAACTTATTACGAATCCAATTGAAAATGCTGTTAATGAGATTTCAGGTTTTGATAAAGTAGAGAGCTATTCCTTTAATAGTGCTTCTATTGTTGTCGTATCCTTAACCAATGACGCTGAGGTAGAAAAATCGTGGCAAGAACTCAGAAGAGTTATTAATGATATTGATAGTAGTATTCCGAAAGAGGCCTATAAGCCTTACATAGACACAAAACTGATTGAAACTGCAGGAATGATCATCAGTTTTTCCGGCGAAAACTATAACTATGAACAATTATCGGCCTATGCTGAAGTTTTTCAGAAGCAACTCTCCAAAGTTGATGGAGTTACTCGTTTTGAACTGATTGGGAAAATTCCACAAGAAATTGAAATTAAGGTTGATATTGCTCAACTTCAGAAATATCCAATTTCGATTGAAAATGTAGCAGACATAATAAAAGCTCAGAATGTTACCTTTCCTGCTGGAGCAATTAAAACTGAAAATGGCCAGATAAACGTGAATATTACTAGCCCATTCGGAATTGTAAAGGATATTGAAAATACAATACTCTATACCTCTACAGAAAATGGCAGTTCTGTAAGGCTTAAAGACTTAGCTACTGTAAAAATAGTAGAAAGTAAAGATGTAAAATACAAAACCAAACAAAATGGAAAAAATGCGGTTTTGCTGGCAGGTTTCTTTAAATCTGGGAAGAATATTATCCCAATAGGTAAGGATGTGCGACAACGAATTGAAAGCACAAAACAAGATTTCCCTGATGATTTAATTATTGATGAAATATCTTTTGAGCCAGAGAGCATAGATAAATCAATTTCTGATTTTATGATGAATCTTTTGCAGGGTATTGCTTTTGTGATGATTGTGGTTTTTATTGCTTTGGGTTCCAGAAATGCAATTATTGTTTCGGTGGCTATACCGCTTTCAATACTTATCAGTTTTATCGCCATGTGGGTTTTCGATTTAAAGGTTCACCAAATATCTACAACGGCTTTAATTATTGCTTTGGGTTTGCTCGTCGATAACGCCATTGTTGTGGTAGAAGCAGTGCAAGAACACCTCAATAAAGGAAAAGATAAATTACAAGCCGCATATCTGGGTGCAAAAGAAACTGCAAAACCAATACTTTCGGCAACATTAACCACTATTGCGGCTTTTTCGCCTTTATTATTTTTACCTGGTGCTGCTGGCGATTTGTTGGGTGCCATACCAAAAATTGTAATTATTTCCTTAATTGCTTCCTATTTTGTGTCAATGCTGGTCATACCAGCCTTAACCGTATTATTTGCACGAAAGTCTAAAGAGAAAAAAATAAGGAAAAATTATTTGCGAATGTTCTTTATTAATTTCTTGGACAAAGCTTTGACCTATAAAAAGGCAACACTTACCATTAGTTTTGTAGTATTAATAGTAGCTTTTATATCAGTGCGGTTTCTCAATGAGGAATATTTCCCCCCAGCAGATAAGCAAACGCTTTATATTGATATTTCTGGCGAAAGTTTTAGTCTAGAAAATACAGAAAATGTTGTTGAAAAAATAGAGCATATTATACAACAACAACCCGAAACAAAATCATATACCTCATCTATTGGTAAACCATTGCCTCGCTTTTATCAACTGATGGAAGTAAATGTGCAATCCTTGGAATATGCACAAATTAAAGTTGATTTTGATATGGATAAGAGCGAAAAGTTCACCAATAAAAAAGAACTGGCAGCCTATTTACAAAATCAATTTAACGAAAAAATTATAGGAGCTTCTGTTCAAACCCGCTTATTAAGCTTGTCGGGTTCGGGGGGTGGTGCAGTGCTACTCGATATCTCGAGCGATAATATTGATAGAAATATTGAAGTTGCAAAAATGATAAGAGACACACTTCGAAACCTTGAAGGAGCCTATAAAATTGGGACGAGCATAAGTAATGCGAAATACGAATATGTAGCCGATATTGATTTTAATTTAGCAGCGTCGCTAGGTTTAAGCCAATACGATATTCAAAAGCAAATTAATTTGGCTCTTATGGGCAGCGAACTGACAAAATATAGGAAAAATGGAAACGAATTCCCTGTGAACATTTCGGGTGATATATCTTCTATTTCCGAGCTTGAGAATTTGGGAATTGTCTCGTCACAAACTCAACAAAAAATCCTGCTAAAACAAATAGCAGATATCAAAATTGAGAAGAAATATCCTGTCATCAGGCATACCAATAAGGAACGAAACATAAGCGTATTTTGCGATGCAAAAGAGGGTTATAGTGCTACCGAAATTGCCGATATTATTGAATTTGAAATCTTACCAAAACTAAATACAAGTGGAACGGATATTACCTTCAATGGAGAGCGGGAAGCATCTAAAAAAGATTCTGGAAACATAGGCTTCGCTGCACTTGCTGCAATATTCCTTGTCTATATTATTTTAATGATTGAATTTAATTCATTTGCACAACCTTTTGTAATACTACTCACTTTGCCATTGGCATTTATTGGCTCAATTGCAGGGTTGCTTGTTACTGGTCAGCCCTTTTCATTTACCGCAATTTTAGGAATTGCCAGTTTGATAGGTATTGTTGTAAACGATGCCATATTGCTCATTACGTTCATTAACAGGGCCAAAGAGCAAGGAATGAGTATTATCGAAGCGAGTAGAGATTCATCCAATCAGCGATTTGTTCCAATTATGGTCACCACAGCAACTACCGTAATGGCTCTTATTCCACTTTCGCTATCGGGCAACGAAATGTTTGTTCCCTTAGCAGTAGCACTTATGTTTGGTTTAATTGTAGCAACAATTTTAACATTGGTGGTGATCCCTGTCTTATTTACCACCTTAATTAAGAAATAGATTCATCGAGTTATTCAATACTAATTTTTTATAAATCTTATACCATGAAGAAAATACTATTAACATCTGTACTTCTTACCCTTTTATATACGAGTGGGTTTTCACAAACTTTAAACACAGAAACACTTTGTAAAAAGTGGTATCTCGAAAAGTATGAAGTTATGTGGGTAGATTACGAACCTGAGGAAAAAGAAAAGAACGATTATATGTTGCTAAAAAGCGATATGACTTATATGGGTTTGGATGAGGGGATAAAAACAGCAGGAAAATGGACTTTCAATACTGAGAAAAACTATTTTACTATGTTTAATGATAAAGGAGAAGCTATAAATTTTTTTATTGATAAGCTATCAATGAATAAAATGGTTTTGAATATTGACATTAAAGAAATGGACGGTGTTGATATTCATTATACAACAAAAGAATAATGACAGGTGAAACGCATCGCATTTTAGGGTATGATTTTGCAAGAGGTCTCGCTATCATTGGAATGATATTCGTGAATTTTAAGACCGTGATGGTAGTAGAAACTGATGCTTATTTGTATCAGTTGGTAGAATTAGTATCGGGTAAAGCAGCGGCTCTTTTTGTAGTTCTTGTGGGTGTTGGTATGACTTTAATGTATCAAAGTGCAAAAGCTAAAAATGATGTTGGCGAAATAAGAAAAGTAAAAACAATCCTATTAAAAAGAGCTGCATTCCTTTTGGTTTTAGGCTTGAGCTATTATTCTATTTGGCCTGGCGATATTTTACATTATTATGGTCTGTATTTACCAATAGGAATTTTGTTTTTGTCTGTCTCCCGCAACTGGTTACAAACACTAAGTTTTTTGTTAATAATAGCTTATTCTGCTTTCCTGTTATTCTTTAATTATGAAGCAGGTTGGGATTGGACTACTTTAGAATACACAGATTTCTATACCGTAAACGGATTTTTTCGCAATTTTTTTCTGAATGGCTTTCATCCTGTTTTCCCTTGGATTGCTTTTCTTCTAACAGGCATTTGGATTGGAAGGATAAACTTTAATAATGCGAAGGTAAGAAAGCGAGTAAGCCTATTTTCTCTTACACTATTTCTTGTTTTTAAAAGTATTTCACTATTTTTAATTGATAATCTAAGTCAATTATCGCCAACAAAAGCATCGGACCTTACCTATCTTTTAGGAACAACACCAATGCCACCAATGTTTTTTTATATGATTACAGCTTCTAGTTTAGCTGTTTTTATTATTTCAATATCCATATACATTAGTACTAAATTATCGCATACCCTTTTTATAAAGCAGATGGTAAGCACAGGACAGCTTTCATTAAGTAATTACTTCTTTCACGTTATCATTGGAATGCTGGCTATAAAATTGTTTTTTAGGAAATTAGAGTTTGCATTTTCTATTGAATTTACCATAGTTTATGCGATTGTTTTTAGCGTTGTAATTATATTTTTTTCTCATATTTGGTGCATGAAATTTAAAAAAGGCCCCCTGGAGTATATCATGCGAAAAATTACAGGATGAAAGCCAATGCAAACTGCCAACGCTTTTTTTTCGACCTGAAAAACTTCACTTGCTAATCTTCCGTTGTTGTGTTCGTATTTTGCTTGATACTAATAAACCTCCTTTTATTCCGAGAAGATAATGAGATTTTTTTCAGGTGGCTTTATTCCTTATTTTTCAATGGTCAAACGCTATTCGCTATTAATGATTCCTTTAGATGCTAAATTTTGAATAGGTCTGTTTCATCTATTAAAATGTCAGAAACTATACATTTGAAATATACAGCATTCTCTTGTTAGATTTTATTATCTAGTTAAAGGTTAAAACCCTGCAATTTCATTGCAGTTACTTTAGTTTCTATAAATTTTTTTAGTTTTGTTGGATGTCAAACTACCGCAAGAATTCCCACTCAATAACTAATTTGAGTTGTCATATAGTATGGGCGACAAAATATCGTTACTCTGTTTTACAAGGCGATATACAGCATCGCTGTCGAGATTTGTTGATACAGATATGCAATTCTGAGAATGTACAAATTCTAAAGGGAGTTGTGAGTAAGGACCATGTACACATGCATGTTGAGTACCCACCTTCATTGAGTGTAAGTATTTTGGTAAAGAAATTGAAAGGCCGCTCTTCTCGACTAATACAGAAGGAATTTCCCAAGTTGAATAAGCAATATTGGGGTAGACATTTTTGGGAAGTAGGATATGGGGCGTGGATTACTGGCCAGTTAACTGATGAGATGGTTCAAGAATATCTTGAGCACCATAAAGTTAAGCCCATTCAGAAAAGTAACTGGATATTAGATATGCTAGAAAGAATTTCATTCTTTATTAAACTATGGACTTCCAGTCATAGTGGTTTATTTCCTATCTTTTTATCAGAAAAGCAGTAATCACGATAGTTTCGGATAGTAAACAGCACAAGGGTATACATGATTAATTATTTTTCAGGTATATTGAATGCGCTTTTTTTACTTACTTAACTACTTGTATACAAGCACTTTAATAGTATTAGTAGTGTGTTCCCGATAAAGTAAGACACTTTTTTTTGCTTCACATTATAGGGAGGTTCACTTTATTCTTTATTGCAAAATATCTTTGCCCTTCAATTCATAAACAAATAAAGGCAATTCCTTGGACAGAGTTTGGAATCGTGATTGGAGCAGGAGTTTTTCAACATTGGCAAACGTCTAAAGGGATCAATAGAAATTTCGGATTTCAGTTAGAAGTAAGATTTAATTTTTAATTGAATTTATTTCAGAACTCAAACGTAGTAAGTGCATAACTAAAATTAAAACATACATACAATGAATAAAATATCAAAAATAATTATCGTCATAATTTTACTCCTAGTTGCCACTACTTTCTTGTGGGGGAAAACGAATTACCAAAGTCAAGTTATCCATTTTCAATTTCAATCAGATACCATTGAAGGAGTCGTGAATTTACCCAAGAAAAAGTTTAGCCTTGGAGAGAAAACGCCTCTGGTCATCTTTGTTCATGGTGACGGAGAATTAGGACGTGATGCCTACGGCTATTACGAACATATCTGGAATGAATTAGCAAAAAAAGGTATTGCAAGCATGTCTTGGGATAAAAAAGGCATAGGCGAAAGTACTGGAAAATGGCT